>NZ_CP046620.1:1702500-2037500 GCF_009931615.1 Algicella marina | reverse complement strand
GCGGGTTCACTCTGGTCGGCTTCGGTGAGGTTGTCTTGCCCGATGTTGCCGGCGTACGCCGAATTGGGATTGGGCAAAGCGGCAAACCCTACACCTGTCTGGCAGATGACGGCCGTTTGGCAGAGGCGCGTTACGGTACGGGTCGGGCCTTCCTCTTCCGTCCGGACGGTCATGTGATCGCAGTATTCGAAACTCCGACAAAGGCGGGTGTCGGCGCGGCGGTTTCGCGCTGCCTGAGAATAGCAAAGGAAGAGGAAACGGTCTGATGCGAGAGATTATGGCGGATGGCCTGGGGGCTGCGGGGGACGACTTTTATGAGGGTCTGATGCGGGCTCACGAAAGTCGCAGCGAGGAGCAAAGCCACGCGCTGAATGCGAGATTGGTGCTGCTGATGGCGAATGAAATAGGAGATGCCGGGCGGTTGAGCGCCCTGCTGGAGACGGCGGCAAGTTACGGAAATTGAAGTCAGTGCGCCGGCGCGACATCCACTGACTGGCTGCTGCGTTGTCCACCGGATGCTCTCAGATGCCCGATCACAGGGCTGACATCGCCGTAATCGCGGCCGTACCCAACGACGATATGATCGGCGCCAACGAGGGTTGCGTTGGTGGGATCGTATTCGATCCAGCCCTGATTGGCGCCGCACCATGCGCTGACCCAGGCATGCATGGCATCCGCGCCTTCAAGTCGTACGCCGCCCTCGGGTGGCAACGTGCGCAAGTAGCCGCTGACGTAAGCAGCCGGGATGCCCAGTGACCGAAGGCCGATGATCATGATGTGAGATATGTCCTGACAGACACCGCGTCGCAGACGAAAGGCTTCCAGCGGATCGGTGTCTACGGTTGTGGCGGTGGCGTCGAAAGTGATTTCGTCATGGAGGGCCCGGCCCAGACGGACCGCCGTGGAGGCAGCGGAATCGCTCGACAGAACTTGACCGGCGGCGAAGGCAGAGATTTCGGAATTGGGCGTGAGACGCGGTGACGGGCCGAGGTAATGCATCGGCGAATTTGGCCCAAGGTCTCGGCGTTGGGCAATTTCAGTGCGTATGGCATTCAGATCCGGCGAGAGGTCGATGAAGGCACCGGGATCCTGAACCTCCACCCTGCATGCCATGCGAATTTCCATTCGGGAGTGAGGTGCGAAATGGGCGACGGAGGTGGCTGTGTTGCCGAAGAAGTCCCGGAGCTCGCTGCGTTCTGATGGCCCGGGCAGGATTTCCACCAAGTGGGCGTTGACGCGTTGGCGGGGGGCAAATGTTTTTGGCAAAACACGGATCATATGTCGGCTGGCGGCCGCAGGCGTTTCGTAGACGTGCGTTATGTTCAACCTGACATCGTAGAGCATGACGGTGCCTATACCAGATGTGCGCGTGAAATGAGTTCGGAGAAGTCTCGGAGCTCGCTTTCGAGAGTGTGGAGGCTGTCGGGTTCGAAAGTCTCGGATGTTTCCACCGCGAGACTTGTTTCGAGTTGCAATGCCTTACGGGCGACGTCGGTCATGGCGTGATCGCGGGAGTTGCCGGGAAGTTCGGAGACATGACTGCGGGCGCGGGAGATGTGATAGTGAATTGCACGAGGATTGCGTTCATCGAGCGCAAGAAGGTCGAGCACACTGCGAGGCGATGCCGTGACTGAGTACCGCGCGCGGTGGGAGATGGTACTGTCGCCAATCTCCAGCGCGAGATCGAGGGCGCCATCGGGTGCGTCGGCACTTACGAGAGCCGGCAACAGGTAGCACATGTTGGTGGCGCGCTCGAGCGAGAAGCCGAGGCTGAGGAAGCGCCAGCCGAGCGAACGGAACATGTTTTCATGGACGAGGCCAGCAAACCCGGTGATCTGACGCAGAAGCAGACTGATGTCGCGAGGCTTCTCGTCCAGCGGAATGTCCATGTCTCGCAGCCGGCTTGCTGTCTGGTCGAGCTCCTTCAGTGCCATCATTCCATCCGGTGAGAAACGGTCACCAACCTTGCCGGCGGCGTGAAGTGCACGTTCGAGCGGTGCCTCGAAACGACGGGCCAGAACGGCGGCGTCCGCTTTCGCGCCACCCAGCAGAGTTGCCCGCATGAAAGAGAGAAGGGGAGAGTTTTCAGGCGCACCATCTCGGACGCGGCCATAATAGGCGCGGAACAGGCGCATGTTGAGTTCCGCGCGTTCTACATAGCGTCCGAGCCAATAGAGGTTGTCGGCGGCACGGCTCGGCAGTGCGCGGCTGAGGGACTGGTTCGCATGGCTTTCACGGGCCACGGCCAGAAGGCTGGCCTTTTCGACTGGCCGGTCGCTGGCTACCCAGACATCGGCGACCTTGCCACCGCGCTGCATTGCGAAGACTTTCGTGTCAGTGCCTGCACTTACACGTGCGTAACCGCCGGGCATCACGCGCCAGCCGTCGGACGTGCGACCCAGGAAGACACGCAGGCACATCGGGCGGGCGACGAGATGTCCATCTTCCCATACTGGCGTAGTCGAGAGGGTCACGGCCTCCTGGCCGACGAGTTCGCGCCCCTTTGTCCGCAGCAGTTCGGTGACACCTTCGTCCTGCCGGAAGTTCGGATCCTCGGCCAGTATGATACCATGGGGATCGGAAATTAGCGGTGTGGTCGAGAAAGCTGAACCTATCATCATTTTGGCGCGGTTTTCGATGACGTGAGTTTGCTCTCCGGGTTGGCCGCACCACCAAGTTGCGACATTCGGAATGCGAAGTGGTTGCCCAAGCACTTCACGGGAGATTCTCGGTAGGAAAGCCATGAGCGCCCGTGTCTCCAGCACTCCGGCACCAAGGGCATTGACGACGCTGAGGTTTCGCCTTCGGACTGCCTCCAGCAGGCCGGGGGTGCCGATCTGGCTGTCTGCATTGAACTCGAGCGGATCGCATTGCGGGCCGGATATCCGACGCCAGAGCATCGACAGCGGCATGGGGCCGGACACGGTACGGACCATGGCCTGTCCGTTCTGGACGGTGAGATCCTCGCCTTCGACGAGTAGCAGGCCAAGATAACGCGCAAGATAGGCGTGCTCAAAATAGCTGTCGTTCATCGGGCCGGGCGAAAGCACGGCGATTTGGCCTTTGCTGTTGCCGCGGTAATCGAAAAGGCTTTTCTGAAACTCCTGGAAGAAGGTGGCGAGGCGGTGAATCTTCGCGTTTGCAAAGAAGTTCGGAAAGACGCGGCTCATGGCCACCCGATTTTCAATGGCGAAACCGGCGCCCGACGGCGCCTCGATCATGTCGGAGATGACCCACCATTTGCCATCTGGCCCGCGACCGATCTCGAAGGCCAGGAAATTGAGGAAGTTGCCGCCTGCCGGGCTGACGCCGACCATAGGGCGCAGCCAGGCGGGGTTCTGCGTCAGAAGAGTTGCCGGCAAGTGACCGGCGGCGACAAGTTCGTTGTTGCCGTAGACATCCTGCACCACCGTCTCAAGCAGATCGGCGCGCTGAACCAGACCAGTCGAAATCTCCTCCCATTCGCTGCCGTCTATGACGACAGGAATGTGGCTTAGCGGCCAGTCTCGTTCCGAGGAGACAGTATCATCGTAGTGGCGGAAGAGCACACCGGCGTCGCGCAGATATTGGTTTCCGCGCGCAAAACGGGTTGTGAGATCGTCGGGCGTAAAACGGCTCAGATGCTCGATAAAATCCCGCCAGACCGGGCGAATACCGCCATTTGGCAGCATCAGTTCGTCCTGCTTGCCTGCGCGGGGCGCGTATTCCGACAACAGCTGCAACCGGCTGACATCCTGCATGGAACCGGACCGGCTCACTGTTAGAGGCCCGGTCTACGCCGTAGATCCAGCGTCATCGGAAATTCCGGATGCGGCGTTTCGTCGGAGGGGGTGTACCGACTGGCGGTATGGCCGAGGGCTTCGAACCGGTTCAGGCGGCGAGCTTCTGCTTCATTGCCGTTCACTGGGAAGGTTTCGAAATTGCGGCCTCCGGGATGCATGACATGGTAGCGACAACCGCCGAGAGCCCGGCCCGTCCATGTGTCATAGATGTCAAACGTCAGTGGTGTGTGCACGTCCATGACCGGGTGCAGTGACAGCGGCGGTTTCCATGCCTTGTAACGCACACCTCCGACCAGTTCTCCGGTGGTACGAGACGGGTTCAGTGGTACGTAGCGACCGTTCGCAGTAACGCGATAACGGCTGGCATTGGGACCGGAAAGCTTGACCTGCAGTCTTTCCGCCGAACTGTCGGTATAGCGGACTGTCCCGCCGATTGCACCGGTCTCTCCAAGTACGTGCCAAGGTTCCAGCGCTTGCCGCAGTTCGAGCGTCATTCCTTCATAAGTGACTTCGCCGCAGAATGGGAAACGAAACTCCGACTGTGCTTCAAACCAAACCGGGTCAAGCTTCAGGTCATGTTCGGCGAGGTCGGCCAGCACATCCATGAAATCGTCCCAGATGAAGGCAGGCAGCATGAAACGATCATGCAGGGTTGTGCCCCAGCGTGTCAGGTTCCCCGTAAGAGGGGAGTCCCAGCATCGGGCGATGATGGCGCGCAGCAGCAGTTGCTGCGCAAGACTCATCCGGGGATTGGGAGGCATTTCGAAGCCGCGAAACTCGACGAGGCCCAGTCGGCCCGTTGGGCCGTCCGGTGAGAAAAGTTTGTCGATGCAAATCTCGGTGCGATGCGTGTTGCCTGTGACGTCGATCAGGCTGTTGCGCAGCAGCCGGTCCGTCAGCCACGGCGGCGGAACCTGGCCCTGCTCAGGCGGCCAGATCTGATCGAGGGCGATTTCCAGTTCATAGAGCGTGTCGTGGCGTGCTTCGTCTATGCGCGGTGCCTGACTCGTGGGACCAACAAAGGTGCCGGAGAATAGATAGGACAACGAAGGGTGGCGCTGCCAGAACAGGATCAGACTCTTCAACAGGTCCGGGCGGCGGAGGAAAGGGCTGTCTAGCACGGTAGCGCCGCCGACAACCACATGGTTGCCGCCGCCGGTGCCAGTGTGGCGGCCGTCGATCATGAACTTGTCGGTCCCTAGGCGCGTCTGACGGGCCTCCTCGTAGATCGTCTCGGTCGTGTGGACGCATTCTTCCCAGCTTGCGGCAGGATGAATGTTCACTTCGAGCACACCTGGGTCAGGTGCTACGCGAATGACCTCGATGCGCGGATCGGAGGGGGCGGCGTAGCCCTCGATCAGGACTTTGCGCCCGATGGATTTTGCCGCGCGTTCGATTGCCGAGATGAGTTCGAGATAGTCTTCAAGCGTTTCCACTGGCGGAAGGAAGACGCAGAGGCGGCCATCACGAGGTTCGACCGAGATGGCCGTGCGGACGGGACCATCGAGATCGCCCAGAACCTGTTCCACTCTGTCTTGCCCGGCGGGATTGGCCGTGAACCGGGCGACATCCTGTTGCACAGCCTCGGGATCGGGTTTCGGCTCCGGTTCGCCACCCTGTGGCGCAAGTGGATCGGATAGGGGTGCGCGCGGGATCGTCGGGTCTTCCGGATAGACAAACGGATAGCTTGAGGGTGGAACGTAGGGCAGGCTGCCCAGAGGCAGGCGATACCCGACAGGACTGTCGCCCGGTACGAGGAAGACACGGCCGCGGCGGAGTTTCCAGACCTCCGACATCCAGCCTCCCTTTCGGGCCGCCGATTGCCAGCGCTGCACAGGGAGCACGTAGCCGACGGCATTTGTCAGCCCCCGTTCGAACACCTTGGCGAGGCGGGCGCGTTCCTCAGGGTCCTTGAGCTTTGAATTGTCAGGTGTGACATTATCGGGCAGCTTGCCTTCCTTGAGGATCCATTCGCCCGGATCCTCGAAAGCGGGCACGACGTTTTCCCGAGGAACTTCCAAGGCTTCGGCAATGCCCTGCAAGAGCGCTTGCGCGTCTTCCGGCCCGACATCCTCGTTCGTGTCCTCGCGGGCGAGAAGCTCCGGGTCGTGCCAGATCGGCTTGCCATCCTTGCGCCAATAGAGGGAGAAGGTCCAGCGTGGCAGGGTTTCACCTGGATACCATTTCCCCTGCCCGTAGTGCAGCAAACCTCCCTGCGCGAACTTGTCGTTCAGTCGGCGGATGAGGACGTCTGCGAGTTTGCGTTTGGTCGGGCCGACAGCCTCCGAGTTCCATTCCTCACTCTCGAAGTCGTCAATGGAAACGAAGGTTGGCTCGCCGCCCATGGTCAGGCGGACGTCTCCTGCCTTCAGTTTCTCGTCAACCTTCTTGCCCAGCGCGTTGAGGGCATCCCATGACGCATCCGAGAAGGGCTTTGTTATGCGGGGATGTTCGGAGGTGCGTGTCACTTGCATGTCGAAGTTGAAGTCGACCTGCGCGGCGCTGGCGACGCCGGATATGGGCGCAGCGTTGCGGTAGTGTGGCGTTGCGGCCAGAGGAATGTGGCTCTCGCCCGCGAGGAGGCCGGATGTCGGGTCGAGCCCTACCCAGCCTGCACCGGGAAGGTAGACCTCTACCCATGCGTGCAGATCGGTGAAGTCATGATCGGTGCCGGCGGGGCCATCAAGAGCTACGAGGTCCGGTTTCAACTGGATCAGGTATCCGGAAACGAAACGGGCGGCGAAGCCGATGTTGCGAAGCACCTGAACAAGCAGCCAACTGGAATCGCGACACGAGCCAGCGGCGCGTTGCAGGGATTCTTCGGGAGTCTGAACGCCTGGTTCCATGCGGATTTCGTAGTTGATCCTGTCGGAAACGTAGCTGTTCAGAGCAACGAGGAAGTCGACCGTACCTTTCATCTCCCTGGGAATCGAAGCGATGAATCGCTCAAGGAGAGGTGTCACCGGTTCCGGTTCCATGTAGATTCGGAGGTCGGTGGCAAAATCTGACGGATATGCGAATGGATACTCGGTAGCCTCTTCCTCGACGAAGAAGTCGAACGGATTGTAGACCGACATGTCCGCAACTAGATCGACTTCGATCTTCAATTCGCGCACCGGTTCTGGAAACACGAAACGAGCCAGCCAGTTGCCATATGGGTCTTGCTGATGGTTCACGAAGTGATTTTCGGGCGTCACCCGCAGAGAATGGGATATGACCCTTGTGCGGGAGTGCGGCGCTGGCCTGAGGCGGATGACCTGTGGTCCGAGCGTGACCGGGCGATCATATTGGTAGTGGGTAAGGTGATAAATTCCGGCTGTAATGGACAATGGCAGGTACCTCCGCGTTCAGCATGGCGCAACTGTTGCAACGCAGCAACCAAGAACGGCGCGATAGAGCAAATGGTGCACGCTGACGAAAAAAAAGCCGCTTTCTGATGCAGTTGTGGCAAGTCGGAAAGGTCGCGACGTGTAAAGTGGCGGACGGCTTCGGCTAACGAAATCGCGCGACGGACAGTTTGTTTCGGCTTAGGCTCGAGACCGGGAGGATTGCTTTGATGCCAGAATCGAAACCGCTTGTGCTGGCCGCACCGGAGCCGCGAACTCTGGAATTGATCTTCAAGCCGCAAAAGCTGGAAGAACTGCACACGCGATACGAAGTACTGGAAGTGCCAGCCGATGAAGTTGCCAGCATGGGCCGGGAGGTGCTCGAGCGGGTACGGTATATTCTGGGCCAGCCCCCGATTGCAGAGGAAACGCTGGCGTCCATGACGGCACTGCGGTCGGTGTTGAACGTCGAATCCAACCTGATCGACAACATGCCTTATGAGGAAATTTTCCGTCGCGGTATTCATGTGCTGACGACCGGTGCCGTCTTTGCCCTGCCGGTGGCGGAGATGGGGTTGGCGATGGCGTTGAATCTGGCGCGGGGTATCGTCTCGGCGGACAATGACTTTCGTGCGGGCTGCGAACTATGGGGCGGCGATGGCAATTCAGGATCGCGTACCTTGAGCGGATCCGACGTCGGAATCATCGGCTTTGGTGATCTTGGCAAGGCCTTGCGACGGCTTCTCGAAGGTTTTCGTTGCAATATCAAGGTCTTCGACCCGTGGTTGCCTCCTTCGCTGCTGCGCGAGCACGGCGTCTCTCCAGCCGACCTCGGAGAAGTGCTGGCGGAATCCGATTTCATCTTTGTGGTGTCCTCGGTGACTTCAGAGAACCGGGGTTTTCTCGGCTCAGAAGAGTTCGCGTCAATGCGGCAGGGTTCGGTCTTCATCCTGCTCTCGCGGGCCGATGTTGTCGACTTCGAAGCGCTGTTGGATGCAGTGGCCGCAAAACAGATTGTGGCGGCGAGCGATGTTTATCCGGAAGAACCGATGCCATTGGACCACCGGGTTCGAACATTGGATGGGTTTCTACGGTCTGCCCATCGGGCCGGGGCACTGGATACTGCCTTCAGGGAGATGGGAGACATGGTGTTGGAAGATATGGCGCTCATGGACCGGGGGCTGCCGCCCGTCCGCTGCAAGCGGGCGGAGCGCGAGACGGCGCGGCGGATGCGTTCGCGCCCCGTGGACGTAAATTGACGCGGCCTCAGATCCGGGCGCGCTGCAACATGCCAAAAAGATCGCGCGGGTCATCCGGGTCCGCAACCATGTCGAGGTTTTGAAAAAGGCCTGTGCTCTGCAAGTGATCGCGGACAAAGCGGAGGGCCGAGAAATCCTCGATGGCGAAACCGACGCCATCAAACAGGGTGATCTGGCTATCGCTCGTTCGTCCGGGAGCCGTGCCAGTGATCACCTGCCAGAGTTCGGTGACCGGGAAATCGGCGGGCATCTGCTGGATTTCCCCTTCGATGCGTGTCTGTGGCGGATATTCGATAAAAACGGTTGAACGCGACAGAATATCCCGGTGGAGTTCAGTCTTGCCGGGACAGTCTCCGCCAATGGCGTTTATGTGGACACCGGCACCAACCATGTTGTCGGTGAGTATGTTGGCATACTGCTTATCGGCGGTGCAGGTAGTGATGATATCTGCACTTTCGATCGCTTCCTCGGGCGTTGAACAGGCGGACAGTGACAGGCCGAGGCCATCGAGGTTGCGCATGGTCTTTTCCGTTGCACGCGGGTCGATATCAAAGAGGCGAAGGTGTGTGATGCCGCAAATGGCCTTCATGGCCAGAGCCTGGAACTCCGATTGTGCACCGTTGCCGATTATCGCCATGGTGCGGGCATCGCGCGGGGCGAGATGGCGCGCGACCATGGCCGAAGTCGCTGCGGTGCGCAGAGCGGTGAGGACCGTCATTTCGCTGAGCAGTACAGGGTAGCCGGTATCCACGGTGGCGAGCAGGCCGAACGCGGTGACTGTCTGAAGTCCCTCCTTCATGTTCCCGGGATGGCCGTTGACGTATTTGAAACCGTACACTTGGCCATCCGAGGTTGGCATGAGCTCAATGACGCCGTCCCGTGAATGAGAGGCTATGCGCGGCGTCTTGTCGAACAGTTCCCAGCGGCGGAAATCTTCTTCGATGGCTGAGGCGAGGCCGCGCAGCATGTCTTCTATGCCGATGCGATGAACAAGCTTCATCATGTTCTCGACACTGACAAACGGCACGAAGGCGAGGTCGGAGGGTGCTGGTGCGCTCATGATTGGTTTTCCAAACCCGTTATTCGGGCATTAAACGACTGTGTCGGACGGTCAAAAACACGGCGGCCAAGCAGGGACGCGGTAAGATCGACCATCAGGGACGCGGTCCGGCCGCGATCATCCAGAAATGGATTGAGTTCCACAAGATCGAGAGAACTGACAAGCCCGCTGTC
Source organism: Algicella marina (assembly GCF_009931615.1). Lineage (NCBI taxonomy): Bacteria > Pseudomonadati > Pseudomonadota > Alphaproteobacteria > Rhodobacterales > Paracoccaceae > Algicella > Algicella marina. The sequence goes on along the minus strand of NZ_CP046620.1, from coordinate 2,027,900 downwards.
GCCCAGCATTTCCATCACGAGATGGGCCTCACGGAAAGTGGCGCCGCCCGGCACCGTTGTTCCGACCGCCGGAGCGATGGATGGATCCAGGAAGTCTACATCGAGCGAGACATGCAATAGGCCGCTGGCAGCGGCGACCCGACCGAGGAATTCGGCCAGCGGGCGGGCGATGCCCTGTTCATCGATGGTGCGCATGTCCACCGCCGTCATCTCGCTGTCCTGCAGCATGGCCTTTTCGGCGGCATCTACCGAGCGCAAGCCGATCATGCAGATCTGGTGCGCTGGGACCGGTTTCGGCATCGGTGGGAATGCATCGAAACCGGCGGCGCCTGAAATATAGCCAAGCGGTGTACCGTGGAGGTTTCCGGAACCACTGGTCAATGGTGTGTGCAGGTCCGTATGAGCGTCGAGCCAGAGAATGAACAGAGGGCGGGATTGCGATGAAGCGTGTGCCGCCATTCCTGCAACGGAGCCGAGCGAGAGGGAATGGTCGCCACCGAGGAAAATCGGGAAGCCATGCATTGCGGCTTCCTGCCCGGCAGCGGCAATGGCTTCCGCCCAAGCGACCGTTTCAGGCAGAGCATACACCTGCTTATTGGAATTGCTGACCTGACGGATGGTTGCAGGGCTGATGTTGCCCAAATCGCTTACCTCATGTCCAAGAGCTGCGACGGTTTCGGCGAGCTTGGCGGTGCGATAGGCGTCAGGTCCCATCATGCAACCCTGACGACGCTTGCCGCTGTCAACTGGTGCGCCGATCAACAGACATCTTTTCGGTTTCATACGGGTATCCTCTGGGAATTCTTTATTACTGATACTTTCCGAAACCGTACGACGAGAAGCGATCAATTTGATAAATTGATCGGGCAAATATACAAAACGAAGGGAAAACTGATCAAAGTGGATAGTTTTGACACCAGAATTATCGGAGCCTTGAGGCGCGACGCGCGTATATCACTCTCAAACCTCGCATTGGAAGTCGGGCTTTCGCGTGTGACGGTTCGTGCGAGACTGAACAGGCTACGGGAGAGCGGCGTCATTGTCGGATACACTGTGGTACTTGCCGAGGATATGCAGCATCATCCGGTGCGAGGCCTGATGATGCTTGGCATCGAGGGGCGTGGCGCGGACAAGATCACGCGGTTGCTGAGCAACGTACCGGCAGTTCAGGCTGTGCATTCAACCAACGGCAAATGGGATCTGATCGTCGAACTGGGCACCCAGACTCTGTATGATCTTGATGGGGTGCTCACGCGAATTCGCAAATTCGACGGAGTGACCACCAGCGAGACGAACCTGCTTTTGGCGACGCAGATGGCGACACGTGTGCCGGAACGCTTGGTTAGCGTGGACTAAATCGGGCGAGCCTGTCTAAAAAATGTCCGTTTGGGTTGGTCAAATGTGCGCAGAAGGGTCAATTTTCAACACGGTCACGGAATGAGGAATTCAATGTTTAACCGGAACATAAAGCTCCGCGTACAATTTGTGTGCGCTGTATTATTGCATATCCCCTTGGTGGCAATTGCGGCCTACGCATTGTCTGAAGGCTTTAGCCGACACTCAGGCATATTGCTCGTCGGGCTGATTTCGACCGTTTTCGCAACGGTTCTTATCGTGCCCTATATCGGTCGAGTGCTGGGCAGCGGGTCGATGCAACAAACCGTCGACTGAGATATCAAAAAAACAGGTAGATGATCCAGGCCAGTAGGGCGAGCTTGGCCAGCGCCACGATGACGAGCAGGCCCCGGTTGTGCGGGTCCCTCGCCGAATCCAGAATTTGTTGCCAGATCGACGGGGATCTGCCGAACAGTTCCGCCTGAATGCTACGCCAGACCGCAGGTGCCGGCTTCACAGCCGGCGCTTCGGTAGCGGAAAGCAGCGTTACAAGGCTTTCCTGCCAACAAACGAAATCGAACTGCATTTCTGGATCGGACGCCATTTCCCGCTGCGCTTCATCCCTCTCTCTGCCGTGAAGCAGGCCAAGTGCCAATTCGGCGGCCAGTGATGTGCGGGCGGTGTCCAAGTCTTCTACCTTTACAGTCCCACAAAACGTAGAGCGGTATAAGTTCTGTTCCTACATTCAGGATAAGGCGAAATTGGGTATTAGACAACTTTCAGGGCTAATCATCTCATCGCCCACTCTTTAACTTTGGAAAAAGTCCGCCGCCGCGACCGCAGTGGACGCGCTGGCTTCGACGGGTTTCCATCCATTGCGCGGAGTAAGGTGGCTGGGGTGGTAGGATTCGAACCTACGGTACACGATACCAAAAACCGTTGCCTTACCACTTGGCTACACCCCAGCAGTGGCGAAGGTCATACAATTTCGGAAAATGGGCTGCAAGGGGGAATGGGCGCTTGTTCGTGGCCTTCTGCATCCAGTAGTTCAAGCTGGAACGGGAGGGCTCTGTGTGCTGGAGAAATGGGATTGCATTGTCATTGGCGCGGGTGCCGCAGGAATGTTCGCAGCTATCGAGGCCGGACGGCGCGGGCGCAGGGTTCTGGTGCTTGATCATGCTCGGGCACCGGGTGAGAAAATCCGGATATCAGGTGGCGGCCGGTGCAATTTTACGAACATTTTTTGTGAGCCGGAACGTTTCATTTCGGCCAATCCTCGCTTTGCGACGTCCGCACTTAAGCGATTCACCGCTTCGGATTTCGTTGCGAGGGTAGAGGCAGAGGGCATCGCCTACCATGAGAAGACGCTTGGGCAGCTGTTTTGCGACAGTTCCGCCCGGGATATCATCGACATGCTGATGCGCGATATGAGCGATGCGGGGGTCGTTCTGCGGTTAGGACAGAATGTCAGTGTTCCGGTTTGCACGGAACGGGGCTTTCTGATCCGCGTGGAGGGGCAGGAACTTGAGTGTGAGACAACTGTGGTGGCAACCGGTGGAAAGTCCATTCCGAAAATGGGGGCTACAGGTTTCGGCTACCGGGTTGCGGAAGCCCATGGGTTGAAGCTGGAGCCGACTCGCCCGGGGCTGGTGCCCCTGACGTTCAGCGGACCGACGTTGGAAAACATGAAAGCGCTGGCCGGTTTGTCGACGGATGCGGTCGTCTCTTCCGGGGGCGCGTCGTTCAGAGAGGGGTTGCTCTTCACGCACAGGGGCCTTTCCGGTCCGTCGATCCTTCAGGTGTCGTCCTATTGGCGCGAGGGTGAGGAGGTTCAGGTCGAGTGGCTGGAGGAAGCAGCGGCCTTTGAAGGGTTGCGATCATTGCGGCAGGCCAACGGAAAACTGTCTGTCGCCCGCGCCCTGGCTGAGTTTTTACCGAAGCGGCTGGCCGACAGCCTGCTGACACAAATGTCGGTGACAGGTCGGATCGGAGACATGTCAGACAGACGTCTGGCGGAACTCGCGTCCATGCTGGCGCACTGGTGGGTTTTGCCTGCAGGGTCTGAAGGTTATCGAACGGCAGAGGTAACTGTGGGGGGCGTAAGCACCGCGGAGCTGGATTCAAAAACGATGGAAACCAGATCCGTGCCCGGCTTGTACTTTATTGGCGAGGTCGTTGATGTCACCGGCTGGCTTGGAGGGTACAACTTCCAGTGGGCCTGGTCCTCGGGCTGGGCTGCGGGGCAGGTCTGTTGAGTCAGCCTTACCTTACTGCTCGATCCCGGTTCAAATCCTGACTGGATCAGCCTTGGCGATCCTATCGAGGTCCATCAGTGTCGATACGAGCGTTCGCATTTGATCGAGCGGGATCATGTTAGGCCCGTCTGAGGGAGCGTTGTCAGGGTCTTCATGCGTTTCGATAAAGACCCCGGCAATACCGAGTGATACGGCTGCGCGCGCCATTACCGGCGCGAACTCTCGTTGACCGCCGGATGCGCCGCCCAGTCCACCGGGTTGTTGTACCGAATGGGTGGCGTCCATGATGACAGGGTAGCCTGTCTTGGCCATGGTCGGCAGGCTGCGCATATCGGCCACGAGCGCATTGTAGCCAAAGGATGCGCCGCGCTCTGTGAGAAGAATTCGCTCGTTGCCGGTCGACGCAACCTTGGCTGCGACATTGGGCATGTCCCATGGTGCGAGGAACTGACCTTTCTTGATATTGATCACAGCCCCGGTTTCACCAGCTGCGAGGAGAAGGTCCGTCTGTCGGCAGAGGAATGCCGGTATCTGGATGATATCGACCACTTCGGCAGCGCTGCGTGCCTGCTCGGCGTCGTGGATGTCAGTGAGAGCCGGGCACCCGAACTCCCGTCTTACGTCTTCAAGGATACGCAAGCCTTCCTCGATGCCGAGCCCGCGTTTTCCTTTCAGAGACGTTCGGTTTGCCTTGTCATACGAGGCTTTGAAAACGTAGCCAGCGCCGCTGTCCGCGCAGATTTCAACCATTTGCCGGGCGATATTAAACGCATGCTCGCGTCCCTCCAACTGGCAGGGGCCGGCGATAACCGTAAGAGGGGCATCATTGGAAACGGCGAGAGTTTCGCCGATACTTATGGTTTTCATCATACGCTGATCTGCTCCCTCAGGATCGAGATCGTCAAGGAGACGAGGATGTAGATGCCCGAGAATACGATGAATGCAAGCAGCGTGCCCTCGAACTTCTTAGGATAAGTGGCTTCCACCGGTGCGACAGGAGCAACGCTGATGGAAATGTAGCGGGTCTGTCGGCTGGCTTCCAGTTGAGCAGTTTCTGCCGATGAAATGGCCTCTTGAAGGATGAGCTGGCGGATCGCCAGCCGGGATTCGGCCAAGCGCAATTCGGAGGTGATGCCGGCAAGGGACTCGTTTTCGCCCGTGGTCTGAGTGAGTTCGCGACGCAGTACCGAGATACGGTCGGAAAGCCTCGCGATTTCCCGGCGGAGAATGTTGACGCGGGACTGGTTAGGGGCGGGGTTCGCTTCCAGTTCGAGCAGGTTGAGCTGCTTGACTTCGCGTTCCTGTTCCAAGGTCTGGATGATCGCCATCTTGCCCTGAACTTCCAGTTCGGGGCTAAGCACTTCCAGTTGTTGTTGCAGGTCGACGATCTCCTGAGTTGCGTCCTCTACAGCCTGCCTGGATGTGGCGAGGCGCGCCAGCGCTTCCTTCAACTGGTCACCACGAGCTTCCAGAGACAGCCCGTCCACTCTTTCCTCGGCGTATTCTACCAGTGCTTCGGAAAATTGCTGGCTGTCCTCCGGGGTGGAGGCGATGACGGACATGCGGATGATGCCTTCGGTCGGATCATATCCGATGGTCACGTTTTTGGTGAAGAGATCGTAGGCGGCATCCAGTGTGGCATCCTGTGGCAGACGCTGGATCCGGTCGATCTTCGGATCCTTGAAGTGCGCCGAATACCCGAATTCTTCCTCAAGTTTCAGGAACGCCTCACGTGAGGAAAGATAGCCCTGTACGACGGTGCTGTCCTGCGCAGTTGCCAGACCGGTGCCCGCGAGGAGGCCACCGAGGCCGCCGCCGGCAGCCGGGTTTTCCGTAGTCTGGATCACGAATTGACTATTTGTTTCGTACATGTCCGTCGCGACAGCGACGTAATAGTAACCGACGAGAGTGGTGGGCAGAAAGACGAATACGGCGATCCGCAGGATCATTGCCCAGAAGCGAGCGCGGCGGCGACGAACGAGGTCCCTCTGGATCTTGGCGATCTCGGTGTCGCGCCTTTGCTTCTCCACGTCCATTCGGTCCATCGGCGCGGCGAGGGCGTTGTCCTCATCCGGGCTGCGCATGACGGAGGAGCCTGCCTCGTTTGCGGAAACCTCCTGCGAACGTGCCTTCACAAGTTGATTGCCACCGCCACCGCCACCGGCGTTCGCAGCCGACGCTGACGCCTGGTCGCCGCCCGAACGTTTTGCCTGAGCCTTTTTTTGCTGACCCTGATTATTGCCGTCGTCGGTCTTCGCGATGTCGAGGATCGACTCGTCGTTGGCAAATACATTGATGCCGTGCTTGGCTGCCAGGTGCATTGCCTCGTTGGGTGAGGAAAATTCCAGCCCAAGTTCACGCGCGCGTCGCATCGCCATCTTGCGGTGACGGGGCATGACCTTTCGACCTTTCGGATCGACGTAAGGTGGGTAGGATTCGCCGCCGGCGGAGCCACTATTGCCCCGGCCCGTGCCGCCGCGATTGTCGTCGTTGTCAGCCATAAAGCTTCCTGTTTACCGGGGGTGATGCCCGCGCATCTGCAAAGGCCATCAATTGGCGTAGTTGTAAAGCTCTTTGGCTTCTTCGAGGGTTTCGAACATGTGCAGGCGGCCATCCTTCAACACGGCGGCCTGCCGACAGTATGTTTCGAGTATCTTGGGGCTGTGCGAAACGATGACGACCGTTCCCGTCGTCAGACGTTCATGCAGGATCGCACCAGCGCGTTTGTTGAATGCCGCGTCCATGGTCGAGGGCATGCCTTCGTCGATAAGGTAGATATCGAAATCGAGACTTAGCATCAGAGCGAATGTGAAGCGGGAGCGCATGCCCTGGCTGTAGGTGCCGACGGGCATCGTGAAATACTCTTTGATATCCGCCAAATAGCGACAGAAGGATTCGACATAGTCAGGATCGAGGCCGTAGAGACGCGCAATATAACGGGCGTTCTCCTGAGCTGTTTGTTTCATGTTGACGCCGCTGACCACACCAAGTGGGAAGGAAATCTTGGAGGTGCGGGTAATCCGCCCTTCGTCAGCCTTTTCCAGGCCAGCCATCATGTTGATGATCGTGGTCTTGCCAGTGCCGTTCGGGGCCAGGATACCAAGGCTCTTGCCGAGATCGACGCGAAAAGTCGCCCTGTCGAGAATGACCTTGCGGGATTTGCCTGTCCAGAACGACTTTGAGACGTTGGTGAATTCTATCATGCTGCGCTGTACGTTTCTGCCAGTCCCGCTATTCGGAAACTACGGCCGCCGAGGTCAGGCCAATCCACTCTCGGAAAACCTGATGTCCGGGTTGATGCGCATATAACAATTCGCGGCCAATTTGGCAAGAAAGGCCGCGAAAATTAGCAAAAATCGGCCAAAATGACCGGTTTTCTTAAGATTCCTGTTTGGTTACCCCGATCACCTTGGCCACGGCAAAGGATATTCCCGCAGCAGCAAAGCTGAGCAGAGCTCCCATTTTGGCTGCATCCTGAACAGGACCGGCTTCGAATGCCACCGACGCGATGAACAGCGATACGGTGAAGCCGATCGCGGCGACGCATCCGAGGATGAAGAGATCGACGATACGCATACCCTCGGGTAGGCCGAGTTTCATCGGTCCGGCCGCCAACCAGCCCATGAGAAGAATTCCAAAAGGTTTGCCGATGATCAGACCGGCGAGAACGAGCCACGTCGCGGATCCCATCGACGAGAATTCGACGCCGGCGTTCATGAGGCCAAAGAAGAACAGGACAACTTCCACCGGGTATTTCAACATGTGCTCGATGTGGTTGAGAAGGTCTGTCAGATGTTCCTCGGCAGCGGCGAAAATGCCGAAAGCCTTGTCCGCATGGGGTATGGTGGCGACGATAGGCAGCAGACCTAGTGCGGGGTGGATACCGCTTTCCTGAAAGCCATACCAGCAGATCGCTCCGGCAACCAGGTAGGGCCAGAAGCCGAGTTTATCGCGCATGAACGTAGAATTGGGCCTGTCCTGTTTGCCCCGATCCAGCCGCCGAGGCAGCCAGTTTGCGAGAACGTAGACCGCCACCGCCGCACCGAACGATACGAGCAGCCATTGGGGTGCCAGATCGCCGGAAGGATAGAAAATGGCAAGGATGATGAGCCCGGCAGCATCGTCGGCGATGGCCAGCAGCAAGAGGAAGCGGACCGCCGGATGCCCCGCACCGAAGATCAAACGTCCGACGAGGTATGAAAAGGCAATATCGGTAGCCGTCGGAATCGCCCAGCCATTCGCGACGGCATCGAAGGTGGAGGAGCCCATGACGGCGGCGAGACCGAGGTAGACAGCGATCGGGCCGAACATGCCGCCGGATGTGGCAACCAGTGGCGTCAGTGCCTTTCGACCGCGCAAACTTCCGGACTTGAGGGCTACCGCCTCCCAGACTTCCTTGCCGGCGATGGCAAAGAAGAAAGCCATGAGGACGTCGTTTATGAGGTAGTGCAACGAGAGCACGCGTTCCGGCCCGGGGGCGATAATCTCCTTCGCACCGGAACCGTAGGATTTGGCCCAGTAATCGTAGGGCGCGCCGACCAAATCGTTTGCCCAGAGCGGGGTTTCAACGAAATGGTGGTATCCGTAGGGATCGACGTTCGCCCAGACGAGCGCGATCAGAGCGCCTATCACCAGAAGTAGTGAGTAGTCCGCCAAAAATCCCCAGACACGGTACATGCATGTTCTCCCCAGAAGCCGACGTTATGTTCTTTTTTAGAGGAGGTTAACACGTGCGACAATAATGTCCCTGCTTCAAACTATCGCGCCCCAGATCGTGCCGGCGATCAGTGATCCGACGAAGGCAAATGTGAGGTAGCCCGCGAAAACGCGAGGCTTGACGAGAGCCCATACGGCGATGGCTGCGGGGATGCACGAGACGCCACCGGCGACGACGAAGGCCATTGCGGCGCCCGGAGCCATGCCCTGTTCCAGAAGTCCTGCAAGCAGGGGCACGGCGGCGTACCCGTTGAGGTAGGCAGGTCCACCGACGAGCGATGCCAGCAAAATGGTGCCGAAACCGTCGCCGCCAAGCGCCCCGGCAATTAACTCGGCAGGAATGAACCGGACCATCAAAGCCTCCAGCAAGTACGCGAGAGAGAGCCATTTGACGAGAAAGAGCGTGTTGGTCAGCGCCGTTTGGCGGAAGGTCTCCCGGCGAGCGTCTTCCTGCCAGAATTTCCACAAAGGTTTGCCTTGAAAAGGTTTTTTGACGCCGCAGCATCCGCCGATCTGTGGCTTTTCCCGCAACGGGTCACTGAAAGCGGGAGTGTGGATGAGCAGGCGAGTGCCAAAGCCTCCCAGCAGGCCAAGGCCTACGGCCGCGACGGTCTTGCCGACGGCGAAGTCGAAGCCGAGAGCAGAGGCGGTGATGGCAAACATTGCCGGATCCATCAGCGGTGACGCCAGCCAGAAGGCCATGACTGCAGCGAGGGGAGTGCCGAGGGCGAGCATGGCGGCGATGAAAGGAATGACCTCGCAGGAGCAGAAAGGAGAGAGGCCGCCGAGGAGGGCTGCCATGATTATCATGCGGGTCTGGTTGCCTTCGAAAGCCTTGGCCAGAAGGGTTTCGGCGCCGGTGGCCTTGAGATAGGCGACGGCGAAAACGGCGAAAAGGATGAAGGGGGCAGTGTGCAGCAGTGCGCCGGCGGTGTCGGTGAGTATGCCGGGCACCTGCGACGGTACTGCCACGAGGCAAACGGCGATTATGCCAACAAAAACAAGCCAGACGCGGCTTGGCTTGAAGCGACTGGGTGCGACGTCGTGGGCCGTGGTGTCAGCCATTGCGATGTTCCTTGTGGACGCAGCCGGCCGGTTCGGCGCAGCAGTTGAGAAGCAGGTAGTTCGAGAGAGTTTCCACGCGGCCAAACGCGGCGGTAGAGATGATCGACCGCCCCTCGCGCCGTTGCGTAGCTAACTGAGATTGTGTCAGAAACCGGAGGTGGTGGGTCAGGGTTGAGCCACCGATACCGGTGCGCTGAGCAAGATCACCGGCCGCCAGACCTTCCGGCCCGGCTGCTACCAGCGCCTGCAGGACGGCCAGTCGCTGACCGGAGCCGAGCGCGGCGAAGGCCCGCGCGGCTTCCTCGATATCGAGCGGGAGATGTGTTTTCGTTTCCATGATTCTATAATTAGAGAAATGTCGAAATGAGTCAATCGTTTTGATGGCGCTGCCGAATATGGATTGGGTATGGTTTTGGTATGGAAACCGTATTGCGACTGTTTCGATCAGGTTTCGGACAGTCATCACCCTGCTCGACACGTGGTCACCGGCGGCGGGCAGTACTACATCTGTCATCAGAACGAGTGATCGGCGCGGGAAGTGCGTCGTCGGGCGAATGGAATGGAGGACACGATGCTGCTGGATACTCCCGTTTGCAATTTAGGGTGGAAGGCGGCGGAGTTCACGCTGTGCGATCCGGACGGGCAGACGTTCCGGATGAGCGACTATCTCGGCGAGAAACCGCTTTTGATCGCCTTCCTGTGCAACCATTGCCCCTACGTGAGGGCGATTGCGGAGCGGCTGGCCGAGGATACGGCGGATCTGATGGCAGAGGGAATCGGTGTGCTTGGGGTGATGTCCAATGACTATGCTGAATATCCGGCTGACAGCCCGCCGGAAATGAAACGCTTCGCGGCGGCACACGGCTGGGCGTTTCCCTATCTTGTCGATGAGGCGCAGACTGTCGGCAAGATATACGGGGCCGTCTGTACGCCGGATTTCTTTGGCTTCAACGCGGATGGCGAACTTCAGTACCGTGGGCGGCTGGACGACGCTGGCAGGGGCGACGCCCATGGGCGGACTCGGGAACTGGTGGAGGCGATGCGGCAGATCGCGACGAAAGGTACGGGGCCGCAGGATCAGGTGCCTTCGCTGGGATGCTCGATCAAGTGGACATGACGGCGCTGGCGGCGCTGACAAGGGAGATTGAAGGCTGCCGGATCTGCGCCGATCGGTTTGCGGTCACGGCGACGGGCCATGCACCCCGGCCTGTGCCGTGGCTGTCGAATGCGCCGATCCTTGTGTGCGGGCAGGCACCTGGGGCGCGGGTGCACGCCTCCGGCATCCCGTTCGATGATCGCTCCGGCGACCGTTTGAGGGACTGGCTGGGCGTTGACCGGAAGGCGTTCTATGACCGGCAAAAATTTGCGGTGCTGCCGATGGCGTTTTGCTTTCCCGGCTATGACGCCAAGGGGACGGACCTGCCCCCGCCCAAGGTCTGTGCGCAGAACTGGCACGACCGGGTGATGGCGGCGCTGCCCCGTGTTCGGTTGATGCTGCTGATCGGTGGTTATGCACAGGAATGGCATCTGGGCGCCAAAGGAGTGACGGCCACGGTGGCGCGGTGGCGCGACCATGCGCCGGACAAGGTGCCCTTGCCTCATCCGTCGTGGCGCAATACGGCATGGCTGAAGAAGAATCCGGCCTTCGAGGCCGAACTGGTGCCGTGGTTGCGGGACCGTGTGGCGGAGATACTGAATGACGGATGAGACGGCGCTGGACCGCGCCCACGCCGCGATGATGGCGGACGAGGAAAGCGAGGCGGCGCGGATGGCGTTCTATGCTGCCCTGAGGGCGGCGGAACTTTTCGTGCTGCTGGAGGCCGAGCCGGTCGGTGACAAGGCGGAATTGCTGGTGATGGAAACGGAGGACGGGCCGGTGGGGTTGGCCTTCGACACCGAAGCACGGATGGCGGAGTTCGTTGAGGCGCCGACACCCTACCTGGGCCTTTCGGGGCGCAAGCTGGTGGAAATGCTGGCCGGGCAGGGTGTGGCGCTGGGGGTGAACCTTGGAGTTGCATCCTCCTCCAGTCTGCTGGGCGCGGACGGGGTGGACTGGATTGCCGAAACGGCACCGTCGGCACCAGACGTGGTCGATGCCGTGCCGGAAGAGATCTTTCGCCCGGAGGTGCCGGAAGTGGTGCTGCGGGCACTGGACGCAGGCCTTGCGCGGTTGTCCGGACTGGCGGGAGCAGCTTGGTTGGTCGGCGCGCGCTACGCCGGCGGGCAACGCGGCGTGCTGCTGGCCATTGGCGGTGTGCTGGACGAAGGGCAGGCGGCCGTGGCCGACGTGGTGGCGGAGGCGCTGGCCTATTCGGGCGCGGAGGCGGCGGCGCTGGATATCCTGTTTCTCGACGGCACGGCAATGGCCGAACGGCTGGAGACGGTCGGATTGCGGTTCGACATTCCCGAGCCGGAGCTGGCAGCACCGGTGCAACGCGACGTGAACAGGCCGCCGCGGCTGATCTGAGGTCAGTAGCCGAGGTTGCGATCCACCAGATTGGGTGGCGTCTCGCCCCGCTCAAACGCGGCGATGGTTTCGGCGGCGGCGATGGCGGCAGTGCTGGTGCGGGTGGCCGATGCGATATGCGGCGTGACGGTGACCTGCGGATGCGCCCAGTAAGGGTGCGGTTTCGGCAGCGGTTCTTCCCGGAAGACATCGAGCGTGGCGTGGGCAATCTGGCCGCTGTCGAGCGCCGCGAGAAGGGCATCATCGTTGATGAGGCCGCCGCGGCCGGGATTCAGGATACGGGCACCCTGGGGCATGAGCTTCAGCGTCTGGGCATTCAGGATATTGTGGGTTTCGCGCGTTTCCGGCAGCAGCAGGATCAGGATTTCCGCACCCTGCAGGCATTTCTTCAGGCCGTTGGCACCGGATGTGCAGGCGATGCCGGGAATGGACTTGTGGCTGCGGCTCCATCCCATAACGGGAAAGCCGAGGCGGGCGAGGGACTGGCCGCATGCGGCGCCGAGAGCGCCAAGCCCGAGGATGGAGACCGGACGTTCGGAGGCCAGGGGTGGGATCACGTCCTCCGCCCAGACGTCGCCCGACTGACTGGCGAGGTGAACATCCATGCCGAGGTGATAGCGCAGGACATGGCCTGTGACCCATTCGATCATGCCCTGTGTCAGCCCCGGGTCGATCATGCGGGTGAGTGGTTGGGTGAGGGTTTCGTTGCCGACGATTTTTTCCACCCCGGCCCAGAGGGAGACAATGGCGCGAGCGCGGGTGAAGGGGGTAAAGTCGTGGATGCCCCCCGACGGCGAGTAGACGACGTAATCCGCATCGGACGGCAGAACGGCGCGGCTGAAGTTGTGATCTATGCCCCGTGCCTTGAGCGCTGCGGGTATTGCCTGTTTGTAGGCAGGCCACTCACGTGGGTTTGCGTCATAGAGAATTTCGATGGTCATCTTGGCCTGTGAATATGTGCGGACTGGATCAGGCCGAAGGCGGCCATGAGGACGAGCATCGCCGAGCCCCCGTAGGAGACGAGCGGCAGTGGCACGCCGACGACGGGAATGAGACCCATCACCATCGCCATGTTGACGGCGAAGAAGAAGAAGAATGTGGCGGCGATTCCGCCGGTCAGGAGTGCGCCGAAGCGGTCACGGTTGCGCATGGCTGACACCAAACAGAAAACGATCACCAAAAGGTAAAGCGTCAGCAGCGAAACGGAGCCGACGAAGCCGAACTCCTCGGCCAGGGTCGTGAAGATGAAGTCGGTGTGTTTCTCGGGGAGGAAGTTCAGGCGGGTTTGCGTGCCTTCCATGAAGCCGCGCCCGGAAAGGCCGCCTGAGCCGAGCGCGATCTTCGACTGGGTGATGTGGTAGCCCGAACCGAGTGGGTCGAGCGACGGGTCGAGGAAAGTCTCGATGCGGCGGTACTGATAGTCCTTGAGGATCTGCCAGGAGGTGCCCCGGCTTTCCAGCACGACGGTGACCAGCCCGACACCGCCGGAGATGGCGGCAATGAAATACCAGATCGACACGCCGGCAAGAAACATGACCACGCCGGAGCCGGCCGCCAGCAGGATCGAGGTGCCGAGGTCTGGCTGTTGGAGGACCAGCCCCATGGGGATGAGCGTCAGTACCAGCGGGATTGCCACCCAGAACGGGCGGGAGACCTTCTCTCGCGGGAGCCAGTCATAATAGAGTGCCAGCATCATCACCAGCGCGACCTTCATCAGTTCCGAGGGCTGGAGCATGATGAAACCGAGGTCGATCCAGCGCTGGGCGCCCATGCCGACGGAGCCGAAAAATTCCACGACCAGCAGGAGAACGAGGCCGCCGACATAGGCGATGGGGGCCATGCCGCGCCAGAAGCGGATGTGGATCATGCCGACGGCAAACATCGCGGCAAGGCCCATGGCAAAGCGGACGATCTGCGGCTCCGCCCAGGGCGAGAAGGACCCGCCGGCGACGGAGTAGAGCATCAGGAAACCAACGGACGCGATGGTGCAGAGCAGCAGCGTCAGCGCCCAGTTCATGTGCAGGATCTTGGCAAAGCCCGAGGGAATGCCGCGGTTGGCCTGATCGAGGAAGGTCATGCGCGATCGCTGCCCGGTGCGGGGCTGTCGCTGGCTTCGGGGGGCGTGCTTTCGCGCAACGTCCTGATCTTGTCGCGTTCCTCGGCTGGGTATGCCTCCAGCGGGGGGGCAGGTCCATAGAGACAGCGCATCATGATGTCGCGTGCGATCGGGGCCGCCGCGGTGGAGCCGCCGCCGCCGTGCTCCACGATCACGGCGCTGGCATAACGAGGGTTGGTGTAGGGCGCGAAACTGACAAAAAGCGCGTGATCGCGCCGCTCCCACGGCAGATCCTCGTTCTTGAAGACACCGCGCGCACGTTCCTCGGCCGTGATGATACGTACCTGGCTGGTGCCGGTCTTGCCGGCCATGCGGTTTTCCGGGTCGGTGATGCGGGAACGACGAGCGGTGCCGCGCTGGGCGTTGACGACATCGTACATGCCTCGACGGACATAGTTGAGGTGGACATCCGAGAGACCGAGGTCCGGCGCTTCCGGCGCCGGTTCCGGCTTGCCTTCAACGGCGCGGATGATGCGGGGCACGATGCTGCGACCGCTGGCGATGCGGGCTGTCATCAGGGCGAGTTGCAGCGGGCTGGCGAGGGTGAAGCCCTGGCCGATGCCGGAGTTCAGCGTATCGCCGACGAGCCATGCCTTGTCATGGACGCGCTGCTTCCAGTCCTTGGTCGGGGTCAGGCCCTCGGTGATCGCGGGCAGCGGCAGATCGTGGCGGATGCCGATACCGAGGCGGTTGGCCATGGCGCTGATCCGCTCGATGCCGACGCGGCGGGCGACATCGTAGTAGTAGACGTCGCAGGAGAATTGCAGGCTCTCGTTGAGATTGGTGTGGCCATGGCCACCACGCCGCCAGCAATGGAAACGACGCTTACCGAGTTGATAGAAGCCGGGGCAGTAGACGGTTTCTTCCGGGCCGATCACACCTGCATCGAGCGCGGCCAGCGCCACCACCATCTTGAAGGTGGAACCCGGTGGATAGGCACCAGAGACCGCTTTGTTGGACAGCGGGCGATAAGGATCGTTCAGCAACTGGTTCCAATCGCCGCTGGAAATGCCGAAGACAAAGGAGTTCGGATCGAAGCTGGGAGAGGAGGCGGAGACGAGAATATCGCCGGTGTTCACGTCGAGCACGACGGCGGCGGAACTCTGGCCGGCCATCCGCTCCAGTGCGTATCGCTGAAGATCCTTGTCGAGAGTCAGGTGCAGGTCCTGTCCGGCGGTGCCTTCAGTGCGTTGGAGTTCGCGCATGACGCGGCCGGCGGCATTGACCTCGATGCGGGAGTTGCCGGCGCCGCCGCGCAGGTCGCGCTCCATTCTCTGTTCGATGCCGGTCTTGCCGATCTGGAAATCGGGAATTTGCAGCAGCGGATCGGCGTCTTCGACATTGTTCAGGTCCCGGTCACTGACCGGGCCGACATAACCGACGATGTGGGCGAAATCCTTCAGTTCCGGGTAATAGCGTGTCAGGCCGACCTCGGTGGTGACACCGGGGAGCGCGGGGGCGTTGGCGGCGATGCGGGCGATTTCCTCCCACGTCAGGTGCTCGGTGACGGTTACCGGTACGAAAGCGGACCGCTGACGCAACTCCTTCAAAATCTTCTCCTGCCGGTCGGGCGGCAGCGGGATGAGGCGGGCGAGGTTGTAGAGTGTCTCTTCCAGATCGCCGGCCTGTTCACGGACGATGGTCACGCGGTAGTTCTGCTGGTTGACGGCGATGGGTTTGCCGTTGCGGTCGAAAATCAGGCCGCGGGCGGGCGGTAGCAGGCGGATGTTGATCCGGTTCTCTTCGGCCAGCAGCAGGAACTTGTCGGCCTGTTCGACCTGCAACTGGCGCATCCGGTAGCCGAGACCGCCGACGGCGAGGCCCTGGATGCCGAGCAACATAAGGCCGCGACGGGTGATGTTGGCGGCGGAAGCTGGGTTCGGGCGCCTCATGCCACACCTCCGAGGCCGCGATGTTCCGCAGCTGGGGCGCGGACGCGAAGGATGCCGTAGAGCGTGAACGTGACGAGCGGGTAGAGGCCCACGGTAAGGCCGTACTGGGTGAGCATCCGGCCTGTCGGCGGGTTCGGCACCAGAGCCAGCGCCAGCATCAGGGACTGAACGAGCAGCATCACAGCGAAAACGGCGGCAAAGGTGATCCATTCGAACAGGAATGGCCGCTCATGGTGACCGCGCGACTGCACGCGCAGGAACTCGGTGGCCATGAGTACCAGAAACGTCCAGAGGCCGGGCGGGCGTGACAGGATGAAGTCGGCGGCCAGGAATATCGCGATGATCAGAGCCACGGGTGTGCTGTCCGGTCGGCGGAGCACCCATGCCGCGGCGAGGGCAAAGAGCAGGTCGGGCCAGACTCCCGCGTCGGCCCGCAGCTCCAGTGGCAACAGGTGGAGAAAGGTGATTGTCGCGGCGATCAGCGTGAACAGGACGGACTGGAGAGCGGCGTTCTTCATTGTGTCTGCTCCCCTGCGTTGCTCTCCTCGATCGATTCAAGGGCGTCGGCAGGCTGGGGGGGCGTGATCAGCGCACCGGGGCCAACAATCTCCTCCGTCGGGGCCTCCCGCAGGACGCGGATGAATTCGAGGCGGCGGTAGTCGGCAGCGAGACGGACGCGGAGGCGGCCGTCCGGCCCGGCGGCGACGGTGCCGATCAGGATGTCGGCGGGAAAGAGACCGCCGTCACCCGATGTCATGACTCTGTCGCCGGGACGCACTGTCTCCGTGTCTTCAACGAATTCGAGCAAGGGCGCGTTGGTATTGTCTCCGGAGACGAGGGCGCGCTGGCCGGATTCGGGCATGATCGCCGGGACGCGGGCATTGATGTCTGTCAGCAGGATAACGCGGCTGGTGCTTTCGCCGACGCCGGAAATACGGCCGACAAGGCCCAGGCCATCGACCACTGCCCAGCCATCCTTCACGCCGTCGATGCGGCCGATGTTCAGCAGGCCGGACTGGCGGAAGGGGCTGCCGCTGTCTGCGATCACCTCTCCGGCAACGAAACGGAGGCGGGGCGAGAGGCGGACGTTGTTGAGGGCGCGGAGGCGTGCATTCTTCTCCTCCAGCTGGAGGGCGGCCTCTCGCCAACCCTTCATCCGCTGCAACTCACGGCGGAGTTCGCGGTTCTGGGCGTAAACTTCTTCCATCGTCTGGTAATCGCCGATCATCCGATTGAGATAGGTGATCGGGTTCAGCGACCATTCGACGTTGGGTACGACGCGGTCGAGAATGGCGATGCGGATGTTCTCAACCCGCGGGTTGTCGATGCGCCAGAGCAGGAACAGGGCAAGCAGAAGCACCGAGATCCCGGTTATCAGGATCCGGCGGATGGTGCGCCACATGGCGGAGACCTGATCGTCGCCCTTGGCCATGCCGTTTCACTGCCTCGCTCTCTCAGCTCCCGAAATCTATAACATGCAACAGCTGCTGTTCATATTCGAGAGATTTGCCCGTGCCGAGGGCGACACAGTTCAGCGTCTCGTCGGCAACGGAGATGGCGAGGCCCGTCTGCTCCCGCAGGGCGAGGTCGAGGTCGCCGAGGAGGGCGCCGCCGCCGGTAAGCATGACGCCGCGGTCGACGATGTCGGCGGCGAGATCGGGGGGCGTGGATTCGAGCGCCGTCATCACGGCCTCGCAGATCTGCTGCACCGGCTCGGCGAGGGCTTCGGCGACCTGCGCCTGGGTGACCTCGGTTTCCTTGGGCACGCCGTTCAGCAGGTCGCGGCCGCGGATCTCCATCACCTGGCCGCGGCCGTCGTCGGGCATGCGGGCGGTGCCGATGGAGGTCTTGATCCGCTCGGCCGTGGTGTCGCCGACCAGGAGGTTATGCTGGCGGCGGAGGTAGGAAATAATTGCCTCGTCCATGCGGTCGCCGCCGACGCGAACGGAGCGTGCGTAGACGATATCACCCAGCGAGAGGACGGCGACCTCGGTGGTGCCGCCGCCGATGTCGACGACCATGTTGCCTGTGGGGTCGGTGATCGGCATGCCGGCACCGATGGCGGCGGCGATGGGTTCGGCCAGCAGGCCGACCTTCTTGGCGCCAGCTTGGCGGACGCTGTCGCGTATGGCGCGTTTTTCCACCGGGGTGGCGCCGTAGGGGACGCAGACGATGACCTTGGGCTTGGCCCAGTTGCCGGCCTTGTGGACCTTGCGGATGAAGTGCTTGATCATCTCCTCGGCGACGCCGAAGTCGGCGATCACGCCATCGCGCATCGGGCGGATTGCCTCGATGGAGCCGGGGGTGCGGCCAAGCATTAGCTTGGCGTCTTCGCCGACCGCCAGCACCTCCTTCTTGCCGTCTTTCGTCTTGTAGGCGACGACCGATGGCTCGTTCAGGATGATGCCCTTGCCCTTGACGTAGACGAGGGTGTTGGCTGTCCCGAGGTCGATTGCCATATCCGCTGAAATGAAGCTTCTAAGTGCTCCGAACATACTCTGTCGCCCTTGTGCCTGCTTGTTTGTCTGGGATTATTGGCCCATCACTGCCATTGAGCGTTCATATCCCGCCCCAAATGGGCCGTAAAGGGGTGCACGCAGGCTGAATCAGGGTTGAAGTTGCGTAATCGCGTGTCAATTTGAGATGAATGGATTGCAGCCTGCGAAAACGCGGAAAATCAGCGGCGATCTGCCGATGGGAATCGAGGAGCAGTGGTGAAATGAGCAATGGGGTGTCAGGTTCAAATGGCGAATTCGCGGCCGAAAGGGGCCGTCCCTTCATCATCGCCGCGACCATACGGACCGGCTCCTACAACCTCGTGAGCCTGCTGAACTCGGCCCCGGATCTGGTGTGCTACGGGGAGATCTACAAGGGCAAGTCGGTTGAGTTGCCGCCCGAGGTATTGGCGGATGTCGGACTGAAACGGGGGGAAGTCGAGGCGAGGGACGCGCGCGGCGAGGAACTGTTGAATACATTGGCGGACCGGAACAAACCCGCTGCGACAGGGTTCAAGCTGTTTCCGCGGCATCTCGACGGTCGGAAATTCCTGCGTAAGGCGCTGTTCTCCGGCCGATACCGAGTGGTGCTGTTGCAGCGGGCGCTGCTGGAAGTCTGCGTGTCGCATGTGGCTGCACAGATGACGGGGCAGTATGTGCGTCGGGAAGGTCAGCCACTGCGGGAGCAGAAGGTGGAGATCCTGCCGAAACATGTGCAGGACGCGATCGGCTTCACGAACCGCCACCGGCGGATATGCCGAGAGTTGCGCAAGGACGAAGGTATCGAAACCTTCGACATAGACTACCGGGAGACATTGCAGGCGGAGCCGCTGAACAGGCTGCTGGCGTTTCTGGGATCGGAGGCGAAGGCAGAGGAACTGTCCAGCCAGATGTTGCCGCAATCTGCCAGCACGCTGGCGGAGCGGGTGTCGAACTGGGAGGCACTGGCCGTCCACCTGCGGGCTATTGAGCGGACCGATCTTCTGGAAGATGCGGGATACGACGCCAACGGCGTACCCCGCACCTGAGACTTTGACTTAGCCGACACATCATGCCTGCACGTGCGTCAGGAGGGAATTCTGACCTGTGAGCTGGAGGCCCGTGCGGCCGATCGTAAGCGTCAGTTACGCATTGCGGCGGGGGGGCAGCCGGGGCGGAGACGGGCCATGGAGAGCGTATCAACATAGCGACCCGCGCGTAATCCACGCGCACGTGCGACGCCTTCGCCGTCAAAGCCGAACCGCTCGTAGAGTGCTACAGCGCGAGTATTATCGACGAAGACGTCAAGTTCGAGCCGATGGATGCCTAGCCAATTGTCGGCACTGTCGAGTCCGGCGCCCATGAGTGCAGAGCCAACGCCCTGACCAATGTGATCGTCATGCACGGACAGGCCGAGCCCGGCGCAATGGCCGCGCCGCCCTTTGTATCTGTCCAGCGTCAGGAAGCCGACAACCCCGCCGCATTTCTCCACAACGAGGTAGAGCTCCGGGCGATAACCGGTGAGCCGTTCGGCGCGTTCGGCGACCGATCTGAAGGGAAATTGCATGGTGCCCGAAAGCGTTCCGGGCAAATTCAGGATGGCGGTGATGGCGTCTATGTCCTCCGGCTCAAAGGCGCGGATCGAGACGGTGCGCTCGGTCATGTGGATGGATCCCTTGAAGAGCGGGCCGGGCTTTGCCAAGGGCAGGCGCCCGGCCGGACCAGATCAACCTGCCGACGCCTCCATCGCATTCTCGACCTCACGCGTGCGGCGGACGACGAGTTTGTTGAGTGCGTTGACATAGGCCTTTGCGGAGGCGACGACGGTGTCCGTTTCCGACGCCTGGCCAGTGACGATGCGGCCTTTCTCTTCCATCCGGACAGAAACTGTGGCTTGCGCGTCCGTGCCCTCGGTAACGGCATGAACCTGATAGAGTTGCAGTTCCGCCTCGTGCGGGAAAAGCTTGTTGATGGCGTTGAAGGTCGCGTCGACAGGTCCGTCGCCCTGGCTGGTGATCTGGTGGTCGGTGCCGTCGATCGTCAGTGTCAGATCGGCGCTCTGCGGTGCTTCGGTTCCGCAGATCACGCGCAGGAACTTGACGCGAATATGATCGTGGCCAGCGCTGGTGGTGCTATCGGCCATCATGGCGAGCAGATCTTCGTCGTAGATTTCCTTCTTGCGATCGGCCAGCGCCTTGAAGCGGACGAAGACGTCATTGAGCTGGTTGTCTCCCAACTGGAAGCCCAGTGCCTCCAGCTTGGAGCGGAGGGCGGCGCGGCCGGAATGCTTGCCCATGACGAGGTTGGATTCTGTCAGGCCAACATCTTCCGGCGACATGATCTCGAACGTGCCTGCGTGTTTCAGCATGCCGTCCTGATGGATGCCGGACTCGTGGGCGAAGGCGTTCTTGCCGACGATGGCTTTGTTGTACTGCACGGCGAAGCCGGAGACGGACGCGACGCGGCGGGAGATGGCCATGATCTTGCGAGTATCGACGCCGGTGTCATAGGGCATGATGTCGTGACGGACCTTCATGGCCATCACGACTTCCTCGAGCGCAGTGTTGCCCGCGCGCTCACCGAGACCGTTGATCGTGCATTCGATCTGACGCGCGCCCGCCTCGACTGCCGCGAGGGAGTTGGCGGTCGCCATGCCGAGATCGTTGTGACAATGGGTAGCGATGACGATTTCGTCCATGCCGGGCACACGTTCCAGCAACATACGGATGATGTCGGCGCTTTCGCGCGGCGCGGTGTAGCCGACGGTATCGGGAATGTTAATTGTGGTCGCCCCAGCCTTGATGGCGATTTCGCACACGCGGGCGAGGTAATCATCCTCGGTCCGGGTGGCGTCCATCGGCGACCACTGCACGTTGTCGCAGAGGTTGCGGGCGTGTGAGACGGTGGCGTGGATCTTTTCGGCCATCGCCTCCTTGTCGAGCTTCACCTGAAATTCGCGGTGAAGCGGGGAGGTGCCGATGAATGTGTGAATGCGCGGGCGTTTGGCGTGTTTCACCGCATCCCAGCAGCGGTCAATATCGGCTATGTTGGCGCGGGAGAGGCCGCAAATGACAGCGTTTTGCGTCTGGGCTGAAATCTTGCTTACGGCCTCGAAATCGCCTTCGGACGCGATTGGAAAGCCGGCTTCGATGATGTCGACGCCCATCTCGTCGAGGAGTGTGGCGATCTCCAGCTTTTCCTTGAGGGTCATGGTTGCGCCGGGGCTCTGCTCGCCGTCACGCAAGGTGGTGTCGAATATCTGGACTCGGTTGGTCATGGGTATGTCCTGTCAGCTTTGGTTGGGCGGTGCGGACGTGCTCCCCTGAGCGCGCGCACCGTGTCCCGGCACGCTCAGGGGCGTGTAAGGAGACCGGTTAGACGTAGGGTGCTGGCGCTGAACATGGGGCTTGTTATAGGGCCGCTGCGGGGAGGGGCCAAGAAAAAAGCCGCGAAACTTGCGAAAAAACCTTGCCATGAAACCAAATGGTATCTAATTAAAGAGTACCAAAAGGTTTCATGAAGGGAAAATGACGGTATGAACATGGCAGGCGAGGGTGCGTTTCGCGCCCTGGCAGACCCGACGCGAAGGGCGATTCTGGCGCTGTTGGCGGAGGAGGACATGACGATCGGGCGGGTTGCAGAGAACTTTGCGATGACCCGCCCGGCGGTGAAGAAGCACCTGAAGGTGCTGGAAGAAGGAGACCTGATCCGCGTGGAAGTGCGCGGTCGGGAGCGGGTGAACCGCTTTCGACCCGAGGGATTGCGCGCGGTAAAGGGCTGGCTGACGGACCTGGATCGCTACTGGGATGTCCGGCTGGCACGGTTGAAAGCAGAAGTGGAAAAGGAGATGGAGCATGGACGCGATGGTTGAGACGAAGACACTGGAAATGGTGAAGACTGTCTTCATCAAGGCGCCGGTGGAGGTGGTATGGGATTTTCTGACCCGGAAGGAAAATCTCGACAAATGGTGGAACAGGGTGAAGGCCGATCTTGCCGCCGGCTCGGACTACACGCTGCTGAGGGAAGACGGCTCCGCCGTCGTCTGGGGCAACGTTGTGCGGTGGGAGCCGCCGCGCCTGATGGAGACGACCTTCGAAGTGGGCGCATTGGACGGCGCCGTGACGCGGGTACTCTGGGAATTGGTGGCAACCGAGGAGGGCACACGGCTGACGGTGACGCATTCGGATATTCCCGACGGCGCCGGTTCGCTGTTTCCGCCGTTGGATGCAGGGTGGGACCAGCATCTGGGCGACCTCCGCAAGCTGGGAGCAGATACCGCGCACTGCACGGAAGAGGCCTGATCCGACCCCGACGGCGGCACCGCTCGCCGTCGGGTACTGGCCATGAGCGGCGGGGGCGCTAGTTCCGCTGATCATGAAGGTAAATTCAGACAAGCGGGTGCTGGTGATCGGGGCGTCGGGCGGGATTGGCCGGGCATTGTGCGCGGCGCTGGAGGCCGGCGAACTGGTGCGGCTGAGCCGTTCCCGCGACGGGCTCGATGTGACAGACGAGGACAGCGTCGCGCGAGCGGCGGCGGGAGTTGCCGGAGCGTTTGACCTGATCTTCGATGCGACCGGGGCGCTGGAGATCGATGGGCAGGGGCCGGAAAAGGCGCTGTCGGATATCAACCCGGCGGCGATGGCGGCGCAGTTTGCACTCAACGCCATCGGGCCGGCGCTGTTGCTGAAACACTTTGCTCCACTCTTGCGGCAGGAAGGCCCGGCGATTTTCGCGTCACTTTCGGCGCGGGTGGGTTCCATCGGCGATAACCGGATCGGCGGCTGGTATGGATACCGGGCGGCAAAGGCGGCGCAGAACCAGATCCTGCACACAGCGGCAGTCGAACTGCGGCGCCGGAACCGGCAAGCCGTGGTGGTGGCCTTGCATCCCGGCACGGTGGCGACAGATCTGACACGCAAGTACCTCGGACGACACCGTTCAGTAGCGCCGGAGGAGGCGGCAGGGAACCTGCTGCGGGTACTGGCGGGGCTGGGACCGGAACATTCGGGCGGGTTCTACGATTGGGCCGGCAAGGAGATCGCGTGGTGAAGCGGCTGGTTCTGGTGCTGGGCGACCAGTTGACGATGGATCTGTCGGCGCTGCGTGAGGCCGACAGGAGCCGCGATGCGGTGGTCATGGCGGAGGTGCATGACGAGGCCAGTTATGCCTGGCACCACAAGAAGAAGATTGCGTTCATCTTCAGTGCGATGCGGCACTTCGCCGAGGCGTTGAGGGATGATGGCTGGGAGGTGCTCTACAGCCGTTACGACGATGCGGAGACGGGTCGGTCGATTTGCGCGGAGCTGATGCGGCGCACACGGGAGACCGGTGCGGAGGAAGTGCTGGCAACCCGGTGCGGAGAGTGGCGGCTGCGGGAGGCGTTGGAAAATTGCCCTGTGAAAATTCGGGTGCTGCCTGACGACCGGTTCATCGCCAGCGCGGAGGAATTTGCTGGTTGGGCCGAAGGACGCAAGCAGTTGCGGATGGAATATTTCTACCGCGAGATGCGTCGCAAGACTGGCCTGCTGATGGAAGACGGTGAGCCGGAAGGCGGCGAATGGAACTACGACAAGGAAAACCGCAAGCCGGCGGAACCTGACCTGTTCATGCCAAAGCCGATGCGGCACGCGCATGATGACATTACCGAAGAGGTGCTGGCGCTGGTCAGGCGGGAATTTGCGGAAAATCCGGGAGATCTGAATGATTTCTGGTTTGCTGTGGACCGACGCGGGGCGCGGCGTGCTGCAAGCAAATTCATGAAAGAGGCGTTGCCGCGGTTTGGCGACTATCAGGACGCGATGCTGACAGGCGAAGACTTTCTGTATCACTCGGTGCTGTCAGTCTACCTGAATGCCGGCCTTCTGGACCCGTTGGAATTGTGCGCGCAGGCGGCGGCGGCTTACGCAGCGGGGGATGCGCCGCTAAACGCTGTGGAAGGGTACATTCGCCAGATCCTCGGCTGGCGGGAATTCGTGCGTGGCGTCTATGACCTCAAGGGGCCGGAGTATGGTGAGGGCAACTTCCTGGGGGCAGAACGCGACCTGCCGGACTTCTACTGGACGGGTGAGACGGAAATGGCCTGTCTGCGCGAGGCCATCGGCCAGACACTGCGGGAAGGCTATGCCCATCATATTCAACGGCTGATGGTGACAGGTACTTTTGCGCTGTTGGCGGGTGTGCGCCCGCAGGCTGTGCATGAGTGGTATCTTGCGATCTATGCCGACGCCTATGAGTGGGTCGAATTGCCCAATACGTTCGGCATGAGCCAGTTCGCCGATGGCGGGGTCGTCGGCTCCAAGCCTTACGCGGCTTCCGGTGTCTATATCGACCGGATGTCCGATCACTGTGCTGGCTGCAAATATGACGTGAAGCAGAAGACTGGCGAGGGGGCCTGCCCGTTCAATCCGCTGTACTGGGATTTCCTGATCCGCAACCGCGCGAAACTGGAAGACAACCCGCGCATGGGGCAGATGTATAGGACCTGGGAGCGGATGGACGAAGACCGGCAGGAAGCCTCACTGGACAGCGCGCGCGCGGTGCTGGCCGGACTGTGAGGGCGCGACGCTTGCTTGCGCGCGCCCTCCTGTGCGTCAGAGGAAGATATCGTCCGTCAACGTGCCGGCGGCGACGCCTTCCAATGTCAGGGTGATCTGTACGTCATTACCGGGATCGAGGGTTCGACTCTCCTGCGTGAAGCGCAGGACGGCGTTGCCGTTCTGGTTCGTGAGGCTGTCGAGATCCCCGAGGCCGGAGATGCCGCGAATGTCGAGCCTGTCCATGCCGGTGTTGAAATCGGATATCCGTACTGTGGCGTCGTTGCCGAATTCGTTGAAATTGAACCGGTCGGCACCCCAGCCACCGGCAATGCCGGTGAGACTGGTGCTGTTGGTGAAGAAGTTGAAGGTATCCGCGCCGCCGCCGCCAAGGATGGCATCCGCGCCCGCGAAGACGAAGAAATTGTCGTTGCCGCCGTTGCCCTGGACGGTGGCATTGGTTTGATTCTGGTTGCCGCCGCGAGTGCCGATGTTGACCCTGTCCGCGCCGTCACCGCCGAAGACGCGATGATCCTGCCCGCGCACATTGATCAGATCTGCGCCGGAGCCGGCATAGACGGTGTTGCCGGTGCCGCGAAGCTGGGCGACATCGTCACCCGCGCCGAGATTGAGTGTGCTGCCGCTGTAGCTGCCGTGGACGGAAATCGTATCATCGCCATCACCGCCGAAGGCACGCCCGCGCCAGAGGAAGATGTCGTCGTTACCGCCGCCGCCGCGCACCTCCGCACCGGTGCCCATGGCCTCGATAACGTCATTGCCGTTGCCGCCATGGATGACGGCCCTTGCGCCGGTCGAACTGATGTCATCGGCCCCGTTGCCGCCGCCAATCGTCACATCGGCGCCGGTGCTTGCGATGGTATCGTTGTGCGCACCGCCGTTGATGGTGCTGTTGTTGCCATTGCTGGTGATGAAGTCGTTGCCGTTGCCGCCGGAAATGGTGCCATTGGCGGACTCGTTGAGGATCGTGTCGGCGCCATTGCCGCCCTGAACGGTATTGCGACCGCCGCCGCCGATCATGTTGTCGTCACCGTCGCCGCCGCGCAGGGTATCATTGCCGTTGCCGCCGCGGATCGTGTCGTTGCCGCCCTTGCCGTTGATCGTGTCGTTGCCGGCGCCGCCGCGCAGGATGTCGCGGACATTCCCGCCGGTGACCGTCGAGGAAACGTCATCGGTGATGATCGTGTTTCGGTAGTTGCGTGAGCCGATGTAAATCTCGAACTCGGCGATGGTGCCGCCCCAGCCGCCCTCCATCCGGGTGATGCCATTGCGGGCGTCCAGCAGAATGTTAACCTGCATCTGGGAGCAATCGACGGTGTCGATGCCGGTGCCGCCGAAGATTTCGCTGATGTCGGCGAAGCCGACTACCGTGTCATCTCCGGCCTGAAGCAGGACGCCCTTGGCGTTGTCGTTGGTGATCACGACATCATCGGCGTCGGAAAGCACGACCCATTCGAAATTGCGGAAGATGTCGGTCTCACCGTTGCGGATGATGCGGTTGGTCTGGAAGTTCATGTAGACCGACTGGGTGTAGCCGTAATAGTTCAGTTCATCGAAGCCGGCGCCCCCGTCGAGTATGTCTTCACCGCCGCCGAAATCCACCGGTTCGCCCGGTGTGAGTTCGGGGATGTCGCCGAACATGTCGATGAGGCCGCCACCCCAGTTCCATGCACCTTCAAACACGAAGTCATTTCCGTCGCCGGCGTTGATGTAATCGTTGCCTTCGAGGCCGGTGAGGCGATCGACGACGGAAGGATCGTCGGTGCCGTAGATCGAATCGTCGCCGCGGGTGGGGAGGGGGGGCATGGGGGCTGCTCCGATGTTTGCTGCTCTTGTGGAATTGTCGGGACGAGACAGCAGATTTTCGTTGCGTTCAAGCTAACCACCAAAATGCCCCCTGATTTCGGCGGAAATCGGACGACGGCGGATTTTGGCCGAATGGAGGATGGCAAGAACGAAAACAGCCGGATCGAGCGACCCGGCTGTTTCTGCAATTAATAGATGATCGGGAATCAGTTGCTTTCGCTGGACCGATCTTCCGCTTCGGCGGCTTCGGCCTCTTCCTTGGAAGCCTGTTCGCCGCGCGCCCAGTAGCCATCGTACTCGTCGCCGGAGGCGTAGATCATCTTGCCGAGACCCTGACGCTGGCCCTTGGTGAAGAAACCGGTGTAGCGGTCGCCGTTGGGATAGGTGGCAACACCTTCACCGTCGATCTCGCCGGCCTTCCAGCCGCCTTCGTACTTGAAGCCGTCGGCCATGGTGATGACGCCCGTGCCTTCGCGCTGGCCCTGCGCGAAGCTGCCCTCGTAGACGGTGCCGTCGGCGTAGGTGGCGGTGCCGTCGCCGTCGCGCAGGCCTTCCTGCCATTGGCCGGAGTAGGTGAAGCCATCCTGATAGGTCATCGTGCCGAAGCCGTGGTTCTGGGCGTTCTTGAATTCGCCTTCGTAGACAAGGCCGTTCTCGTACCGGGCGATGCCCTTGCCCTCGATGACGCCATCGACCCAGCCGCCCTCATAGGAGGAGCCGTCGGCATAGGTGATCTTGCCTTCGCCGTGTGCCACGTCGTTCTTGAACTGACCTTCGTAGGTGGAGCCGTCCGGATAGTTGACGACGCCGGTTCCCTCGATGCGGCCCTCGACCCATTCGCCCTCGTAGCGATAGCCGTCCGTGCCGGTGAAGACGCCGGTACCATGACGCTGGTCGGCGATGAACGCGCCTTCGTAGACGTCACCGGAGGCATAGGTGGCAACACCCTCGCCCTCACGCTGACCGTTGACGAGCGTACCTTCGTACTTGTCGCCGTTCGCCTGGATGAGGGTGCCGGTGCCGTTGATCTGGCCACCTGACCATTCGCCGGTGTAGGTGAGACCGTCTGGCATCGTCAGCGTTCCCGTGCCGGCGCGGACGCCCTGGGCAATTCCACCCTCGTAGATAGCGCCATCGGGATAGGTGATCTTGCCTTCGCCGTCCTTGACACCGTTGATCCAGGAGCCGGTGTAGACGTAGCCATTGGGCGAGGTCATCGTGCCGGTGCCGTGGTGCACCGCGTTCTCGAACTCACCTTCGTATTTCACGCCGTTGGCATAGACAGCGATACCCTTGCCGCCAATCTTGCCTTCGAGCCATTCGCCTTCATATGTGCCGCCATCTGCGAATACGATCTTGCCCTGACCTTCGGGACGTCCGTTGACGAATTCGCCGGTGTAGACGGAACCGTTGGGGAACTTCGCGACGCCGTTGCCTTCAATGCGGCCGTCGACCCAGTCGCCTTCGTACTCGTAGCCGTTCGGCAGAGTGTACTTGCCCGTGCCGTGCTGCTTCCCGTCCTTGAATTCACCGGTGTAGACGCCGCCGGTATCATATTGCTTGGTCTGGATTTCACCTTCCTGTGCGGAGGCGGCAACGGTGCTCGCGAGGGTTGCACCCAAAACAAACGATATTTTTTTCATGTTCAACACAGCGTTTCCTAGTTCCACCTATGGTGACAGGCCAGACAGCGGCTCGGCACCCCATTTACGAAAGATACGCGATCTCACTCATCCAACCCTTTGGCCGCAGAGACTATTGGCAACCAAATTTCATGACAATGTCTTTTATATCCAAATGTGGCCAGTGAATGGCAACAGGGCAACCCTTGTGCGGCAGTCGCGCCCTTGCCCGCCCCGATCCATCGTTTATACCGCATTCAGGCAGAAAAGGGGAGTGCTGCATGTCTAACAGCTTGAAAGTTACGCTTGCGCAGCTCAACCCGGTGGTGGGCGATCTGGCGGGAAATTCCGACAAGGCGTTTGCGGCATGGGAAGCGGGCAGGGATGCGGGCTCCGATCTGGTAGCACTGCCGGAGATGTTCATCACCGGTTACCAGATCCAGGATCTGGTGAAGAAACCTGCATTCGCCCACGATGCCCATGCTGCCGTCGAGAAGCTGGCGGCGCGGCTGGGGGACGGGCCGGCACTGCTGATCGGCGGGCCGGTATGGGACGACGACAGGCACTATAATGCCTACTTCCTGCTGCGCGATGGCGCGGCGGAGATCGTGGCGCGAAAACACGAATTGCCGAATGATGCGGTTTTCGACGAAAAGCGCCTTTATACGAGCGCGGAAATTTCCGGGCCATTCCAGATCAATGGTATCCGCATCGGCACGCCGATCTGCGAAGACGCTTGGCACGTGGATGTAGCCGAGACGATGGTGGAAAGCGGGGCGGAGTTCCTGCTGGTGCCCAACGGATCGCCCTATCATCGCGACAAGCTGGATTTGCGGATGGGTCACATGGTGGCGCGGGTGGTCGAGAACGACGTGCCGCTGATCTATCTCAACATGGTCGGCGGGCAGGATGACCAGATCTTCGATGGTGCATCTTTCGTGCTGAATCCGGGCGGTGAACTGGCCGTGATGTTGCCGCCCTTCGACGAGTGCATCGAACATATAGTGATGGAACGAAACGCGGACGGTTGGGGCTGCCGACGGGGCACGAGGGCACCACAGCCCGACGCGTATGAGCAGGATTACCGCGCGATGGTCGAGAGCTTGCGCGACTATCTCGGCAAATCCGGCTTTTCCAAGGTACTGCTCGGACTTTCCGGCGGAATTGATTCGGCGCTCGTGGCGACGATCGCTGTCGATGCGCTGGGGCCTGAGAACGTGCGATGTGTAATGCTGCCCTCGGAGTACACCAGCGACGGATCGCTGGATGACGCCGAGGCCGTGGCGTCGGCGCTCGGCTGTCGGTTGGACACGGTGCCGATAAAGGCCGGACGGGCCGCGATTTTGGAGACGCTTGCACCGTTGTTCGAAGGTACGGACCCCGGTGTGACCGAGGAAAACATCCAGAGCCGGTTGCGCGGGCTGTTCCTGATGGCGATTTCCAACAAGTTTGGCGAGATGCTGCTGACCACCGGCAATAAATCCGAGGTCGCGGTGGGTTATGCCACGATCTATGGCGACATGGCCGGCGGGTACAATCCGATCAAGGACCTTTACAAGACGCGGGTCTTCGAAACATGCCGCTGGCGCAACGCCAACCACCGAAGCTGGATGGCCGGACCAGAGGGCGAGGTGATTCCCGTGACGGTGATCGAGAAGCCACCCTCGGCGGAACTGCGCCCGGACCAGAAGGACGAGGATAGCCTGCCGCCCTATGAGGTATTGGACGTGATCCTTGAAATGCTGATCGAAGAAGACGCCAGTGTTGCCGAGATTGTCGCCGCCGGGTTTGAACGCGAGACGGTGAAGCAGGTGGAGCACCTGTTGTACATTTCCGAGTACAAGCGCTTCCAGGCGGCACCGGGGCCGCGACTGACGGAGAAGGCATTCTGGTTGGACCGACGCTATCCGATCGTCAATCGGTGGCGCGACAACGGCTGACGAAAGCCGGCGGCGGGCGCCGGGGATGTACCCGACGCCCTGCGTTATCAGAGCATCATCTGGTAGCTGGAAGGCACGTAGCGGAAGCCGTCATCCCGTTCCGCGACGAAGCCGAGGGCCGGGAACGGCATGTGGTAGCCAATGAACGGCACGCGGTCTGCGGCAAGCATGCCCAGCACCTTGCGCCGGGATTCGGCGGCCTGTGCCTTGTCCATGTCAAAGCGGACTTCCCAATCCGGGTAGGCCAACGACCAGACGTAGTGATTGGCTAGATCAGCGGCGAGCAGCAACTGTTCGCCGTCGCTCTCGATCATGTAGGTCGTGTGGCCCGGTGTGTGTCCCGGCGCCAGCATGGCGGTAATGCCGGAGGTAACGCTGCCGCCATCCTCCAGGAAGGTGAACCTGTCGGCGAGCGGGGCGACCTTGGCGTCGAACCCCTCGTTGCCTGCAGTCTTCCAGTGATCGAATTCCCGCGCAGCCGTTACGTAGGCGGCGTTTGCGAATGTTGGCCCGGCATCCGAGGCAATGCCCCCGATATGGTCGCCGTGCATGTGCGTCAGGACAACGGTGTCGACCTGATCGGCGCTGTAGCCTGCAGCTTCCAGCGGCCCGGTGATGCTTTCCGGTGAGAGGCCGGTATCGAAGAGGATCAGTTCCGACCCGGTGTTGACGAGGGTGGGGGTAAAGAAAAACTGCGTCTTGTCTGCCGGAATGAAATTGGCCTCGGAGACCTCGGCAAATTCTTCTTCCGACACGTTCATTCCGAATGTTCCCTGCGGATCCTCGACCGTGCGATTGCCGGCCAGCAGGGCGGTGACTTCCATTGTGCCGAGGGTGAAGCGGTTGAAGCTTGGCGGCTGGGCGCCCTTCATTTCGGCCTCCGCCCTGACGGTGCGGCCGGACAGGCCGGTGAGCAGTGGCGCGGCAGCGCCGGCCATGAGTGCGTTTCTGCGGGACAATTTCATGGTCGTATCCTCCTGTTGACGGTGGCCGGAAGGATAACCCGCGGTGGCGGCATTTCCACTGACAGGGGCGTGATCGGTACACACGGGATCATATTCGCGCTGAAATATACGGTAACGAATAGTCAACCGTGCCGTGTATTTGTGCCAGTTAAGCCATAATCCGGTGCAAATCTTCACAGAATGTAATCTTGTAAACAGTTATCTTGACGGTTGTAGAGTACTGTAAAGATCAGGCCCGATCTTGCCGGAGAAGGGCCGCCGGAATGCTCCAGACAAGGTGTTTCGGACTGTTTACCGAGTTAGGGGCGGAACCCCGGCAACTGCCTCGCGTTATGTAACGGCCGGAGGAATGGCTATGAGTGACGTAAGAGACGAGCAGAAAACAAACGAGGCATCGGATGCACCGTCGCGGTTTACCGCACAGGAGCGTTCGGATTATCGGGTAGCCCTGAAGCGACTGGCGATGGCGGAACTGCCGTCGCATCCCGCGACGGTGGGCTCGCTCGAGGAAAACGGATTGCTGTTCTGATTTTCTGAGCAGCGCCGACCGGTGGACAAAGCCGGAATGCTGTGGAAGGGAAAGAGGGCATCTACGGAGCCCCTCATGACCACCACACGTTTCGCCCCTTCGCCCACGGGATACCTGCATGTCGGCAATCTGCGCACGGCCTTGTTCAATTGGCTGATTGCGCGCAAGGCCGGTGGCACGTTTATTCTGCGAATTGACGATACGGATGCCGCACGATCCGAAGAACATTATGTCGATGCAATCCGCGAAGACCTCGAATGGCTGGGACTGACGTGGGACCGGGTGGAACGGCAGTCGGCGCGCCTTGGCGCCTACGAGGCGGCAGCGGAAAAACTCCGGAGCGACGGAAGGCTATATGAGGCCTTCGAGACGCCGACCGAGCTCGACCTCAAACGCAAGAAACAACTCAACATGGGGCGTCCGCCGGTTTACGACCGTTCGGCGCTGACGCTTTCCGACGCGGATAAGGAACAACTGCGCGAATCGCGGGACGGCCACTGGCGGTTCCTGCTGGAGCGCGAGCGGATTGCCTGGAACGACGGAATTCTCGGCCCGCAGAGTATCGACGCGGCATCCGTCTCCGACCCCGTTCTGATCCGGGGCGACGGGCAAATGCTTTATACTCTGGCGTCGGTAGTCGACGATGTTGAAATGGGCGTGACGGACGTTGTCCGCGGCTCCGATCATGTGACGAACACAGCAACGCAGATCCAGATCATCGCAGCGCTGGGCGGCTCTGCACCCGTCTTTGCGCATCATTCACTGCTGACAGGCCCGCAGGGGGAAGCACTTTCCAAGCGCTTGGGGACGCTGGCGCTCCGTGATCTGAGAGATCAGGGCATCGCGCCCATGGCCGTTCTGTCACTGATGGCGCGGCTGGGATCCTCTCAGCCTGTGGAGTTGCGCGAGCATATCGGTGAGGTGATTGACGGTTTCGACCTGTCTCACTTTGGTGCCGCCCCCACCAAGTTCGACGTAGAGGACTTGCGGCCTTTGACGGCACGAATTCTGCATGGACGGAGCTATGGCGATGTCGCTGGAGAACTGGAGGCAATCGGCGTGCCAGAGACGTTGGCGGAGGCGTTCTGGCTGGCAATTCGGGAAAACATAGAGCGTATGGCGGATGCCGCCGAGTGGTGGGCTCTCTGCCGAGACGGCGCAGAGCCGATTGTCGAGGCTGAGGACGAAGAGTTTGTTGCCAAAGCCCTTGCCGCCCTGCCGCCCCGCCCATGGGATGAGGGGACGTGGGGAGCATGGACATCTGGCCTGAAGGACAGCACCGGGCGGAAGGGACGTGCCTTGTTCATGCCGCTTCGCAAGGCGCTGACCGGCCGGGCGCATGGACCGGACATGAGTGCGTTGATGCCGTTGTTGCAGGTTGTGAAAGCGCCGGAGTAGGCGCGGGCGGTGGCGGCGATGCTGCCGGGACGTGGGCAACAGGGCGCCGTGATACTGACTTTACCAATTTTCGTTAGCGCGGTGTGGCGAAGACCTGAACGGCGTAGGTTGCGCCATCGCCGCTCGCCGTGCCGACACCCAATTCGGTGAGGCGTGCGTTCAGAATGTTTCTGCGGTGGCCGGCCGATGCCATCCAGCTTTGCATGAAGAGCACGGACAGAGCGCTGTCCTCGCGGCCTCTTTGGTAGGCGATGTTCTCGGCTGCGGCGGAGAATGCATAGCCGGCACCGGCAAGACGACTGGAGAGCGTGGTATTGCCGAGAGTGTGAGAGAGTTGCCCCCCGTGCAGGAGCCTTTGCGCGTAGCCATCGGCCAAGCCTGCCAGCGTGGCGGAGGCGATGAATGGGCGCAGACCGGCAGTGGCCCGTGCCCGATTGGTGGCGTTAAAAATTGCGTCGGCCAGAGTCGCGGACCACGCCTCACAGGGACCAGCGCCGCGCCTAATGATAATAAAAAGGCGCGGCGCAGCAACAGGTTAGACCGGTTGTTTGGTTTTGCGCAGATACGGAAGAACTTTTTCAAACCCGCCGAACTTCTCCTGCGCTTCCTCGTCGGACACTGCACCGGTGACAATGACGTCGTCACCCTGTTTCCAGTTTGCCGGAGTGGCGACCTTGTGAGTGGCAGTCATCTGGATGCTGTCGATTGCCCGCAGGATTTCATCGAAATTGCGCCCGGTCGTCATCGGGTAAGTAAGCGACAATTTCACTTTCTTGTCCGGACCGACGACGAAGACCGAACGGACCGTCTGGTTGTCCGCGGGGGTGCGGACTGACGGATCGCCGGAGGCTTCGGCGGGCAGCATGTCGTAGAGCTTGGCCACCTTCATGTCCGGGTCGCCGATCATGGGGTAATCGACTGAATTGCCTGAGTATTTCTGGATATCCGCCTTCCACTTCAGATGGTCTTCCACGGGATCAACGGAGATGCCGAGGATCTTGGTATTTCGCTTGGCGAACTCCTGCTCCATTCCGGCCATGACACCCAGTTCTGTTGTGCAGACGGGGGTGAAGTCTTTCGGGTGGGAGAAGAGGACGGCGTAGCCGTCGCCTACCCAATCATGGAAGGAAATCTCTCCGTCCGTGGTGTCGGCGGTAAAATCGGGGGCCGTGTCGTTGATGCGAAGTGCCATGTCTTCCTCCTGAGTTTCGGCTTGAACTGGAACATGATCATTGCCCGGCGCTTGTGCAAGATGCTTTGACCGCAGACCCGTGTTACGCTGGCTGCATGCCGGGGCGGGTGTTTATCGATGTACCGTTTCACGTGCCGGGACTGGCCGGAGGAAGCGGCGTGGAAACGGCGCGAAAGGATGCTGCGCCGGGCGAAGAGTTTCTATTACTTTCAGATAGTTCGCCAGAACTATTGCAGCCGATGCGCTGGGGTATGGTTATGAGTGGGCGGCGAAATGCCCGGGGGCGGCCGGTGATGGAAACAATCGTCAATGCCCGGTCGGAGACCGTGTTCGAGAAATCTGCCTTCGAGGGTGTCCGGCGGGCGGTGTTGCCGGTTTCGGGGTGGTACGAGTGGACGGGCAAGACCCGGCGGAAACAGCGCTGGCGGATGAGTGTGCCGGGGCAAACCCTACTGATTGCGGCAATTTTCGACGTTTGGCATGGGCCCGGTGGTGTGGAGGTGGCGCAGTTCGCGACGCTGACGGTGGCGCCGAACACGGAGGTGGAAAAAATCCACCATCGGATGCCGGCGCTGTTGTCGCCCGGTGAGGCGCGAGGCTGGCTTACGGGGATGGCGGGGCCGGAGGTATTGCGACCGGCGGCTGTGGGATTGCTGACAATAGAGGCCGTCGAAGAGCCATGAGACCAGTATGGATTTGGTATGGTTTTGGTATGGGTTCGGTACGGCAACCGGTTCTTTACCAGACGCGCTGAAACTGGGCTTTTTGGGGCAAGTCATGGCGATGGATCGCAAGCGCGGCAAGACGGAAGAACGGGCGCATTCGGAATTGCTGATCGAACTGGCACAGATGGAAATCTGGATGCAGCAGTTCCGGCTGAAGGAGGCCTTCATTCCCGAGGACTGGGGGGAGTTGGAGGAGACCGCACCGGTGGCGCCGGCGAAGACCAAGATCACCATCGCGCTGGACAGCCGGGTGGTGCGCTGGTTCCGGGCGATGGGGCGTGGCTATCAGGGGAGGATCAACGCGGTGTTGCGGAGCTACATGCTGGCGCTGATCTCACGCGAGGTGGAGAGCCGGACGGAACGCGACTGGAAGGGCGACCCGATCTGAGAGGCGCGGCGTTGTCCGCCGCGCCGGAATGCGCAGGAGCCGGTTGGCCCGTGATCAATCAGCCAGCGCGATGTTGCCGGCGGACTGGCGGCCATCCCGGCCGGATTCCAGATCGTAGGTTACTTTCTGGTTGTCGGCGAGCCCGGTCAGACCCGCGCGTTCGACAGCGGAAATGTGGACGAAAACGTCCTTGCCGCCCTCATCGGGTGCGATGAAGCCGAACCCCTTGGTTGAATTGAACCATTTCACCGTGCCTGTGGCCATTGGTGATCTCCCTTAGTGGTGCCGCCCGCATTGTGCGGCGGCCTGGCATCTGTCAGCTGATCGAGACTGAGGCCGGTTAGGGAGACAGTGGGTCGATAGTATAACGTAGCATGGGGATTGTGCAGCCTCTGCGGGAAAAAATCAACATTGTGTTGATGGGTCCGGGCACGGCATGCGCGCTCCGCGCAAAATGGGCGGAGTCGGAGGTTTGGTGGGCGGAAAAGTGCCGGGGCGGGTGCCCCGGCGCTCCGAAATCAATCTGCGAGTGCGAGATTGCTTGCCGATTCGCGGCCGTCACGGCCGGATTCGAGGTCGAAAGTGACCTTCTGGTTGTCATCGAGGCCGGACAGACCAGCACGCTCGACAGCGGAGATGTGGACGAAAACGTCCTTGCCGCCATTGTCGGGCTGGATGAAGCCGAAGCCTTTAGTTGCGTTGAACCATTTCACGGTGCCATTGGCCATCGTGTTTACTCCTGTGTGGTGCTGCCCGCAGGGTGCGGCAGCCGTGGCGTCAGTCAGCAGGATCGAGACTGGGGCCATTTTCAGGAGAACAGTTTGTCGATGTAGATAACGTAAGCCCGCGCCTTGTGGGCCATTTGTGGCAGAATAGCAAGGAAAATCGGAATGTGGGGGAGCTGCCGGCCACCGGGCGCTGCTTCGGTGGCCGGGATGATCAGAATACGTCGAGCAGGTAGAGGATGATAATGATCGGGATCGGAATACCGATGGCCCACGCGAGAATGCCCTTCATTGGTGCCTCCATGTTGCGATGTGGAAGAAGAACGCCGCAAGTGGGGGAAGGTTCCGCGCTCGCGCGGGTAGTGCCGTTTCACGCCGGAGTGATTGGCCGTGGCTACGCGGCTGTGTAGGATCGGGGCATGATGTGGAGGTTTGCAATAGTCCTGTTGCTGGCGGGCTGCGGGGAGGTCGTTGTGGGGCCCTCGCCTGATCCGCAGCGCGATGCGCCCGAGGTGGCGCGGTCGGCCCGTGCGGCGGAGGCATCTTTTCGCCGGGCAGCGGGTCGGATCGAGCCGGTGGCCGAGCAGGTGTGCCGCACCCGCAACCCCGATTTCGGGGTGCGGGGCTGCGACTACCGCTTCCAGATGAGCACCGATCCGCGGCTGGGGCAGAATGCCTTCCAGACGATCGGCGAGGACGGGCGGCCACAGGTCGTGTTCACGCTGAGCCTGTTGCAGGTGATGCGTAATGACGACGAGGTGGCCTTCGTGCTGGCCCACGAGGCGGCGCATCAGGTGCGGCGCCATGTGCTGCGCGCCTCGGCGCAGCAGCGGCTGGGGGCGACACTGCTGGGCACGCTGGCGGCGGCTTCGGGGACTGCAAGCGACGAGTCGGTGCGGGCGGCGGCGGGCTTCGGTGCGTTTCTCGGGCGGCGGGCCTATTCCAAACAGTTCGAATTCGAAGCGGATGCCTTGGCGGTGCGTATCGCCCGCGCGGCGGGCTACGATCCGATCCGGGGCGCGGCACCCTTTGCTCGGTTCGAGACCGGCTCCAACGCCTTTCTTGCCACGCACCCGCCCTCGGCGGACCGGCTGGCGCGGATCGAGGCGGTGGCGGGAAGGTAGGATTCACCAGAGTTGCGGTGTCGGGGCGCGATTCCAGCGCTCGAGCGTGGGTTTGGCGGCAGGAAATGGGGATGCTGTTTGATGACGCGAGAATGACTTTTTTTGGTGTGGCTAGATTGAGCGCTTCACACAAAGCCATTTGAAACGGAGGGCCAGCGCCGGACCGTGGGGTGGCGCTTCAAACTTCGACGCCATGCGCTTTATGCCTGCCCAATGTCTTTGACCTTCGATATCCGACCCCAGGTCAGCCAAAGCGCCAGCCCGCCGGGACGGGCCGGCGCTGGCCCGGCGGCGCTAAAGCGCCTTGTTCCGGGCCGGGAGCTTGCTTCTGCCGTTGGAATGGGGCTGGTTTGATACAATCGTTGCTACAGGCGCACGACCGCGCCGGCCCACCCAGAATTTCAGGTTTGGCCGAGGCTCTCTTTCAGAGTGCCAGTCTCGTCTTCCGACCCTGCGATAACTTGCCGGGCAATCCCGTCCGGCAGTCAGGATCGCTTCTTTCTCGAGTTCGAGCCACCGCAGCCGAGCAGAATTGGCTACAATCCTACCTCGCGAATTTCTTGTACTTGATCCGCTTCGGCTCCACGGCATCAGGCCCGAGACGCCTGATCTTGTCGGCCTCGTAGTCCTCGAAGTTGCCTTCGAACCATTCCACGTGGGCCTCGCCCTCAAAGGCGAGGATGTGGGTGCAGAGGCGGTCGAGGAAGAAGCGGTCGTGGCTGATGATGACGGCGCAGCCGGCGAAGTCGGCGATGGCATCTTCGAGGGCGCGGAGTGTTTCGACGTCGAGGTCGTTGGTGGGTTCGTCGAGGAGCAGGACGTTGCCGCCGGCGCGCAGGAGCTTGGCCATGTGGACGCGGTTGCGTTCGCCGCCTGACAGGAGGTTGACCTTCTTCTGCTGGTCGCCGCCCTTGAAGTTAAAGGCGGAGACGTAGGCGCGCGAGTTCACCTCCGCGTCGCCGAGTTTGATGATGTCGAGCCCGTCGGAAATTTCTTCCCACACGTTCTTCTTGTCGTCGAGCGCGTCGCGGGATTGGTCGACGTAGGAGAGTTGCACCGTATCGCCGAACTCGATGGTGCCGCCGTCGGGCTGTTCCTGGCCGGTAAGCATGCGGAAGAGCGTCGATTTGCCGGCGCCGTTGGGGCCGATGACGCCGACGATGCCGCCGGGGGGCAGGGAAAAGGAGAGGCCGTCGATCAGGAGTTTGTCGCCGAACCCCTTTTGCAGGTTCTCGACCTCGATGACCTTGCCGCCGAGACGGGGGCCGTTGGGGATGACGATCTGGGCGCGGCCGACTTTCTCACGCTCCGACTGGTTGGCGA
This sequence comes from Algicella marina, assembly GCF_009931615.1. NCBI lineage: Bacteria > Pseudomonadati > Pseudomonadota > Alphaproteobacteria > Rhodobacterales > Paracoccaceae > Algicella > Algicella marina. The sequence goes on along the minus strand of NZ_CP046620.1, from coordinate 1,989,292 downwards.
GATCGTTGTAGGCGTTGATACGGGCCTTCTGCTTGGCCTGTCGGGCCTTGGCGCCTTGCCGGATCCACTCCAGCTCGCGTTCCAGCGTTTTCTGGCGGGTCTTGTCCTCGCGGGCCTCCTGCTCCAGCCGTTTGGCCTTCTGTTCCAGCCAGGCGGAGTAATTGCCCTCATAAGGGATGCCGCGGCCGCGATCCAGTTCGAGGATCCAGCCCGTGATGTCGTCGAGGAAGTATCGGTCGTGGGTGACGATGAGGATCGTGCCCTTGTACTCGATGAGGTGCTTTTGCAGCCAGGCGATGGTCTCGGCGTCGAGGTGGTTGGTCGGCTCGTCGAGCAGCAGCATTTCGGGCGCTTCGAGCAGAAGCTTGCAGAGGGCGACGCGGCGGCGCTCCCCGCCCGAGAGGGTGGAGACGTCGGCGTCATCCGGTGGGCAACGCAGCGCTTCCAGTGCGATGTCGATCTGGCTGTCGAGATCCCAGAGGTTCTGGGCGTCGATCTGGTCCTGCAACTCGGTCATCCGGTCCATCAGATCCGGATCCTCTGCGATCTGCATGGCCACTTCGTTGAATTCGTCGAGCAGGGCTTTCTTGGCGGCGACGCCTTCCATGACGTTCTCGCGGACGGTCTTGCTCTCGTCGAGTTTCGGCTCCTGCGGGAGGTAGCCGACGCGTGCGCCTTCTGCGGCCCAGGCCTCGCCGGTGAAGTCCTTGTCCTGTCCGGCCATGATGCGCATGAGGGTGGACTTGCCGGCGCCGTTGACGCCGACTACGCCGATCTTCACGCCCGGCAGGAAGTTCAGGCGGATGTTCTCAAAGCACTTCTTGCCGCCGGGGTAGGTCTTGGAAACACCGTCCATGAAGTAGACGTACTGGTAGGCCGCCATGTGGGCACCTTTCATTCGGGGTCGCTGGTTGGGACGTGATTTAGCGGGTTGTTTCCGGCTCTGCAACGTGGGTCGCACGGGCGGGGATGGTGATCTCGAACACGGAGCCGCGCCGCCCGGCGTCATGGACGGAGATGTTGCCGCCGAGATTGGCGAGGATGCGACGGGTAGCGGAGAGGCCGATGCCGCCGAGTTCTTCCTGCCCGGGCCGGTCCGAGTGCGGGCGGGCCAACATGCGGGCCTTGATGCCGTCTGGTATGCCGGGGCCGTCATCCTCCACCTCGATCAGGTGGTAGCCGTTTACCTGGTGGTGCCGCACCCGCACCGTGGGGCTGCCGCCGCCATGATGTTTCACTGCGTTGTCGATGAGGTTGCGCAGGACGATTTCCAACTCGATTCTGCGGGCGGGGATGCGAGCCAGCGGCGTGTCGACGATCAGGGATCCCTGCGCCGGCATGTGGAGCGCACCGATCTCGCGCACGATCTCTTCCAGATCCAGATCCTCGATCGGGTCGGCCGTGCCCTTGCCCTGGGTGAAATAGAGTGTTTCCTGGACAAGGTGTTCCATACGTCGGGCACGGGACGCGATATCCTCCAGAAATTCGGGAATCTCACCGGTGTCGACGCTCAGTTCTGCAAGATCTTCGCGCGCGAAATCCGCAAGAGAGGTTATCTGGCGGAGCGGCGTGCGCAGATCATGCGCGGCGATGCCGGTAAAGAGTTCCAGTTGCTGCTTGCGGGTATCGAGGACGGATATCTGGCGGCCTACCTCCCTGCGGTACAATGCAAACAGAAGGAACGCGGTGACAGCCGAGGCAAAGACTGTCAGCGTGAACAGCGTGTTGATACCCCGGTGCACGACAGTCAACTGCTGTGCCAGCGCCTGGCCGATCTGTGCGTGAACGTCAGAGATCTCGTCCAGTGCAGCTGAATCGCTGATCCGGACAAGCTGGTCGATTTCCCGTGCGGTCATGCCCTGTTCGTGGAGGGCACGGACCTGAGGGATGACGTCTGAATATTCGGCGATCACGGCACGTTGTGCGTCCGTCGAAATCGACACGCCGAAGTCGGCTGCGATCTGCTCCACCTCCGTCAGGATCAGGCGGGCCTCGCGGATGCCGTTGAGGGCGCCGGTGCGGTAATTGTCTTCCGTTGGGCGGAGGACATAGTTCTTGAAATCATGGATCATGCCGCCATAGCCGATGGCGTGCTCCAGAGCCGCAATCCGTGAGGGCAGAGAAATTCCTGCGGCCTCGATACGGGTCTGGGCTGAATGAAGTCGGGCGTAGGTGGACCCACCGATCGCGAACAGCGCGACAAGCGCCAGCAAGATCAGCACTATGGAAGTCCGGCTGTGAGGTAGGCTCTCCAAGGCTCTCTCGCCTCCCGCATTGTACGGATCTACGCCTGTTTCTTATCTAAGAATACGGGTCGTTAAGACAAGGTTTAAATTCTTCGCCTGACTCAGGGTGTTGCGAAAGTAAACGTTTGGCGATTTCTTCGAACTCATTAACGATCCCGGCCCGTTAGGCAGGGCCACAAAGACGGGCGAGGTCAGGTTTCGATGGCGGCACGGCGCCCTTTTGCTGAAGTTTCCGGCAATTGCTGCAACGGGGTTGATCGGGGCGACGGCTTCGATACTGCTTGCGGCTGAATGAAAAATGAGAGGGCAGGCGCATGAGCGGTGACGGGGCGGATTTTGCGGATGGACCGCTGAGCACTTCTGGCAACCAGATACTGGACGTGAACGGGGACGCCGTGGAAATCCGGGCGGTGAACTGGTTCGGACTGGAGAGCGACATCATGGTGCCGCACGGGCTCTGGGCGCGGAACTGGCAGGACATGATGAACGAGATGGTGGATGTGGGGTTCAACACCATCCGGCTGCCGTTCAGCCACGAGGCGATAGATGCCGCGAGCCGACCGGGCAACGGCGTGGATTACGGGCAGAATCCGGATTTGCAGGGCCTGACGCCGCTACAGATCATCGACGAAATTCTCGACTATGCCGACGAGATCGGGCTGCGGGTGATACTCGATCATCACCGCAGTGGGCAGGGTGCCGGGCCGAACGACAATGGCCTTTGGTACACCGATGCCTATTCCGAGGCCGACTGGATCGAGATGTGGGAGTTTCTCGCGGCGCGTTACGGCGACCACCCCGCGGTGATTGGTGCGGACCTCCACAACGAGCCGCATTCCGGTGTCTGGGGCGGAGGCGGTGCCAATGACTGGGCGCGGGCTGCGGAAGCGGCGGGTAACGCCGTGCTGGCAGTGGCGGCGGACTGGCTGATCATCATAGAGGGTGTCGGCAGCTACCAGGGAGACAGCTACTGGTGGGGAGGTCAGTTGGAGGGCGTGCGCGACCGGCCGATCGAGCTGGATGTGGCCGGGCGGCTTGTCTATTCGCCGCATGATTATCCGGCATCGGTCTTTGACCAGCCATGGTTCAGCGACGGCTCCGATCTGTTCGAGGTTTTCCGCGAGCACTGGGGGTTCATCTACGAGGAAGGGATTGCGCCGATCCTGATCGGGGAATTCGGGTCGCGCCTGGAAACAGCGGCGGACCGGGCCTGGGCTGAGGCGATCGTGGCCTATCTGGAGGGCGACTTCGACGGCGATGGCACACCGGATATCGGCGCGGGTGAGGCGGGCATGAGTTTCGCCTGGTGGTCCTGGAACCCGAATTCCGGCGATACCGGCGGCATCCTGAACGACGGCTGGACAACGCTGCGCCAGAACGCGATCGAGCTGCTCGAGCCGATGCTGGACAGCCTCGACGTGATCCTCGGCGGCGCGCAGATCACCGGAGACCTGACCGAGGGCGTTGTCGTTTCCGGCAACAACGAGGACTGGGTGACACTGCCGGGCACGAGCGTGACCGACAGCGGCATCGGCTTCGATTTCGGGGATTTCGACGGCGGTGCCTATGCTCTGGGTGGCAGCGTGACCGGCACAGCCGGGGCCGGGGTGGCCTTCGGACGGCTGAGCTATGGCAATGTGCTGACGGTGGCCACCACCGGGGTGGCCTTCGGCGGTGAGAGCGGCGTGGTGATCGGCGGGCGCAACAACCTTGTGGACAACGCGGGCAGCATTTCCGGCGGCAGTGCAGGGGTGGAGTTCGTGGCGACACGGGGCCAGAACGTGCTGCAGAACAGCGGCACGATTTTCGAGACGGGCAGTGGCTCCGTCGCGGTGCAGGGTAGTGGCAACCGCGATGTGGTGGAAAATGCCGGGACGATCATCGGCGATTTAAGGCTGGCCGGAGGCAACGATGTATATCGCGGCGAAGGTGGCAGCGTGAATGGAGTCGTTTACGGCGGCAACGGCGATGACGGGTTGACCGGCGGCGACGGCGTCGATCGCCTGAACGGTGGCAACGGTGCGGACAGGCTGCGCGGGTTCGGCGGGGATGACCGGCTGGTGGGCGGTGGCGGAGGCGACGCGCTGATCGGTGACGGTGGTGCGGACCGGTTGCAGGCCGGGGGCGGCAGCGACGATCTGAACGGCGGCGCGGGAGCGGACATGCTGTTCGGCGGTGCCGGTGCCGACACATTGCGCGGCGGCGCGGGCGATGACATCATCGTTGGTGGCGCGGGGGCGGACGGGATGTTCGGCAACGGCGGTGCGGACGTGTTTCGGTTTGCCGGGGCGACCGGGGCCGATGTGATCGGTGACTTTCGTCAGGATATCGACTTGATCGATATCCGGTCGTTCGGAGTGACGGCGACGGCGCTGGAGAGTGCGATCGGCGTTTCGGGCGACGATGCGACCGTCGACCTGACGGCCCTGGGTGGTGAAGGTTTGCTTACGGTCTCAGGGCGTGGTGGGGCGCTGGACGCGGGCGACTTCCTGTTCTGAAGCACTGACGGTCAGGCGCTGCGCCCGAGGCTGTCTTCTGCCGGAGGCGCGGCGCGCGTCGCCTTCTGCGCTTCCAGCCATTCCACCGCACGATCGAGCGGCATCGGGCGGGCGATGCCGAAACCTTGCAGCAGATCGGCCTTCAGGTGGCGAAGGAGGTCGGCCTGTTCCTCCGTCTCGACGCCTTCGGCGACCATCTTGCGATCCAACTGATGGCAGAGCCCGACGATGGCCTCGGTGATGACGCGGCTCTTCTCATTGGTGGTGATGTCGAAGACGAGGGACTTGTCGATTTTCACGTAGCGGAAGCTGAGATGGGCGAGGTGGGCAAGGCCGGCGTAGCCGGTGCCGAAATCGTCCAGCGCAACGGCAATCCCGGCATCCTTCAAGGCCGCGATCGTGCGCATGGCGCCTTCGTTTTCCTGACCGATGATGGTGGTTTCGAGGACTTCAATGACGACCTGCGAAGGGCTGAGGTTTCGCAGATCGATTTCCCATTTGAGGATGTCGACGAAGTCGGCGCGGGAGAGCATGGCTGGCGATATGTTGATGCCGATGCCGAATTTTTCCGGCCAGTGGTCGCGCAGGCGCACTGCACCATCGAGGGCGAGGCCGATGGCGATCCGGTCCATCTTTTCGGTGAGGTCGAGTTCGTCGGCCAGCCCGAGAAAATTGCCCGGCTCCACCAGCCCGCGGGTGGGATGGCGCCAGCGGATCAAGGTTTCGAACCCCACTGGCCTCATGGTTTGGGCATCAACCAGAGGCTGAAACATCATCTCGAAAGACTGTGACCGAACGGACTTCACGAAATCCAGTTTCTGGCGCTGGAGGGAATTGAACTGCTTGCGAAATGCCTCATCAAAACAGACGATCCGCCCGCGGCCGTTTTCCTTGGCAGAGTAGAGTGCCATGTCGACCTTGCGCAGGAGCACGTCGATGTCGTTGTAGCCTTCGTCGGACAGGGCGATGCCGATGCTGACGCCGAAATCTATTTCCTGGCCCTCCCATGTGAAAGAGCGGGAGACGTTTTCGAGGATGGTCCGGCCCACCTGTACGAGATCGTCGAAGCCGCGGACGGCCGGGCAGACAAGAATGAATTCGTCACCACCTGTGCGACAGACGACATCATCCATGGACACGGCATCGTGCATGATGGCGGCGGCGTGAACGAGAACGGCATCACCAGCAGCGTGGCCGATTTCGTCATTGATGATCTTGAAGCGGTCAAGGTCGAGGGCGATGAGGCCAACGCGGTTGCCGTCTGTCGCCGCCTGCTTGAGGGAGGCACCGAGAAAGGTATTGAGCTTGGAGCGGTTCGCCGTTCCCGTGAGGAAATCCCTTTCGGTCTGTTCTTTCAACTCACGTTCGGCCCGCAGAAGGGCGTGTTCGCGGGTAACCTGCTCCGACACGTCGCGGCAGACCACGACTGCCTTTTTCTGCATGGTCTCGCTGGCATCGGTCAGGGAGGTGCGGGTCTGGACCCAGAACTCCGAGCCGTCGCTGCGCCGGCAACGGCGGATCTTCAGTTTCCCGGTTCCAATGCAGTGTGGATCGGGAGGCGTGGGACGGTGGCGACCCGGCTGCGCGGCCTGCTGCACTGGCAGGATGATGCTCTCCAGTGTGCGGCCCTGCAATTCGTCCAGATGACGGCCGGTCATATCGGTGAAGCCGGGATTTATCCATTCTACCCGGCCTTCCATATCCTGGATGACAATACCGTCCTTGGCGTATCGGGCGGCGATCTGGAGGGCATCGCCGGGGTCGACAGGGTGGACACGGCGCGCTTTCCATCGACGAAGTGTACGATGGCCGAGGTGCGTGACGGTGCACCCGAGCAGGACGCCTGCGCACAGAATCAGAAGCGCAGCCGTCAGTGTTGGCATTGGGCCCTCTCTCTCCGAAGTGCATCGACGATGTCTTTTGCCAGTGAAACACGAAGGGCGGGTTAACGCGGACATGCTGGAGGCGGGAGCCAACGCGATTGACAATGCCGCGGGCGATGGGGGACAAGCGACAGAACGGGCCGTGGCCGAATTGCCGCTTGGAAAGTAGAACTTGCAGGGTTTTCCTTATGCGCCGCCGGGCCTGAAGATCGGGCTTCTGGGCGGTTCCTTCGATCCTCCGCACGAGGGGCATGTGCTGATCACGCGGCGGGCGCTGCGCCGGTTCGGCCTCGATGCGGTGTGGTGGCTCGTCTCGCCGGGCAACCCCCTCAAGGCCGATCCACCGGCTGCGCTGGAGCGGCGGATGGCGGCGGCGAATGCGCTGGTTCGGCATCCGCGGGTGCTGGTGACCGATGTCGAGACACGGCTGGGCACGCGGTTCACGGCGGAAACGGTGGCGCGGCTGCGGCTGATCTATCCCGGTGTGAACTTCGTCTGGCTGATGGGAGCGGACAACCTGGCCGGGTTTCACCGTTGGGACCGTTGGCAGACGATAATGGACACGGTTCCGGTGGGTGTTCTGTCGCGGCCCGGGGAGCAGTTGCGGGCGGCGCTTTCGCCCGCGGCGAGATTGTATGCGCAGGCGCGACTGCCGGCGCGAGCCGGGCGCCAGCTGCCGGTGGCCAAGGCCCCGGCATGGTGCCTGATGACCGGTCCGATGGTGGAGCGGTCGTCGACTGAGATCAGGGCGACCGGCGCATGGCTGCGGTAAGGGCGGAGATAGGTGAAGGCGCGACAGTCACGGCAATGTTGATCACGTAATCCTTAAAATTGCCGACATTCTGTGATTCACTGGCCGGAAGGTACGGGAACAACGATAAAGAGGCAGACCCGATGAACCGAACGCGAATGGCGGAGTGGAACCGGCGGGCGGTGCTGGCCGGGCTGGGCGCAAGCCTGCCGGGCGGGGCCATGGCGCTGGAGCGGGCCGGTCGGCCGATGCTGCGCAGGGACGGGTTGCGGGAGCGAACCTCCGTTGACGTGGTGCAGGAAGGACCTCTGGCTGCTGTCACCGGCTTTGCGTTGCGTGATCTTTCGGACGGGAGGATGCTGGCAGCGCATCAGCCGCTGCTGAGCCTGCCACCGGCGTCGGTCGCCAAGGCGGTCACTTCGCTTTATGCACTGGAGGCGCTGGGCAGCAACTACCGGTTCCGGACACAGGTTCTGGCCACTGGAGCGGTTTCAGGCGGACGTCTGGAGGGAGATCTGTACCTGATCGGCGATGGCGACCCGACATTGGATACGGATGGGTTGGCGGCGCTGGCGGCGCAGTTGAAGGACCGGGGCATCCGCTCCGTCGCCGGACGGGCCTTCGTGGTGGACAGTGCCTTGCCGTATCAGCGCAGCATTGACCCGACGCAGCCGGAACACGTCGGCTACAACCCGGCAATTTCCGGCCTCAACCTCAATTTCAATCGGGTGCATTTCCAGTGGAGCCGGGCCGGGCAGGGCTACGCCGTGCAGATGACAGCGCGGGGGCGCCGCTATGATCCGGCGGTGGCAAGTATCGAAATGGCAGTGGCGCGGCGCAATGCGCCGGTGTTCATCTATCGAGGTGATGGTGGCCGGGACACGTGGAGCGTGGCGTCCGGAGCGTTGGGCCGGGAAGGCAGCCGGTGGCTGCCGGTGCGCAGGCCGGGCGACTACGCGGGCGAAGTCTTTCGGGAACTGGCACACGGGTTCGGGATCGTGCTGCCAGCGTTCCGCGTGGCGGAGAGTGTGCCTGCGGGGACCGTGCTGGCAGAGGTGGAGAGCGGAGACAGCAGCCGACTGCTGAGGGATATGCTGAAATACTCGACCAACCTGACGGCAGAGGTGATCGGGCTGCGGACGAGCCAGGCGCGGGGCATGGCGCCGAAATCGGTGGCAGCTTCCGGTGCGGCCATGACAGGCTGGTTGCGGGAGCGGTTCGGCGTGCATCGTGCCGATTTCCTGAACCACTCCGGTCTGACCGACCGGACGCGGATGACGGCAGCGGAGATGGTTCAGGTGCTGGACATCGCCGCGGCTGGCCCTTTGCCCGGCCTGCTGAAGGAAACGGCGGTGAGTGTGGCCCCGGGCAGCCGCGAGAGGCTGCCCGGCGTGCGGGTCTTCGCGAAGACGGGAACGTTGAACTTCACCCGCGGGCTGGCGGGATACCTGGAGGGGAGCAATGGGCGGCGGCTGGCCTTCGCGATCTTCACCGCCGATCTGGCGGCGCGGGCCGGAGCCGTGGAAGGTGAGGTGCCGCGCGGTGCGAAAAGCTGGCGCAACCGGGCGCTGCGGCAGGAGATGGACTTGTTGAGGACGTGGGCCCAGACCTACCTCTAAATGGTTCAATCGTGGCGTTGATTGGGGAATGTCAGGATTTCGGCCGAGACCTGCGATTTGGCGAGAAGTTTGTGCCGCATCCGTATGGCGCGGATCATAAGCGCGACCTGTCTCAGACCGAATTCCTGCTTGAAAAAGGTTTTGTCGATTTGGGCTTTGCGGGCTTCGATGCTGAGAAATGAACTGGGCCAGCCGCTGATCAGGAAAAGGAGTATTCGGTTTTCCTGATCAGACTTGCGCAGGTCGGCCGCGAAGGCCGTGCCGAAGCCATCCGGCAGGGAATAGTCGAATACCACGGCGTCAAAAAAATGCTCGGAAGCCAACTGCTTTGCGGCGGAAATCGTTTCCGCGCAGTAGATCCGCGCATTGCTCTCGACCGAAAGGATGAGCCTTTGGAGTAGCTGCCTGTCCTTCCGGTCATCTTCGAGAATGAGAATGCAGGGATCGGCCTGATGGTCGGTGGCTTGCTGAGGAACGGCGGCGGCGAGTCGTTTGGTCATCTTTCAGTCTTTCGGAGGAAAATGGGCGGAAGCGAGATTGGGAATTGTGTTGAGCGTCAACTCTCCGGGCCGGCCCATTCCCGTGAGATAACGGATGCCTGTGTCGGCCGCTTCTCTTTTTGCCGGACAGATCGTGCAAGCTGGAGATCGCTGCAGTTCATCCTGCGCAGGATCTCGAATGCCTGTCGTGCCCCGAACTCGCTCTTGCAGAAAACGGCGTGCACACCGGCTGCTTCCGCCTTTTCATGCATGAACGGGCTGGGCCAGTCGCTGATGATGAATGTCGGAGTTTCGGCGGACGCGGGAGAGCGGGACAATTCCAGAGCCAAGTCTATGCCGAGGCCATCCGGCAGCCCATTGTCCAGCACGATTGCCTGTGGCGGAACTTTTTGGAGACGTTGCCGCGCATCCGCGATGGCTGTCGCGAAGTCGAGAATGACCTCCGTTGTCAGGTATCGAAACAGCCGGCGAATGCGTTCCTGATCGTGGCGATCATCCTCGACAACGAGGATGCGCCGCGGCGCAAAAGGAGTGCAGGCAGGGCGGATTTCGCGGACCTGGGCGTTTTGCATAACGATAATCTCCCGGACGGTGATCCGGGAAGTATCCGCGTGCCCTGTTAAAGCAAGATTAAGGGATGCAGTGCCGCCTGTGCGAGGAGAAGTCCTACGCCTCGCGAGCGAGGGCGGCGTCGATGAGGTCCGCCGTCTCAGTGACACCGAAGAGGGCTGCGAAGCCGCCGAAGCGTGGGCCCTGGCTGGCGCCGAGCAGGACTTCGTAGATCGCGGTGAACCAATCCCGCAGCGGTTCGAAGCCATGCTCCTTGCCGACGGCAAAAATCATGGATTGCAATTCTTCGGCATCGACAGCACCATCCCAGCCCCGCAGGCGGGTAGAAAGGTCGTCCAGCGCCGCACGCTCTTGTTCGGTAGGAGCGCGGTAGGTTTTGGCCGGTTTGACACGATCCTGATAGTAGCGCACGGCATATGCCGCTGCGGCGTCCAGGCCGGGGTGGGTTTCCGGCGTGGCGTCGGCGTATTTGCGGATGAAGCCCCAGAGCACGTCCTTGCTCTCGGCACCGGCGGCGGAGGCGAGGTTGAGCAGCATGGCGAACGGCACCTCCATGTCGGAGGCGGGCACGTTGTGGCCGTGGATGTGGTGGCCGGGGTTGTTCAGCCGTGCAGCGGTATCCTGCCCCTCGTAGGCGCGCAGGTGCTGGTGATACTCATCGACCATTTTCGGTATCACGTCGAAGTGCAGCCGCTTGGCGGTGCGCGGTTTCTGGTACATGAACAGCGACAGGCTCTCCGGCGTCGCGTAGGTCAGCCAATCGTCGATGGAGATGCCGTTGCCCTTGGATTTGGAGATTTTCTGGCCGTTTTCGTCCAGGAAGAGTTCGAAGACAAAATGCTCCGGTGCACGGCCACCGAGGATGCGGCAGATCTGGTCGTAGATCGGGCCGTTGGTGGAATGATCCTTGCCGTACATCTCGTAATCGACGTCGAGCGCGGCCCAGCGGGCGCCGAAATCCGGCTTCCACTGGAACTTGACCTTGCCGCCGGTGACGGGGAGGGTCCACTCGCGGCCCGTCTCGTCATCGAAGGTAACGGTGCCTTCCTTCGCATCGACATGCTTCATCGGCACGTAGAGAACGCGGCCGGTTTCAGGGTGGATCGGCAGGAAGCAGGAATAGGTCTGCTGGCGTTCCTCCCTCAGGCTCTTGAGCATGACTTCCATGATGGCGTCGTACTTCTCACAGGCGCGGAGGAGGACTTCGTCGAGCTTGCCTTCGTTGTAATAGTCAGTGGCGGAGGCAAACTCGTACTCGAAGCCGAAACTGTCGAGGAAGCGGCGCAGCATGGCATTGTTGTGGTGGCCGAAGCTCTCAAACTCGCCGAACGGGTCGGGCACGGAGGTGAGCGGCTTCTGGAGGTGCTCGTGCAGCATCTCGTTGTTCGGCACGTTGTCGGGCACCTTGCGCATCCCGTCCATATCGTCCGAGAAGCAGATCAGACGCGTGGGGATATCCGAGATCAGTTCGAACGCGCGGCGGACCATGGTGGTACGCGCAACCTCACCGAAAGTGCCGATATGCGGCAGGCCCGACGGGCCGTAGCCTGTCTCGAACAGTACGTGGCCCTTTTCCGGCGGTGCCTTCTGATAGCGTTTGACCAGCTTGCGCGCTTCCTCGAACGGCCAGGCTTTGGACGCAAGGGCGGCTTCACGGAGATCGGACATCTGGTCACTCGCTTCTGGTCAGAGAATGTCGCCCCTCCTATTGTGGGGCGGAGGCGGCGTCAATATATCGCCGGCATCACAGGGATTTTGAGGACTGAGAGATGACGGACAAAGACGATCTTCCCGCATCGTTTACCCCGCAGGACGCACTTGTCGCCGTGATGGTGGCGGCTTCGGCCTCGGACGAGACGATGACGACGCCTGAATTGCTGTCGATCGCGCGGATCGTCGAGAGTCTGCCGATCTTTGACGGGTATGACAGCCACCGCGTGGCAGCGGTGTCTCGCACCGTCTTTGACCTGTTCGAGGAAGAAGAGGGACTGGATGCCCTGTTCGGGCTGGTGCGCGAGGCGCTGCCGGAAACGCTTTACGAGACCTCCTACGCACTGGCCTGCGATGTGGTTGCCGCCGATGGCGATGCCCAGAACGAGGAGTTGCGGTTGCTGGAGGAGGTGCGGTTCGAGTTGAACATTGACCGGTTGCATGCCGCGGCCATCGAGCGCGGTGCGCGGGCGCGGTTTGCCCACCTGCCCAAATCGTGATTACGGCTGTTCCTTCCGAAACATCGCCAAACATATGATATGCTAACTCTGGCATGAATCGGTCGGGTTTACCGGCCGGTCATGCGTATTTTATGGAGTGGGGATATCAAATGAAGATTTTTGCAGCGGGTCTTGCGGCCCTCATTTTGTGCGGGCCGGTGATGGCCGAGCCTGCGTGGGTGCTGGATGCAGAGACATCCAAGGTGGCCTACGGATCCATCAAGAAGGACCGTATCGGCGAGGTGAACCATTTCGGGACACTTGCCGGAACTGTTGATGACACCGGCTTGGTGAGGGTGGAGATCGATCTGGCTTCGGTGGAGACATATGTGGACATCCGCAACGAGCGGATGCGGGAGCATGTGTTCGGAGCCACGCCGGTGGCCGTGCTGACATCTCAGATCGACCTTGAGGCGTTGGAAGCGATGGCACCGGGCGATACGGCGATCGTCGATGTGGATGGCATGCTGGCGTTCGTTTCTGCGGAGGTGGAAATCTATACCGAGGCTTTCGTGGCACGATTGGCCGACGGCAAGGCGCTGGTGACTACTGACGGGATGATCATGCTCGGCACCGAGGAACTGGCCATAGACGGCGCCATCGACACGCTGATGGGGCTGGCAGACCTGCCCGGTATCACGCGGGTGGCGCCGGTGACGTTCCGGCTGGTGTTCGACAAGGCTGGCTGAGCGTGTTGCGGGCGGAGTTTCTTTTTTTGCCGCCCGCACTATTTCCATGAATACTCACTATCGGGAGTAGTGTTCATGAAGCGGATTTTCGCAGCGACCTGTCTTTCATTCCTTGCAACCTTTGCCGTTGCGCAAAGCACGGGCGAAGAGATCGAGGCGGTGATCGACAGCCAGTTTGATGCCTTTCGCGATGATGATTTCGCCCGGGCATTCGACTATGCCTCGCCGATGATCCGGGGGATGTTCGGCTCTCCCGAGCGCTTCGGACAGATGGTGCGCACCGGATATCCGATGGTCTGGCGGCCAAAGTCCGTGTCTTTCCTCTGTCTGACGGAGCTGGATGGGCAGTTCTTTCAATCCATCCAGATCGTCGATCTCAACGGTCAGAGGCACAGCATCGACTACGAAATGATCGAGACCGAGGGCGAGTGGCGGATCAACGGTGTGCTGTTTCGGCAACCGACCTGTCTTGGTGCCTGAACCGGACAGCGTTCGCCTGCTTAGCAAACAGTTAATGCCGCCCATCTAGATTGAAGCCTCGTGCGACGGCGCGTCCCCGCGCCCAGTGTTCTCCGAGAATTTGCCAGTTGTGTCCTGTCCGTGGACGGGATCGGGCGAGCGCTCATTTTGCGCCCGCTCAGGCGATGCTTTGTGCCAGAAGGGATTTGATGCGATGAACAAGGCGATTACCGAAGGGCTGGACTTCATGCCGCCCGCCTTCATTGACGGGCTTGGCGTCTGGTCGAGCGGTGCCGGGACGCCCGGCTCTCCCCGCTACAGCAACGACCCCAACGGCACGCTGGTGGCTTCCGATCCTGATTTCGGGCCGTGCATCGAGATCGTGAAGGCCGACAGCCCGCAGCGGTTGCGCTACACCGGCGAGACACCGCTGCTGCCGGGGTGCTATCTGGAAATATCGGCAAGGGTTAAACTGGTGAGCGGACCATTTCCGACGGTGCGGGCCTCAGGATTTGCAGGCGACGTCAACGGCAACTGGATCGGCGGCTCACTGACCGGACAGGGCCCCGCGATTTCGCTGGATGAATACGGACGGATCTACACCGTTCGGGCCATCGTCGGTTCCGGCAACCGCACCGGTGTGGACATGGTATGGGGGACGGAGCCCGTTTACGGCCATTTCGGCATTGATATCGAGGGCAGCAATGGCGCTGTCGTCCGTGTTGAAAGTATCCAGATCCATGACCGTACGGACGTGTTTCACCGCAAGCTCATGGATTGGGTGGACGTGCGCGATTACGGGGCAATCGGCGACGGTATTGCCGATGACGCTGCTGCGTTCGAGACGGCCGATGCGGCTGCGAACGGGCGCGATCTGATCGTGCCGGCGGGCACGTACTACCTGGGCAAAAACGTGACGCTGTTGTCGCGGGTCCGGTTCGAAGGAACGGTGACACAGGCTGCCGAACACCGCTTCATTCTGAGGGCGAGTTTCGATTTTCCGACCTATGTCGACGCATTCGGCGATGAGCGCACGGCGTTGACGAAGGCGCTGCAGACGCTGTTCAATTTCTCCGATCACGAGTCACTGGACCTGAAGGGCCGGCGCATTCAGTTGAGCGCGCCCATCGATGTGGCGGCCGCAGCACCCTCTATCACCACGTTCGGGAACCGCCGCGCCATTCGCAATGGCCAACTGGAAGCGACTGACAGTGCTGGCTGGGATCCGGACATGGTGACGACGCAGGGCAGCTACAGCGATGCCAACCCGCTGGAGCTGACCAATGTCTCGGCTGTTGCTTCCATCGAGGTGGGATCGCTGATCACCGGTTTCGGCGTCGGCAGGGACGTCTATGTCCGCGACCGCAATATCGGTGCGCAGACGCTGACGCTGAGTCAGCCGCTGGGGCGGGCGAATTCGCAACAGAGTTATACGTTCACGCGCTACAAGTATCTGCTGGACTTCGGCGGCATGGAGAACGTCAACGCCTTCAACATCTCTGACATCGAATTCCTGTGCAACCGGCGGGCCAACGGTGTGATGTTGCCGGATCGCGGGATTGCGTGGAGCATCCGGGACTGCTGGTTCAGCCGGCCGCGGACGCGTGCAATATCGTCCAAGGGTACTGCGTGTCAGGGAATATCAATAGATCGCAACCAGTTCATTGCTCCGGATGATGACGTGCCGGTGCCGCAGCGCAACTCGACAGCGTTCAACATCAACGGCGACGATGCCAAGATCCGAAACAATCGCTGCGTCCAGTTCAAACACTTCGCGATCATAAACGGCGGTGGCAGTCTCGTGCTTGGCAACCACTTCTGGCAACTTGACGATGATATCGACGGCGAGAATACCGCGGGCCTTGTGTTCACGCGGACGAGCAACAAGTCGGCGGTGGTGGGCAATTACATCGACAACATGTCGATTGAACTGGCAAATGAGCATGACCCGAACGGAGATGTCTACGGCAACGGATTCGGCAAGATCACGATCACCGGCAACATTTTCACTGCGCAGAAGGTGCCCGACTGGTTCACTTTCATAAAGATACGGCCGCGCGGCAACAACTGGTTCATGAACGGGATCACGGTGGCCAACAACGCGTTCAAGGTATTTGGCGCCTCGATAATCGACCGGATCGACGAGTATGACGATGCCTTCGGCACACTTGACCACACCGCGACGCGCGACGTGATCTTCACGGGAAACAGTTTCGAAAAGGTTCGCGACAAGGCCGAGAGCCCGGTGACCGTACGCCATGAGCAGACAAACGTGAACAGTAGCTGGACCGTTCAGTTTGACCGGTTCCTGCCATTTGGCGGTGAATTGCTGGGTGTGGACGGTGTCGTCGCCCACGGGCCGGTGCAGGCGAACGGCGGTGCAACTTTGTACGACATGCCATGGGCGGAGACGCGGCAGGGCGGCAACAGCAATCGCGTACGGCTGCACTGGTCCGCCGGCTGCACCGGCGTGGTGCAGGTGCGTGGCCGCTGCGACGCGCCCGGCGACTGATACGAGATGGCGGGATGCGGCAATGCGCGTCCCGCTGTTGCCGTTGGTTTCGCTTGCGAAGGCCGGAGGGTTGCGCTGTATTCTGCGCCGAGGAGTCCTGTCGCCATGCACCCGCGTTATGCCCCCTACCTTTTCGGTCTGCTTCTGTCCGGTCTGATGTCCTTCGTGGTGTCGGGCCTGTCCACGTGGCACGCTGTCGGCTTTATTCCGGGCTTTCTGGGAACGTGGTTGTCGGCGTGGGTATTTGCCTGGGCAATCGCATTTCCGACAGTGCTGGTGGTGGCGCCGCTGGTGCGGCGGATCGTGGCACGGGTTGTTCGACAGGAAGGCTGATCTGGATCAAGGGAACGGATCGTGAGGTCTGGGAAAGTGCAGGGGAAAGGAGGGCCTGACCCATGTACAAACACATTCTGGTTCCCATCGCCCCCGGAAACGGCCGAGATAGCGACACAGCCCTGAAGGTTGCGGAGCGGCTGCTGGCTGAAGGCGGCAGCATCACTGCACTGCATGTCATTGAGGAGCTTCCCCCTTATGTTCAGGATCACTTTCCTCCGGGTCAGCTTGCAGCGACATCCCTCCGAATGGAGGAGAAGCTGGAGGAAGCTGTGGCCGGTCGCGAAGACACACAGGTGGCAGTGGTGACGGGCCATGCGGCGCTGACCATCCTGGACTTCGCAAAGAACAAGGGCTGCGATTGCATTGTTATCGCCAGCCATGCACCGGCGATGCAGGATTTCCTGCTTGGGTCCACAGCCGCGCGGGTCGTACGGCACGCGGAATGTTCGGTTCACGTCGTGCGCTAACGGCGTTTGGCCTTGCCCCGGACCGGACGGCTGCCAGCCTTGCCAGCTGTCGAGCGCCCGGAGGATTTCTGGGCTTCGTCCACCGCCTTCTCGATGGCCGACTGGCGGGCCATCGGGTCATCGGCGATGGCGAGATCGACTTCTTCCAGCCGCTTGACTTCATCACGCAGGCGGGCTGCTTCCTCGAACTCCAGGTTCTCGGCGGCCTTGCGCATTTCCGTTCGCAGGGCTTCCAGGTGGGCCTGCAGGTTGTTGCCGAAGGCGACCTTGTCGACCTTGGCGGTGACGCGACTCATGTCGGTGTCGCCTTTGAAAGTACCTTCGAGCACATCCTGAATGTTCTTGCGCACGGTTGCGGGCGTGATGCCGTGTTTCTCGTTATGCGCCATCTGCTTGGCGCGGCGGCGGTTGGTTTCACCGATTGCCCGCTCCATCGACCCTGTTATTCGGTCGGCGTACATGATGACCTTACCGTCGGCATTACGCGCGGCACGACCGATCGTCTGAACAAGTGAGGTCTCCGAACGGAGGAAGCCTTCCTTGTCGGCATCGAGAATGGCGACGAGGCCGCATTCGGGAATATCGAGTCCCTCCCGCAGCAGGTTGATGCCGATAAGGACGTCGAAGGCGCCGAGACGGAGATCGCGCAGGATTTCAATACGCTCGATGGTGTCGATGTCGGAGTGCATGTAGCGGACGCGGATGCCCTGTTCGTGCAGGTATTCGGTCAGGTCTTCCGCCATGCGTTTCGTCAGGACGGTGCACAGGACGCGCAGGCCGAGTTTGGCGACACGGCGAATTTCGTCCAGCAGATCGTCCACCTGCGTTTCGACGGGGCGGATTTCCACCGGTGGATCGAGCAAGCCAGTGGGACGGATAACCTGTTCGGCGAAGACACCGCCCGCTTGCTCCAGCTCCCAAGCCGACGGCGTGGCGGAGACGAAGATCGACTGGGGGCGCATCGCGTCCCATTCCTCGAACTTCAGCGGGCGGTTGTCCATGCAGGAGGGCAGGCGGAAGCCATGCTCGGCCAGCGTGAACTTCCGCCGGTAATCTCCCCGGTACATGCCGCCGATCTGCGGGACGGAGACGTGACTTTCGTCGGCGAAGACGATGGCGTTGTCGGGGATGTATTCGAAGAGGGTGGGAGGCGGTTCGCCGGGCGCGCGGCCGGTGAGGTAACGTGAATAGTTCTCGATGCCGTTGCAGGAACCGGTGGCTTCGATCATCTCGATGTCGAAAGTCGTGCGTTGCTCCAGACGCTGCGCCTCCAGCAGCTTGCCTTCTGCGACGAGCTGGTCGAGACGCAGTTTCAGTTCCGCCTTGATGTTCTTCACGGCCTGCTGGAGGGTCGGGCGCGGAGTGACGTAGTGGGAATTGGCGTAGATGCGCACTTTTTCCAGCTCACCCGTTTTCTGGCCGGTCAGCGTATCGAACTCCGAGATGCCTTCGAGTTCATCACCGAAGAAGGACAGGCGCCAGCCACGATCCTCCAGGTGGGCGGGCCAGACTTCAAGCACGTCGCCGCGCACGCGAAAGGCACCGCGCTGGAAGGCGTTGTCGTTGCGACGGTATTGCTGGGTGACGAGATCGGCCATGATCGCGCGCTGGTCGTAACTTTTCCCGGTTTCCACGTCTTGCGTCATGGCAGTGTAGGTTTCCACGGAGCCGATGCCGTAGATGCAGGAGACGGAGGCGACGATGATGACATCATCGCGCTCGAGCAGGGCGCGGGTGGCGGAGTGGCGCATCCGGTCGATCTGCTCGTTTATCTGGCTCTCCTTTTCGATATATGTATCGGAGCGAGGGACATACGCCTCTGGCTGGTAGTAATCATAGTAGCTGACGAAGTATTCGACGGCGTTGTCGGGAAAGAAACCCTTGAACTCTCCGAAGAGCTGGGCGGCAAGGGTCTTGTTGGGTGCGAGGATGATAGCCGGGCGCTGGGTGTGTTCTATGATCTGAGCCATGGTGAACGTCTTGCCCGTTCCCGTCGCTCCCAGCAGCACCTGATTCTGCTCATCGGCGTTGATGCCCTCCACAAGTTCGCGGATTGCGGTGGGCTGGTCGCCCGCCGGCTCAAACTCCGTACTTAGCCTGAAGCGCTTGCCGCCATCGAGCTTGTCTACCTTGCTGCGGCTTTCGGCGACGAGTGGTGCTGTTCCCGACATGTTCCCCTCCGGTGTTCCTCACTAGGTGCGCAGTCGCCAAAGGATTTCAAGGTTAATATTTCGTTAACACCGGGGGTTGATTGGGGAAAATATAATTC
The DNA here is from genome assembly GCF_009931615.1 of Algicella marina. Taxonomy (NCBI): domain Bacteria; kingdom Pseudomonadati; phylum Pseudomonadota; class Alphaproteobacteria; order Rhodobacterales; family Paracoccaceae; genus Algicella; species Algicella marina. The sequence goes on along the minus strand of NZ_CP046620.1, from coordinate 1,970,283 downwards.
GCCTTTTTAGATATAAAATTGTTGTGACGACATTCGTGTCGCGCTACCAAGTAATGGCAAGCAGCAAGACCACCGCCAACCGGGTGCAACACCACCCACCCCACCCCTCACTCCCTTGCGCCCGGTTGGCGGTACCCTTTCCCAAAGCGCTTTAGTAAAATTGCAGATGATCCGGGATGTGCCATTTTCCGCCTCGGGGCTTGCGCAGATGCGGCAGTTCTTCGATAAGGTTCGAAAGCCGCAGATGGAGTTCCGCCCCATGATCGCCCGCATCTTTCAGCCAGCCAAGACGGCCATGCAGTCCGGCACCGCCAAGACACGTGGCTGGACTCTGGAATTCGTGCCGGATGAAGCCCGGCAGATTGACCCCCTGATGGGGTGGACCAGTTCGGGCGACACGCAGACGCAGGTGCGCCTGCGGTTCGACAGCAAGGAAGCCGCGATTTCCTATGCAGAGAAGAACGGGATCATCTACCGGCTGGACGATCCTAACAAGCGCAGCCACATCATTCGGCCGGGTGGCTATGGCGACAATTTCGCCCACCAGCGGCGCATGGCCTGGACACATTGACAACCGGATGGATGGGAGCGGACGCCGCAACGGCTGGTCTGCGCTGACGGCATGAAACTGCTTCTGCATATCGGTACCGAGAAGACGGGTACGACCTCTTTCCAACGGTGGGTCGACAGCAACAACGAGACGTTGCGGAGCGAGGGCGTGTGGCATGCCCAGACAATCGCCCTGCCGGACAACCGGGCGCTGGCGGTAATGGCGCGTGATCCCGACAAGCCGGAAGACGGTTTCAACCAGTTCAACATCCGCACGCCGGAAGACCACGCCAATTTTGTAAGGAACCGGAGTGGTGCGTTGAAGAAGGATGTCGCAGAGGCGAAGGCCGCCGGCATGCGCGTCTATCTGATCAGCAACGAACATCTGCAGAGCAGGTTGTTCTCCCAGCAAATGGTGGACAGGGTTGCCGAAATCGTCAAACGGCACTTCGATGAGATTGAGGTAGTCTGTTTCCTGCGGCCTCAGCTTGACACCGCGATCTCGCTGGCCTCCACCGGCGCCCGGGTCGGTAACCGCATTTCCATCAAGCAGTTCGAGGGATTGCAGGCGCAGGGGCACTACTACAATTTCAAGGACCTGCTGGACCGTTGGGCGAACGCCTTCGGCGCGGAAAATGTTACTCCGGTTGCCTTCAAGCGCAACAAGAACACGGTGGAGTTCTTCCGCCGTAAGCTGGGGCTGGAGCGTACCGACTATCAACCGGAAGTGCGGCTGAATGCAGCCCTGGACTACCGGGCTGTCGCTCTGTCCAACCAGTTGAACCTGCCACGGTTTTTCGATGACGGTTCGCTGAACCCGAACCGTCAGTTTTTCATGGAAGAAATTCCTTTCGAGAAACCTTTGACGCTGAGCCGCCACGCCGCGCAACGGATACACGAGCGGTTTCAGCCGCTGAACGCCGAGATCGCTGCGCGGTGGGCGTCGATCACAGAAGAGGACCTGACGCCGGACTGGGAGCGGTATCCCGAACAGGGGACGATCGAGCAGTTGGATGAGTGCGATCTTGGGCCGGCGTTGCGCTACGTCGTGCAGAAGTTCAATGCCGACCTGGCGCTGGCGCGGGCGCAGACGGATATCCAGAAGGCGCGGCTGGCACTGCGCAACCGTGAGTTCAAGGCTGTGAAATGGCAGGTTGCACAGGCAGACAAGAAGATTCAGGCCGCCGCCGCTTTCGAGCCGGTGAAGGAGCGCGCCTGCGAGATGCTGCAGGAAATTTCGAAGCTGCAAGAGTCCGTCGCCGAGCGCCAGGCGCAAAGGCAGAACCGCAAGGAGAAACCGGAGGCAAAAGCCGGCGGTGGTTTCAGCCTTTCCCGTCTTCTGGGCAAGGAAAAGTAATTGCCTCTCGGGAATGGCCGATGCCTCCAGTCCATACAAGCCATTGACTTTCCGCCCGGATTTGAGACGGTTCGGTCAAAACGGGAGGATGAATGCGGATAGCCTTAGCGCCATTGCGCAACCTTGCGTGGCTGAGTTTCTTCGGCTTGATCCTGCTGGCTTGGGCCGTGATGTATGCGATGGCCCGGGATATGGGTATGACGCTGCTGGGCAACATGACCATGTCGCCCGGTATGGCCGGATCCGGGAGCATGGCCATGGACGGTGCGGCCATGATGGCACTGACGGTCCTGATGCCGATGTGGATCATAATGATGGCCGCAATGATGGGGCCGACATTCGTACCGACGGCGCGAACCTATGAAGATCTGATCAGCACCGGAGCGGGGACGCGGGCCGGGTTTGTCGGGTTGATTTCGGGCTACCTCTTCTCCTGGTTCGGTTTCGGCGCCTTGGTTGCTGTGGCGCATCACGGTTTTCTTCAGGCCGGATGGTTGAGCGCGATGGGACGCAGCCAATCCGTCCTGTTCTCGGCGGTGCTGCTGGCAGTGGCGGGCGGGTATCAATTCACCTCCGCAAAGGAGCGGTGCCTTGCCCACTGTCGCAGCCCATTGATGCACCTGTTGGCGGACTGGAGGCCAGGGTTTGGTGGAGGCGCGTGGATGGGTGCCAGGATTGGTTTGTTTTGTATCGGTTGCTGCTGGGCGATCATGATGATCGGCTTTGTGGGTGGGGCAATGAACCTTTTGTGGATGGGCATCGCCACGCTGATCATGACGCTGGAGAAGCTGCCGGACATCGGCCGCTGGCTAACGCGACCGCTTGGGCTGGGCTTTCTTTTGGCGGCGATGTGGTATCTGATACAGCTGGTATGAGGGGGCAGACATGACCGAGAGGCTGAGAGCGCGGACACGAATAGACAGCCGCCTGCCGGGAACGCGGCCGGAGCAGGGCCCCGGAACAGAGTGGGCGATAAAGGGCGAGTTGTTCCTCAACTGTTCCTGCGAGGTGTTCTGCCCCTGTGTCATCAGCCTCGGGGCGCATCCGCCGACAGAAGGTCACTGCCATGCGTGGATGGCCATTGCCGTAGACAGCGGCCATTATGGGACGGTGGACCTCTCGGGCATCAATATCGGCTTGCTGGCGGACATTCCCGGACGGATGGGCGAAGGAAACTGGAAGGTGGCGCTCTATGTCGATGACACGGCGAGTTTTGCGGCTTTCGACGCCGTCGCGCAGATCCTTTCCGGAAAGGCCGGCGGAACGACCGGGCTATTGTCTATGCTGATCGGTGAGGTCATCGGGGCAGAGCGAACATCGGTTGTCATCGAGCGGGACGGCGGGACGCGGCGGATCACGGTCGGGCGAAAGTTACAGGGCGAAATCGAGCAGGTGCTGGGGCACGAGGGCCAACCGGTGGTGGTGAAGAACACGCGCTACTGGATGGGGCCCGACATATTCGTTGCACGCGGCACAAAGAGTCGGCTGCGGGACAAGGGGCGGGTCTGGGACTTCGGCGGAAAATCGGCCGAGATCTGCCCGATCGACTGGCGCGGACCGGACAGGTAACAGCTTGAGCAAGGGAGACACAGGCATGGGATTCAATGCGCTGATCGTGGAAAAGGACGAGGAGGGCAAGACGTCCGCGTCCGTTCAGGAGATCACCGAGGACAGGCTGCCGGCGGGCGATGTCACCGTCGCGGTGGATTTCTCGACAGTGAACTACAAGGATGGTCTGTGCGTGGGGCCCGGTGGCGGGCTCGTGCGGGCGTATCCGCATGTGCCGGGCATCGATTTTGCGGGAACTGTGGAGGCGTCCTCTGACGACCGGTACAAGCCTGGCGACAAGGTGGTGTTGACCGGCTGGCGCGTGGGTGAGGCTCACTGGGGTGGGTATGCCCAGAAGGCACGTGTGAAGGCCGACTGGCTGGTACCGCTGCCGGAGGGACTGACGACGCGGCAGGCCATGGCTGTGGGCACCGCGGGTTTTACGGCGATGCTGGCGGTAATGGCGTTGGAGGATCATGGGCTGAAGACCGGAAACGGGCCGGTGCTGGTGACGGGCGCGGCTGGTGGTGTCGGGTCGGTTGCCACTGCCATACTCGCGGCGAAGGGCTACGAGGTTGCGGGGGTGACCGGACGGCCGGAGACCGAGAACTATTTGAAATCATTGGGCGCAAGCCAGATCGTGCCACGTGAGGAAATCAACGAGACAAACAAGCGCCCGCTGGAAAGCGAAAGCTGGTCGGGTTGTGTCGATGCAGTCGGTGGTGCTATGCTTGCCCGTGTGCTTGGCCAGATGAAATACGGAGCGTCCGTCGCTGCCGTAGGTCTGGCCGGGGGCGCAGCATTACCGGCGACGGTCATCCCGTTTCTCTTGCGGGGGATCAACCTTCTCGGCATCGACAGTGTGATGCAGCCCTATGAAAACCGCGTGCGGGCATGGGGTGAGATCGCCAGACATCTGCCTATGAGCAAGCTGGACGAGATGGTTCAGCCGGCAACCTTGGCGGATTTGCCCAAACTCGGGCGGGATATCCTGAAGGGTCAGGTCAAGGGCAGGGTTGTCGTTGACGTGAACGCCTGAACGGTCTTCCGAGGCGGCCTCAGCACCGCCTTTCGCCGGTAGTGTCATACACTGTGTCGCTTTTGTAACGGAGCGGTGTCGATGCTGACGCATGCTTTCGTTACACAGAAAATGAATACAGGGGACAAGTCATGGCAGACGACACGACGGGGCAGGGCATTCCTGCCCCTGACGGCGCATCCGCGCTGATCGAGACCGAATACGAGATAGGTCAACACAACGTCGAGGGTGCGGTCGGGCCTTTCGGTTTCGACATTCACAACCCGGTTTTCATGATATCGGGGCTTTCTATCGTAGCGTTCGTTTTCTATGCGCTGGTCCTGCCGGAGCATGCATCGGCAATGTTCGGTTGGCTGCGGCCGTGGCTGACCAGCACCTTCGATTGGTTCTTCCTCGGGGCGGCGAACATCTTCGTTCTGTTCTGTCTGTTCCTCATTGTCAGCCCGTGGGGCAGCGTCCGATTGGGTGGTGCGGATGCGACGCCAGATTACAGCTATATCGGCTGGTTCGCGATGCTGTTTGCGGCGGGCATGGGCATCGGCCTGATGTTTTTCGGTGTGTTGGAGCCGGTCTATCACATGGCGATCTCGGAACCGCTGGGTGTGCCTTCGCCCATTGCCGAGGACGGCAGTATCATCGCGGCGAACGTTGATGCGGCGCGGCAGATGGGCCTGGCGGCGACGATCTATCACTGGGGTCTCCATCCCTGGGCGATTTATGCGATCGTCGCGCTCGCGCTGGCGTTGTTCACCTACAACAAGGGGCTGCCGCTGACGATCCGTTCTGCGTTCTATCCTATTTTCGGTGAGCGGGTATGGGGCTGGACAGGCCATATCATCGACACGCTGGCGGTGTTCGCGACATTGTTCGGGCTGGCGACCTCGCTCGGCTTTGGGGCGCAACAGGCGAATGCGGGACTGGAACACATATTCGGGATCCCTGTAAGCACGACCGTGCAGGTACTGCTGATAAGCGGGATCACAGCGATTGCGCTGGTGTCGGTGCTGCGGGGACTGGATGGGGGCGTCAAGGTTCTCTCCGAGATCAACATGGGCGTGGCGCTGTTGCTGCTCGTGTTCGTGCTGCTGGCCGGCCCGACGCTGACGATCTTCTCCGATTTCGCGGCTGGTCTTGGTGCTTACGCAACCAACCTTGTTAGTCTCTCGAACCCGATCGGTCGGGAAGATACTGCCTACATGCAGGGTTGGACGGCTTTCTACTGGGCATGGTGGATTTCTTGGTCGCCGTTCGTGGGCATGTTCATCGCACGTGTCAGCCGTGGCCGATCCGTGCGCGAATTCATCACCTGCGTGTTGATCATTCCCAGCCTCGTCTGTGTTCTGTGGATGGCCGTTTTTGGCGGCACCGCCATTGACCAGGTGCTGACGGACCCTGCGACAAGTGCGGTGAAGGCAACCGTCATCGACAGTTACAGCCCGGAACTGTCGCTGTTCGCGATGCTGGAAGGGCTGCCGCTGGCGTCGATCACCAGCCTGATCGGTATCGTGCTGGTGATCGTCTTCTTCGTCACCTCGTCTGACTCCGGCTCACTTGTGATCGATACGATTACGGCGGGCGGCAAGGTCGATGCGCCGGTTCCACAGCGGGTGTTCTGGTGCGTGTTCGAGGGCGCGGTTGCGATTGTGCTGCTGATCGGGGGTGGCCTCGGCGCCTTGCAGGCCATGGTGATTTCCACGGGCTTGCCATTCACGCTGGTTTTGCTGTTGATGTGCTGGGCAATTTTGCGCGGATTGATGCAAGAAAAGGCCTGAGACACTCAATTTCCGGCTCCGGGTGTAACGCCCGGGGCCGGGCCAAGCGGAAAGATGCGAATGCCCGATTTAGACATAGAATTCATACGTTCGCAGTTTCCGGCCTTTTCCCAACCAGATCTACAAGACTTGGCGTTTTTCGAAAACGCCGGCGGTTCCTATACGTGCCGACAGGTGATCGATCGTCTGACCCGCTTCTATCATGAACGCAAGATGCAGCCTTACGGTCCGGCGGCGCCGACTAAGGCAGGCGGCGAGGAAATGGACGAGGCACGCGAGCGGCTGGCAGCGCTGCTGAACGTTGAATCGGATGAGCTTTCCTTCGGGCCATCGACGACGCAGAACACCTATGTGCTGGCGCAGGCTTTCCGTCAGATGCTGTCTGCAGGTGATGCAATCATTGTCACTGATCAGGATCATGAGGCTAACTCCGGTCCTTGGCGGCGGTTGGCTGCGGACGGCATAGATGTGCGCGTCTGGCCGGTGAACCGTGATACCGGCGCCTTGGATCGCGGCGATTTGCTGCGGTTGCTGGACAAAAAGGTTCAACTGGTATGCTTTCCGCATTGTTCGAACATCGTCGGACAGGTCAATCCGGTTGCGAACTGGGTGGAGGATGTCCATTCCGCAGGGGCCGTGGCTTGTGTTGACGGGGTCAGTTTCGCGCCGCATGGGCTGCCGGATGTCGGTGGGTTGGGGGCGGATATCTACCTGTTTTCCAGCTACAAAACCTATGGTCCGCATCAGGGGATCATGGTGTTGCGGCGGGAACTGGCGGACAGGTTGCCCAACCAAGCGCATTTTTTCAACGGAGACGTTCGCTACAAGCGTTTCACCCCGGCTGGACCGGATCATGCGCAGGTCGCTGCCTGCGCCGGGATGGCCGACTACGTGGATGCCGTGCATGCGCATCATTTCGGCGCAGATGCCGAACCGGCGGAACGGGCGCGCCGTGTGCTGGGCTTGCAGGCCAGTGCGGAAGCTGTGCGGCTGGCGCCGTTGCTGAGCTATTTGCGGGGGCGAAACGACATACGCCTGCTGGGCCCCGCCAGCGGCGAGGGCAAGGTTCCGACCGTGGCGTTTCGCCATGCATCGCGCGGGGATGTGCTGGCGGAGGCCCTTGCCTCGGAAGGGATTATTGCCGGCGGCGGCGATTTCTATGCAACGCGGGTTCTGGAAGCGATGGGAGAAGATCCGGAGCATGGTGTGCTGCGGCTGAGTTTCGTGCATTATACAGATGCGGCCGAGGTCGAGCGGTTGCTAACGGCGCTGGATAAGGTGCTGGGCCAGAGGGGCTGAACGAATATCACGCGAGACATGATCCGGTCGGAGGGTTGCGGCGTATATGCTTGAGATGCAACTGCCCGAAAGACCGTGACTTTTCATGACTGCCCCACTGATCTTCTGGTTTCGCCGTGACTTCAGACTGTCGGATCATCCCGGACTCGTGGCGGCGGCGGAGACCGGGCGTCCCCTAATTCCCGTATGCATTCTCGACCCGGAGACCGAAGCGCTGGGGGCGGCACCGCGATGGCGGCTGGAGCGGGCGATTGCGTGCTTTGCGAAAACTCTGGAAGAACGTGGCAGCCGCCTGATCTTGCGGCGGGGCCTGGCACTGGACGTGCTGGAGGCGTTGGTTCGTGAAACCGGTGCCGAGGCGGTGCATTGGTCGCGACTCTACGATCCCGCAGCGCGAGACCGGGACAGCGCCGTAAAATCCGCGCTGAAGGGGGCTGGCATCGAGGCGTGCAGCCATGCCGGTCACCTCTTGTATGAACCATGGACCGTGGAGACGGGCGAAGGCGAGTTTTACAAGGTGTTCAGCCCTTTCTGGCGGGCTGTGAGCAAACGGGAACCGGCGGAGCCGCTGTCTCCTCCGGATTTCGACGCGCCAGCGGACTGGCCGGACAGTGATGTTCTGGAGGATTGGCAACTCGGGCAGGCCATGCAGCGGGGCGCCGAAATCGTCGGGCGGCATGCGCGGATCGGCGCTGCTGCCGCGGCGGGCCGGCTCGGCTCGTTCATTGCTCATGGAATCGATACCTACAAGGCGGATCGTGACCGACTGGACCGTGATGGCACCTCCGGTCTTTCGCAGAATCTTTCACTTGGCGAGATATCTGCCCGCGTGTGCTGGCACGCGGCGGACCGCGCTCGGCAGGAAGGCAAGACCGGAGCTGAGACCTTCATGAAAGAGCTGGTGTGGCGTGAATTTGCCTACCACCTGCTGTTCCACACTCCGCACATTATCGACGCCAACTGGCGGGAAGAGTGGGGTGGATTTCCCTGGCAGCAAGACAATGATGCAGCGGAGCGGTGGCGGCGCGGCATGACCGGAGAGCCGATGATAGATGGCGCCATGCGCGAATTGTATGTTACCGGCACCATGCACAACCGAGCGCGGATGCTGGTTGCAAGCTACCTGACCAAGCACCTGATGACGGACTGGCGTGTGGGCCAACGCTGGTTCGAAGAGTGCCTGATCGACTGGGATCCGGCCTCGAATGCGCTTGGCTGGCAATGGACAGCCGGATCCGGTCCGGACGCCGCGCCCTATTTTCGCGTTTTCAATCCGGCGCTTCAGGGCGAGAAATTCGATCCGGAAGGTACGTATCGGGCTGCGTGGCTTGCGGAGGGGAACGACGCGCCAACGGAGACGGCGTTGAGCTTTTTCGAGGCAATTCCGAAGAGCTGGAATATGTCGCCGGATGACGATTACCCGCAGCCGATTGTCGGCCTGAAGGAGGGCCGGGAGAAGGCGCTGGCGGCATACGGGAAGTACAAGGGATGAACGTTGTAATTGGTGAAGCCTTGCCATTCAGGAACGGCGCATGAGGGTCGCCGTCGTCGGATCCGGCATCGCAGGTATGGGCGCTGCAATGGCGCTGAAGGACACCCATGACGTGTCGTTGTTCGAGGCGTCCCACCGGTTCGGCGGACATGCCAATACGGTAGATGCGGCTTTCGGAGACGTGAAGGTACCGGTGGATACCGGCTTCATCGTCTACAATTATCGCAATTATCCCAACCTGACCGGACTGTTCGAGCACCTGGGTGTACCTACCAAGTGGTCCGACATGTCCTTCGGCATTTCAGTGAGAGGCGGGCGGGTAGAATATGCATGTGACAACTTTGACCAGTTGTTCGCTCAGCGGCGGAACCTGTTGAACCCGGCGCATGTTACCGGTCTGATGCAGATATTGCGGTTTAACCGGGAAGCGCCAGCACAACTTGCCAAAGGTCAGTTGGACGGGCTTTCGCTCGGAGACTGGCTGACACAAGAGCGGTATTCGCGCTGGTTCAGGGATTGTTTCGTGCTGCCGTTCGGCGGTGCAATCTGGTCTACGCCCACGCGGGACATGCTGGATTTTCCGGCAAAAAACTTTGTTTCCTTCTTTCGCAACCACGATCTGATGAATGGCATGGCGCCGATGCAGCGCTGGCGAACAGTCGACGGCGGGTCCCGTGAATATGTGCGCAGAGTGATCGCGGCACTTGGCACGAGGGCGCGAAGCGGCGCGGAAGTGGTGGAAGTCGTTCGACGGGGAGCCCCGCAACTCCGGTTCCGCGATGGGTCCGAGGCGGTGTTTGACGCCGTTGTGCTGGCTTGCCACGGGCCGCAGGCGCGGCTGCTGCTGTCGGATCGCGATGTGACGGAGGAGAATCTGCTCTCGAGGTTCCGAACGAGTCCGAACCGTGCCGTTCTGCACTCCGATGAGCGGCTGATGCCGCGTCGGCGCAAAGTTTGGTCGAGTTGGAATTTCCTTTCGGATGGCGGCGCGGCGGACCTCGACCGGCCAGCACCCGTGACCTACTGGATGAACCGCCTGCAGGGGATCGACGAACGGTATCCGCTTTTTGTCAGCCTCAATCCAGCGGTCGAGATCGCGCAGGAGCGAGTTCACGGTTCTTTCGAGTACGCCCATCCGGTTTTCGACCGCGACAGCTTTGCCGCACAAGCCGAAATCGCCGGCATTCAGGGCAACGGCGGTGTCTGGTATGCTGGTGCATGGCTCGGATACGGTTTCCACGAAGATGGCTTGCGGAGCGGTTTGCAGGTGGCCGCGGCGCTGGGAGCAACGCCGGCCTGGGCGCGGGACATGCCGGAGCCTGCGCGTGTTCTTCTATCGGAGGCGGCCGAGTGACGGGTTCACCGGTAGCGCGCCTGTATCGCGGCGATGTTATGCACATGCGGCTGATCCCGAAACGGCACCGGCTACGGATGAGTGTGTTTACGACGCTTGTTGATCTCGACCGTCTGCCAGAGATCGCCGCGAACAACGCGCTATTGCGACACAATGGTTTCGGTGTTTTCTCGATCATGGATCGCGATCATGGCGCCCGAGACGGCAGCCCGCTGCGCCCATGGGTAGAGAAAAGGTTGCAACAGAAAGGACTGCCGCACCCGGCGCGGATCGAGTTGCTGAGCTTTCCCCGGATGTTCGGCTATGGATTCAATCCGCTGTCGATCTACTATTGTTATGATCGGGACGACCGACTGAAGAGCCTGATATACGAGGTCAAGAACACGTTTGGCGGGCAGGTGGCCTACGTTCTGTCGGCTGGGGAGGCGGCGGGTGGTATGTATCGTCAGCGTCAGGACAAGAAAATGTATGTCTCGCCCTTCATCGGTCCAGATCAAGTCTACCGGTTTGCCCTCAACAGTCCGGGGGAAAAACTTGCCGTGCGGATCCGACAGGCTGGGCAGGAGGGAGAGACGCTAATTGCGACGCTTACCGGCAGGGCTGAGACGTTGACGACCGGGGCGCTTGCGCGGGCACTAGTGGCCTATCCGTTGATGACGGTGATGGTCATCGTCAAGATCCACTGGCATGCGGCGCGGTTGGTGCTGAAAGGGGTGCCGTTCCTGCGGGAGCGGAAGGGGAAAGCGATCGTCGAGGTAAAGCCACGCTGAGACGGGGCTGATTAGGGGGTGAGAAATGACGCATCAGGTTCTGACGTCAACACGCGGCGAGACCGACCTGCCGCGCTGGTTTCAGCCGGCATTTGCGGCGCTATGCAGGATAAAGTGCGGACGTGTGGACGCCGTGCTGCCGGACGGCAGGGTTTTCCGTGCAACGGGCGGAGAGCCCGGGCCGGAGGGGCTTATGTTCATTCGCAACAATGGTTTGTTCGGGCGCATACTGCGGGATGGCGATGTCGGGTTCGCAGAGGCATACATGGATGGCTGGTGGGACTCTCCCGACCTTCAGGCATTGCTCGACGTGCTGCTTCTGTCCAATTCGGAAGTCGCACGGGCGGTTCCGGGAACGGGCGTGGTGCGCAGCTATGAGCGCGCGCGGCATTGGCTGCGTTCAAACTCCCGCCGACAGGCGCGACGGAACATTTCCCATCACTACGATCTGGGCAACGCTTTCTACAGCCAATGGCTGGACAGTTCCATGACCTATTCCTCCGCGCTGTTCGAGCAGGATTCCGAAGACCTTTCTCTGGCACAGGAACGGAAATACGCAGCAATATGCGACAAGATTGGCGTGACCGAGGGTGGCCATCTCCTGGAAATCGGCTGTGGTTGGGGAGGGTTTGCCGAGTATGCGGCGGGAAAGCGCGGTGCGAAGGTCACGGGTCTGACCATCAGCCGTGAGCAGATGGACTTTGCGCAGAAGCGGATCTTCGAGGCCGGATTAAGCGAGCGGGTCGACATCGTCATGCGCGATTACCGCGATGAGCGCGGCAGCTTCGACGGCATTGCTTCAATAGAGATGTTCGAGGCCGTCGGAGAGAAATACTGGCCAGTCTATTTCGATACCGTACGGGAAAGGTTGAAACCGGGCGGACGGGCATCTTTCCAGATCATCACCATAGAGGACCGCCTATTCGACGGCTATCGCAAGGGCGTCGATTTCATCCAGAAATATATCTTTCCGGGAGGCATGCTGCCCAGCCCGTCCGTCTTGCAGGCAGAGGTGAAGAAGGCGGGATTGCTATTTGGCGGCAGTCATGAGTTCGGCCAAAGCTATTCCGACACCCTGCGGCGGTGGAATGCCCGTTTCAATGAAAAGTGGGACGACATCGCACCACTTGGCTTCGATGAACGCTTTCGAAGGATGTGGAATTACTATCTGGCCTCTTGTGCGTCGTGCTTCTTGTCTGGCACAACTGATGTCACGCAGATCAGCGTGTCGCGGCCAAGCTGAAAAGGCGGGGCGCGGTTCAGGACGAATTGAAGAACGGAACGGGCAATGGGCATAGAGAATGCGCTGGGGATGCCGACAGCGGCAAGGCTGGTGGCTGCGATATGTGTGAGTTTCTCGCTTCTGATCATGGTCTACGTGGTGACAGCGTACCTGCCGGAGGAACGGCTGGAGCGATATGAGACACGGCTTCTTTGGGTGTTCGGGATATACGGATTATATCACGGATGGTACGGTCTGGGGAAGAAGGCGACCGTTGAGACTGGCAGCGGCGTGTTTCTGGGACTTCGCTCCGCCATTACCGTGACGGTCGCAATTCTTTTCATGTGCGCGATTTCCAAGGTCATCGACGATATCCTCGATTCGAAACTTGCGGGGGCGAACCCAATGGAGGCGATCAAGAACATGTTTGCCGCCTTCGGAGAGTATTTCTTCCTGTTGCTTGCACAGCCGAAGCTTTTGATCATCTTCGCGATTACCGGCATCATCTGTGGTGTTCTGGCCAGAAATGCCGCCAAGCGTTGGGACTGAGCCTACGCAGGTTCAGGGTTTGGCACGCCAACCGAGCATCGTTCTGATCGCGGCAATATAGCTTCTGTTCGGTAGCAAACCGATGAGGCGCAGGAGCAGTGAGAAACGACGCGGAAAGGTGATCGCGAAACCCGGGCGCGCAAGACCGTCGACAATTCGATCAGCTGCGTTTTTCGGTTCCATCAGAAATGGCATTTCGAAATCATTGACGGCGGTGGCTTCTGTTCGCACGAACCCCGGATTGATTACGGACAGGCGGATGCCGAGGTCGACCACGTCCATGGCAAGTGACTCGCACATCGCAATCAGTCCAGCCTTGGTGGCGGAGTAAATTGCCGCGTCGGGAAGGCCGCGATAGCCGGCGACAGATGCTGTTACGGCAATTACGCCGGTCCCTCTCGGAATGAAGTAGCGCAGCAGCGGATCCAGCGCGTTGGCAACGCCTTCGAGGTTGACGCGGAGCATGGTACGGGCTGTTTCGGCCTTGAAGTTCGTCGCCCGCATCGGTGTGTAGACACCTGCGTTGAGAATCGCCATTGCCAAGGGGCCGCTGGCCGTGATCTCGGCGAGACAAATGGCCATGCGCGTCGGGTCGGTGACGTCTCCGGGCAGGGCGATGATCCTTCCGGGGCGCGATTCCGCTTCAATTTCGAGTTCGGCAAGTTTCCCCGCACTTCTTGCTGTGGCATAGACCGTCCAGCCATCTTGTGCGAGGCGCAACGCTACGGCGCGACCGATGCCAGAACTGGCGCCGGTGATCCAGACAGAGCCGTCCTTGGGACGGGCGATCTGATCAAAGACGCTCATGGTTCGGCCCTTTAACCACACGTAAAATCAAAGAAGGCACCAATTCAGCCAGGGAGAACGTTCAGGAATCGGCTGAAAGGCCCAGTGAAGCGCAGTGTGCCGGACAGGACAATCAGACAGTAGCAAGTTTCGTCCCCGGTCACATGCGGCTGATGATCATCACGATGGTCGGCGATGGCCAGGTCTCCCGTTTGGAAAGTCTTGCCATCATCCTCCATGACGCCCGAGAGAATGAGGGTCGCCTCCTCACCATCGTGGGTGTGGTGTGGCATTCTGCGACCGGGACGAACTCGCATCAGACTGACCTTCTCACCTTCGTATCCGCCGAGCACATACTCGCTCACACCGGGTAGACGCATACCCCAGCGAAGTTCGTCGATATCGGCGCCGAGGGCGTGTCTAAGAGGAGCGGGCAGGGGACTGCCGGGTGCGGCTCTGGGTGTTTGGAGTGGCAAATCTGTTGATTGTTCGTCGAGGGCCGCCAGTGCCAAATCTAGCCGCGGCGCATCTATTCCTGTGACGTCGTCATGGAACTGATTAGCCGCCAGGGCTTCGAGCTGAGAAACCTGCCTCCGACAAGCGGGACAGTAGGTCAGGTGGGCGCTGACCAGAAGACTCATGCCATCGGACAGAGTGCCGCTTGCGTAACCTGCCAGATGCTCGGCATGGGGATGCCAATTTGTCATTTTTCTACCGTTGTTCGTTACTGATCTTGTTACGCAGATCAACACGCAGCGGATCACCCCGTCACGCTTTTATTCTTGTGCTGCCGCGGATATGCGGTGGCCGGAGAGGCTGGAGGACAAGCGATGAGCGGTGCGACGAATATTTTTGTCTACGGGACCTTACGCGATCAGGATATCCTGATGACAGCGCTGGGGCCGGAGTTTTCCGATGCGGATGTCCGGGTAGGCACGGCGCGCGGGGTTCGGGCGGCGAAGACCGCAGCAGGACCTTATCCCGGTCTGGTGAAAGACGCAGATGCCGCCGCACCCGGTCTTTTACTTCGCAATATGTCTGATGAGGCCGTAGCGAGGCTGGTCTATTTCGAAGCCTGTTTTTCATTCGATCTGATCGAGGTTGAAGTTGATTGTGCGGGCGAGATGTTCCGCGCGGAAATCTTCTGGCCAAATGATGAAGTCGATCTGTCGGCGGAGGACTGGAGGTTGGAGGATTGGCAGCAGTCAGAGAAGCCATTGTTTCTGGCGATGGCAAGGGATGTAATGGCCGTGTATCCCGATGGTGGACACAAGGGGCCAATGATCCTGCGTATGGGGGCTATGCGACGGGCGGTGGCGTCGCTGCGGGCCGCGGGCGTTCAGCCTGCGGACCTTCGTTCCGAGTTCGGCAGGGACGGCATTCATCAGCTCCATCGCCGTCGGAACTTTACCGGCTTCTTCGCGGCAGAAACGCTGAACTTCCGCTTTCGCACGTTTGGCGGTGGTTTGTCGGAGACTGTGGACAGAGAAGTCATGGTAACCGGTGACGCAGTGTCCGTGCTGCCATGGGATCCGGTGCGCGATACGGTGTTACTGATCGAGCAGGTTCGGGCCGCACCGGTCGCGCGGGGCGACAGCAATCCATGGAGCCTCGAGGTGATTGCTGGACTGCTGGACCGGATGGAGACCCCGGAAGATGCGGCGCGACGCGAGGCACAGGAAGAGGCGGGATTGGAACTGGGGCGGATGGAGAAGATCACCTCTTTCTACAGTTCACCGGGAGCGCTTACCGAGAACATGACCTGTTTCCTGGCAGAGGCCGACCTGAGCGGCGAAGGTGGCATTCATGGATTGGCCAGCGAGGCAGAGGATATTCGCAGCATGATTGTGCCTTTTGCGACCGCCATGGCAGCGCTGGAAAGTGGCGAAGCGGCGAACGCGCCCATCGTTGTTTCGCTGATGGCGCTGGCGGCGCGGAAGGAGCGGTTAGAGGCGCTCTGGGGTTAATCGCTTGCAGGCAACTGGGTGGCGCACTAGGTTCTGGACCCGAGCGCCACTGACCGAAAGAGACCTTCAATGACCCTGCGCCGCAATCTTGCCGACGCCATCGGCAACACGCCACTGATCCGGTTGAACAAGGTTTCTGACCTCACTGGCTGCGAAATTCTAGGCAAGGCGGAGTTCATGAACCCCGGCCAATCTGTGAAGGACCGGGCGGCGCTGAGTATCGTCCGCAAGGCCATCGAGGCCGGTGAATTGCAGCCGGGAGGCATGATAGTCGAGGGCACCGCCGGCAATACTGGCATCGGCCTGGCTCTTGTCGGCTCTTCCATGGGGTTTCGGACGGTGATCGTCATTCCCGAGACGCAGAGTCAGGAAAAGAAGGACATGATCCGGATAGCCGGAGCCGACCTGGTCGAGGTTCCGGCAGCTCCCTATCGCAACCCAAACAACTTTGTCCGCTATTCCGAGCGTCTTGCAAAAAAGCTGAACGAAACGCAGCCCAATGGCGCGATCTGGGCCAATCAGTTCGATAATACCGCCAACCGCGATGCGCATGTCGAGACGACGGCGCCGGAAATCTGGCAGCAGACGGCCGGGAAGGTGGACGGCTTCATCTGTGCCGTGGGCTCCGGCGGGACGCTTGCCGGAGTGGCGGCGGGCCTGCGGGCCGAGAACCCGGACGTCAAGATCGGCATAGCGGATCCGGACGGCGCGGCACTTTACAGCTATTACACAGAGGGCGAACTGAAATCCGAAGGCTCCTCGATCGCAGAGGGTATCGGGCAGGGGCGTATTACCGCGAACCTCGAAGGTCTGGAAGTGGATTACGCCTACAACATCTCCGACGCCGAAGCCTTGCCCTATATCTTCGACCTTCTGGAGACCGAGGGGCTGTGCCTCGGCGCGTCGTCCGGTGTAAATATCGCCGGTGCGGTGCGCATGGCCGGTGATCTGGGGCCGGGCAAGACCATCGTGACGGTGCTTTGCGACTACGGAACCCGTTACCAATCCAAACTCTATAACCCGGAGTTCTTGCGCAGCAAGGACCTGCCTGTGCCGCTGTTCCTGCAACGGGACCCACTAGAACTCCCAACCGTGTTCGAGAATGACTGATCAGAAATTAGCGACCTATGCCCGCCTCGCCAACCTGTGCCTGTCTGGAATCCTAACGCTTTGCCTGCTGGTGGCCGCACCGCAGCTTCACGCGCAGTCCGAGGAAGATACGAGCATCGCCGCGCAGACCGCGACATGGTCGCGCCTGGTGCAGCGGGGCGAGACGCTGATTGCTTCCGAAGAGGCGACGGTGGCCGAACTCGATGCCGTACGTTCCGATCTCGCCGAGCAGCGCAGCGATGCGCTGAGCGCTGAGGAATCTGCACAGGCCGAACTGGCGAGCATCCGGGCAACGCTCGAAAGTCTGGGTCCGAAGCCCGCGGAAGGGCAAACCGAAGCGGAAACCGTGGCCGCCGAACGGGTCAACCTCAACCAGCGCCTTCAGGAGGCACAGGCCAACCTCCTTGCGGCCCGCGCCGCGCGCGAAGACACGGCCGAAATACTCGCGCGGATCGATTCCCGCATGCGCACACAGTTTTCCAATCGTCTGATCTCTCTCGGGCCATCACCGGTCCTGCCGCAGAACTGGCCTGGCGCGGCGATTGCAGTGGTCTCGTATTTCCAGGAACTTCAGGGTGAAGTGCTGTCTACGCTCGATAACCGTTTTGAGCGCGAACGCACATTGCAGCGATTGCCGTTCGCGGGCGTCATGATGGTGCTCGGTCTGTTGCTATTGTTCGTGGTGCGCAGGCGCATTGTCGGTTGGGTTTTGGCATACCTCGAACGCAGTTCCGCCAGCAAGGCCTCTGCCTGGGGTGGAACGGTACTGAATCTCGCCCGGCTGATCGTGCCGTCAGTCGGGGCTGCTCTCTTCATTGTTGGCCTGAAGACATTGGACCTGTTCGGCCCCGCTGGAGACGCCGTGGTAGCGGCGCTGCCGCAGTTTGCGGCCTTCGTGATCCTCTCCTACTGGATCGGACATTCCATCTTTGCTCCGGCGATAGAACGATACAGGTTGGTGACGCTGAACGATGAAGATGCCCATGCTGGCTCATTCTGGACGCAGATTCTCGGCTTGTTCGCCGCGCTGCAATTCCTCCTGGCTGCGATCCTTGAACAACAGCAAGCCGACGAGACAATAGCGGCGGTGCTGAAGTTCCCGGTCCTGCTGCTCGCCGCGCTTTCACTCTGGCGACTTGCGGCTCTGTTCTCCAAGGCGTTGACGGCCGGCAAGGTTGAAAGCGAAGGTGATGAGCAGGTAATGGATGCCTTTGGCACCGGTTCTGTACGGGTCTTGCGTAAGTTGGCTGTGTTCGTGGCTATCGTCAGTCCGTTGCTCGCAGCCATCGGCTACACGGCCCTTTCCGACTATGTATTTTTCTCTTTTGTAATGAGCGCTGGCGTTTTCGGCGCGGCTTACGTGTTTTTCGCCACCTTCCTGCGGTTGCTGGAAGCTGTAATGAAGACGTCGGACGACAGCGATGGCCAAAGTGGAGACAGCTTTGGCCTCTTGCCCGTTTTTGCCGGTTTCCTGATTGCTCTTGCCTGCCTGCCGGTGCTCGCCCTCATCTGGGGGGCGCGGCAAAGCGACCTGCTGGAGGCGTGGGTCTGGCTGCGCGACGGTATCAGCATCGGTGGCAGCCGTATCTCTTTGACGGACCTCTTGGCATTGATCGTAGTATTCGGCATCGGTTACACGTTGACCCGAGCGCTGCAATCGGCTTTGCGCCGCACGGTGCTGCCGCGCACCAAGCTGGACGTTGGCGGCCAAAATGCAGTTTCCACCGGTGTGGGATATCTTGGCATATTTGTCGCGGCAGTCGTCGCCATAACAGCTACCGGCCTCGACCTCTCGAACCTCGCCATCGTAGCCGGGGCGCTTTCCGTCGGCGTCGGTTTCGGTTTGCAGACCATCGTGTCGAATTTCGTGTCAGGCATCATCCTTCTGATCGAACGCCCGATCAAGCAGGGTGACTGGATCGAGGTCGCCGGCTATTCGGGTTACGTCCGAAAGATTTCTGTACGATCGACCGAGATCGAAACTTTCGACCGGTCGAATGTCATCGTTCCGAACCAGGAGCTGATCGCCGGAACGGTTCTGAATTACACGCATGGGTCGATGAACGGCCGGGTTATCGTGCCTGTCGGGGTGGCGTACGGAACCGATGTTAAGAAAGTGGAGGCTCTGCTTAAGGATATCGCCGAAAACCACCCGCTCGTGATCCGTACGCCGCCACCAGCGGTGCTCTTCATGGGCTTTGGTGCCGACAGCCTCGATTTCGAGATCCGCGCGATCCTGCGGGATGTGAACAACATGCTCTCCGTGAAGAGCCAGATGAATTATCAGATCTACGAGAAGTTCACGGAGGAAGGCATAGAGATCCCGTTCGCACAGCGCGACCTTTGGCTGCGTAACCCCGAAGAACTGGCGAAATCCATGGGCGGCCGGGAAGCGGCCGGTGAGTGAGCGGCGGCGATACGACGTTTCGCTGGGTCGTCTCGGCGACATCTCAATTTAACGGCCGTCGCCCCTTGCCTTCCGGTTTCGTTTTTGTATAACGCAGGCTCCAGCGGAGAGGTGGCCGAGTGGTCGAAGGCGCACGCCTGGAAAGTGTGTATACGGGAGACCGTATCCAGGGTTCGAATCCCTGTCTCTCCGCCACAAATCCCCGATAACCGTTTCTCTCCCGCGCCTGACTGCGTGATTTTTCCGTTATTTTAAAGACTTGTAGCCGAAAGGCTGTTCACTGCTTTCTGCGCTAAGAGGCCCGAAAGCGCTCTCTCCGGTCCAAGTTCTCCAAAGCTGTTGACTGCCACATTTTGGTGTTCAGCTTTAACCCGTTGATACACAATGGCTTTTTGAGGGGGTTTTAGGCGTTGCCCGTCAGGGATCTTTGGTTGGAGATGCGACCGGCGTCGAAATTAGACTAGGCGAAAGATGCAACTAGCTTACCAGGATGATGACAAATCACAGAGATCCCAAGCCATTCTTTACGACAAGAATGGCGGTAAGCGGAAGTTCACCGCACACACGAGAGTTCTTGAGACAATCGTAGAATGCGGGCACTGAAATCTCAAAGCCAAGACTGCCTTCTAAGAAAACTTCCTGCTCAACTTTCGACTTGCGAGATACGGGAACGTTAGAACCGAGTGATCGTGTCTGCGGCTCTCGTCATCGTTTTCCCTCTCGACGCAGTCAGTGACCAAACGCTCAATACGCGCCACTGCATCTTGACGCCTTCGGAAAAATCGTATTTAACATATATGTTAAGTAATGGAGTCGTTAAATGCAGGCAGATTCCCTATCTCTCACATTCTCTGCACTCGGCGACCCGACCCGCAGGGCCATCCTGCAGCAGCTGAGCGAGGGAGAGGCGTCGGTCGGGGAGTTGACCGAACCCTTCGATATTTCCATGCCAGCGATTTCTCGGCATCTGAAGGTGTTGGAGCGTGCGGGCCTCGTCCAACGCACCCGGAATGCGCAATGGCGACCGGTGCAACTCAATGCAGCGCCTTTGGCCGAGATCGCCAATTGGGTGGAGAGCTATCGCAAGCATTGGGAAGGAGCTTTCGACCGTATGGATGACTACCTGGCCGAGCTACAGAAAGGTGACTCAGATGCCGAAAACTGATGCGACACCAGAGCAACGCGCGCTGACGCTCGATATCGACAGGGTGTTTGCAGCACCGCGGGAGCTGGTCTGGAGCTTGTGGAAAGACCCAGACCATCTGGTGCGCTGGCATGGCCCCGAAGGTTGCGCGCTAAGCGAGTGCCAGCAGGACTTTCGCCCGGGCGGAAAATGGCGACGCACGATGACA
This sequence comes from Algicella marina, assembly GCF_009931615.1. NCBI lineage: Bacteria > Pseudomonadati > Pseudomonadota > Alphaproteobacteria > Rhodobacterales > Paracoccaceae > Algicella > Algicella marina. The sequence goes on along the minus strand of NZ_CP046620.1, from coordinate 1,949,710 downwards.
GCTGGCCCCGGCCATGCACATGTGATCTTCGGGGAGTTCATCGAGATCGATGAACCGCGCCGGCTAAGCTTTACCTACACAAACGCAGGCGACGGCTTTGAGACAGTTGTGAAGATGGACTTCATCGCGCAGCCAGACGGTACCACGCGGATGCTGTTCAAACAAACACCGTTCCTCAACCGTGCGGAGCGGGACGGTCACAGCCGGGGCTGGAGCAGCAGTTTCGATCTGCTCGATGCCTATCTCTTGCTGTTCGGTCTGGAGGACTGGCGGCCAAAAGGCAGCCCCCGCATAGACGGGGTAGCGGCGGATTTTGCAGCAGCCAAAGCGCGTCAGGCGCAAGAAATCGACGAAGAAATACATGAACATCGGCACACCTAAGGTCGTTGACTACGCCGCCCGACACTACGTCTCGTTACGGCGTCAGGTGGTGATGCCTATCGGTCAGGTTGCGACCGAAACCCTGGACAAGCTGGTCGTTGAGATCGACAGGCAAGGCATCGCGGGAACGGGCGCTGCGATCTTCAAGTATAACATCGTCAAGATGCCGGAACTGGAAATGGAATTCGGGTTCGAGACGAGTTCAGCGCAATCGGCGACCGGTGCGCTGAAAAGCGGCATCCTGCCAGCCGGGCGTTATGCGGAACTGACCTATGTCGGACCGTACCGCCATCTGACGAAGGTGAATGGCGTCCTGATCGACTGGTCGCGGGAAAACGATCTGGTTTTCGACATGCATCCCGCGCCAGACGGTGACCACTTCGCCAGTCGTGTCGAGTTTTATCCCAACGGCCCGCAGGATGAACCTGACGAAGACAAACGCAAGACCGTTGTGGCGATTAAGCTGAAAGACTGAGTTGGGTCGGATACCGAATGTCGACTTTCCACGTCTCCTAACCACAACCGAACCGTTCGCATCCAGCTCCACTCGAGACCTTTGCGCTTTGCTTCCAAACGGCAGCTTCGTCCGCACAGCTGACTTTCACCAGTTGAGAATGCTAAACGATGTATGAATGGCTGGTCTCGGGAAGCCGCAGTGCGGCATCAGAGCCGGCTCCGAATGTCGGCTTCGGGCCGTTCGCTTCAGGACCTTGACTTCTCACGCCCGCAACCAATCATCCGAGAATGCAACGCCATCAACACCGGCGATGGCCCTGACCCTTTCAAGCTCCGCTTCCAATCCGGCGATGCGCGCTTTTGCCATGCGAACGCCGGCTTCGGGCCAGAAGGCGCGCACGAGCAGAGTACTGCCTTTGCGGCTGGTATCGAGCCGCCCGATCAACCGGTCGCCCTGGAGGACGGGAAAGATGTAATAGCCGTACTTGCGTTTGGCTTCCGGCACGAAGATCTCGATCCTGTAGTGAAATCCGAAGAGGCGTTCGGTTCGCGCGCGGTCCCTCAGGGCAGGATCGAAGGGAGAGAGAAGTCGTATCCGGGACGAAGGATCGGGCTGAGAGGCAGCTGAATCCAGAGTTTCAACGGTTGTGAAACTGCGTCGGCGGGAGCCGTCGGCCAGTTCTATATCGACCTCGATGATCCCTCCCGCGGCAAGTTGCGCGGCGCACCAGGCTTTCGCCTCACTCTTCGTTGCGATGTCGAAGAACGCGGCAAGTTCGCCGCTGGTACCGAAGCCGAGCCGGTAGAGTGCATGGCTCATCGCGCGGTGGATGATTTCCTCCTCATCCAGTCTTTGGTGGAGGCGTTCAGCGGGGATCACGCGGTCGGCCAGATCGTAGAACTTCCGAAAGCCGCGCCGGTGACAAATTGCGAGCTGTCCGGAACGCCAGAGGAATTCGAGAGCCGTCTTCGAAGGGTGCCAATCCCACCAACCGGACGACGTCTTCTGCTCGTCTGTGCCGACATCGAGAGAGCAGGCCGGCCCCGTATCCGAGATATGGCGCAGCACGCTATCGATCTCGTCTTCCCATCCATCCCGACGCCATGCCGGCCAGCGTTCCCGGGCACGCGCTTCCTCCCGCGAGAACTTGAGCCGCCACATCGGGTAGAACTGCATCGGGATGATGGCGGCATCATGTGTCCAGTGCTCGAACGCGGAGCGGTCGCGCGCGACCAGGTGTTCAAGCGCCCGCGGGCGGTACTGGCCACGGCGCGACCAGAGGATCAGATCATGCGCGCGTGCCAGAGTGTTGATGCTGTCGACCTGAACGAAGCCCAGCTTGTCGAGCACACCTTCGAGATCGGCGCCCCGGCCGGTTCCGCCAGTCGGGCGAAGCAACAGGTGGCGGTCGAGAAACAGGCGGCGGGCGCGCTGGTTATCCAGGACTGGGCGGTTCATGGGACATGTTCATGCCGGGAAATCGCAGGGCCTACAATGGCAGTCTATCAGGAGCGCGGGGTAGCTACGACCTGAGCCCAGGATCGCTTGCAAAGTCGGCGCGCTTGCCAAGTTTGGTTTGGGACTTCATCTTCTGGCCATGTGCAACCTCTTCAGCAACACGATGCCCGTGGACGCCATGCGGAACCTGTTCGGTGTGGACGCTGGCAACGACCATCTCGGCAACCAGCCGCCGCTGCCGGCGATCTTCCCGCGCTACGAGGCGCCGGTCATGCGCCAGAGTGGGGATGGTCAACGGGAGCTCGTGCGAATGCACCGGGGCTTTCTCATGCCGCAGGTCTCGAAGAAGACAGGCAAGCCGATCCTGCCGAAAGCCGTCAACAATGCCCGCGACGACAAGGTGCGGTCGTCGTCCTTTTGGAGATCGAGCTTTGCCGAGCGGCGCTGCCTCGTGCCGGCAACGTCGTTCTGTGAAGCCAAGGGCAAGGCACCGGCAACTTATTACTGGTTCGGGGTGCAGGGAGACGACGAACGGCCGCCCTTCGCATTTGCAGGCATGTGGCGGCAATTCCGCGGCAATTACCGGGATGAGTTGGTCGAGATCGATACGTTCACGATCCTGACGACAAAACCCAATGATCTCGTGCGGAAGATCCATCCCGACCGCATGCCGGTGATCCTAGATCCCGCTGACCATGCCACCTGGCTGGATGGCTCTGGCGACGAAGCGTATCGGCTTGTGCGGCCCTTCCCGGAGGATCAGATGCGGATCGTTCAGTCGGGGGAGGACTTGAAGTCGGATGATGGGCCGACGTGAAGGAAGCCAGTTGACGCTCCCACTGCACCGAAAATCCATCCATCACAGCGGCCAGAGTGAGCTCCTCTCCCTGCCTTCCCTCCAGCACCACTTCCACGATCTCCGGTGCGAGCAATGTCAGCCTGAGCACCCGCGTCATGTACGAATGTGTGATCCTCTCATGACGGGCGAGATCCCCGATGGTGGCGAAGTCCCCGCTCTCCAGCATCCGTTTCCAGCGGAAGGCCCGACCGAGCGCCTTGAGGAGCGTGGTGTCGACGACGGCGGGAAGCGGTGCTTCCGGGGGCAAGACGACTTCCTTGCGCCCGCCCTTCTTCTGCAGGCGGAACGGCACATGCAGCGTGATGGTGTCCGGGGCTGCGTGCTTCATGCGGCATCCTCCACGTCGGAGAACTGCGCAACGAGCCCCTGCAGCCCATCCACCCGGAGCCGCAGATCAAAACCCTCTGTCCCGAGGTCGATCCGTTCGATCAGAAGCTGGGCGATGCGCGCCTGTTCTGCGGGGAAGAGCTCGTCCCAGAGGGGATCGAGCTCCGTGAGGGCCTGACGGGCCTGAGCCTCGTCCAGGGGCGCTCCCTGCCGCGCTGTGGTCCTGCTGGCGCCAAGGATGATCTCGGGTTGGCGGAAGACGGCGCGCAGCTGATCGATGACGGCCTTCTCGATCTCGTTGGCAGGGATGCGACCGACGGAACAGGTGCCCTTGCCGTGTTTGAGAACTGTCTGGCTGACATAGTAGCGGTAGAGCCTGCCACCCTTGCGGGTGTGGCTTGGGGAGAAGGCCGCGCCATCGGGACCGAAGAGCAGACCTTTCAGAAGCGCAGGCGTGTCGGCGCGGGTATTGGCGGCGCGCTTGCGGGGGCTCTCCTTCAGGATGGTATGGACCTTGTCCCATGTCTCCCGGTCGATGATGGCATCGTGCTCACCGGGATAGCTCTCGCCCTTGTGGACGGCCTCGCCGATTGTTCAGCATCCGGTAGACGACCTTCTTGTCGACGGGATTGCCGTGCTGGGTGGTGAGGCCTCGTGCAGACGCCTCGCGGGCCAGCGTGGTGGCCGATCCCACGTCGAGGAACCGGTTGAAGATCCAGCGAACGTGGGGTGCCTTCTCGTCGTCAATGACGAGCTTGCGGTTCTCGACCCGGTAGCCGAGCGGTGCATATCCCCCCATCCACATGCCCTTGCGGCGGCTGGCGGCGAACTTGTCCCGGATGTGCTCGGCGGTCACCTCCCGTTCGAACTGGGCGAAGCTGAGGAGGATGTTCAGCGTCAGCCGTCCCATAGAGGTGGTGGTGTTGAAGGACTGGGTGACACTCACGAAGGTCACGTCATTGCGGTCAAAGACATCGACGAGCTTCGAGAAGTCGGCCAGGGAGCGGGAGAGCCGGTCGATCTTGTAGACGACGACCACATCGACGAGCCCATCCTCCACGTCTTCGATGAGCCGCTGCAGGGCAGGGCGATCGAGCGTGCCGCCGGAGGTCCCGCCGTCGTCGTAGCGGTCACGCACGAGCACCCAGCCTTCGGAGCGCTGGGAGGTGATGTAGGCCTCGCAGGCCTCTCTCTGGGCATCGAGGGAGTTGAACGCCTGCTCCAGCCCTTCCTCGCTACTCTTGCGGGTGTAGACGGCGCAGCGGCGCTTTCGAATGGTGGCGGAGGTCATGATCGGCCTCCCTGCCGTTTGAGGCCAAAGAATACCCAGCCGTTCCACCGCGTCCCGGTGATGGCCCGTGCGATCGCCGAGAGCGACTTGTAGGGCCGCCCCTGCCAGTCGAAGCCGTCCGCGGTGACCGTCACGACATGCTCGACCCCCTGCCACTCGCGAAGGAGCCGCGTGCCCACGATGGGCCGCCCCTGATCGGCCCGCCTGCTCCGCTTCCGCCGGTCGCCGCCATCGAGCTCTTCGCCGATCTCTTCCAGACGCCGGAGGGTCTCGGGCTTCAGTCCGCCATAGGCCAGTTCCTGAATGCGGTAGGCGAGACGACTTTCGAGGTAGCGGCGGTTGAAGGGCGGCGCGGGGCCATCGAAGAGGTCCTGCCATTCCGCCTTAAGGTCTGCCGTCGGCATCGTCTTCAGCGCTGCCAGCCGGGCCGGTATTCCATCCTTGGTCATGCGTGTCTCCTGTTCGAGGGAGTTGCATGACCGCTCTGGTCGGCGGAGATTGGAAGCGAACTTTCTCCCATTCGCCCCGGTAGTTCGCTTGACTGCGCCAGCCGGATGAGCCCGAGACCGAGGATGCGGCAGAGCTCCGCTCGGCGCTCGCGGGGTGTCATGTGGCGGGGGTGGAGAGGGTTCATGGCGTGCCAGCACTGCCGCGATGTTCTTGCTCGTACTCTTGGATCCGTTCCAGCGGATACCTGATGACACCACCAATACGGACAAACTCCGGACCGCACCCCTTGGAACGCCACCTCTGCAGAGTACGCTGAGAGATATCCCAATAGTCCGCGAGCCTGGTTTCGGACACCATTGCCGGTAGTTCTGCCTGCCGACCTGAAGACATTCTAACCATATCAATACTGCTCGTTCAGCTTTTGTTCTGCATCTAGGATATGCAGAACGTAAAAGGGGGCAACCCCTTGGCATTCGCGTTTTTCCAAGAACGTGAAAATAGAAACTTTAGCGTTCTTTCAGCGCCCTGACGAAATGGCACAGACGTTAAAGACCTAATATTGGCAGAAACAGGTTTTCTGTGGTTGCTCTTGTTCTCCCGCCAGTCTCGGCGATAGAAGTATTCGCTGAATTCGTCGAACTCCTTGACCAAACTCTCCTAGGGCAAACATCCTTAGGCTCTGCATGAGCCGATGATCGACCGTGAGCTGCCGGACAACAGGCACAACCTCCCTGCTGAGCTCCGCCGCCACCTCAACGTTCCGGATCACCACAACGACTCACCTTGTCTGATCGGATGTGAATTCCAGCCCAGACGCCGGACGTCGGGGGAAGGTGTCGCCTCCTGTCGTCGATTGGCTTTAATTGTCAACCTATTCAATGTGTTACGCCGGAATTAAAATTTGGGGCGGGTAATTTGCAGCCGAGAGCTGCCACTACCTGCCTTGATCGGCGGAGGGTTTAATGACCGTGGCACCGATCCGAGTAGGGCTCACCACGGGGCGGGGACAGGAGTCAGGCGCAGTCCGAAAGGCCGAAGCGCGTCCCCCGGCACCAGATCCGGTGCCGTAAGTAGCGGCCAACTCCGAGGCTGGGATCCTGGCGACCTCGGGGGCCTGACGCGACGGGCGGCTCCGGCTGACACGTACGCGAAGGCAGCGGGACCAACCTCGGCAAAGTCCGGGGCTGGTCGTCCTATGCCTTTTGCTCAGGGACTCTCCAACTGACACATCAGGGTTAGAGCGAAAGAGAACAGGGTGAAGGCGAAGACGGAAAAGGGGACACGACAAGGTGTACGGAGATGAAAACCGGCGAAGAGCAAAAACCGGCCGAAGCGGAAGCGTCGCCCTGAAGCACCGCATTGTGTCGGATGTGACAGGTGAAATCGTTTGTCTCTCACGCGCGCGCGTGGGGAACTAATGAAGTTATCCGTCACATCCGACACATCTGTCACGGTGCGTCCAACCCGGAGGGCTTTTTGACGTCGGTGGCTTCCTGCTCACTCGGCGAAAACCTCGGAAATGATCGCACAGAGGTGTGGCATGCATAAGCTTCCAGGCGAAGGAGCACCACTTTGAGGTTTCCTTCACCTAAGTTCTCCGCATGCGCAATTCGACCAGAGAGAGTTCCGCATGTTGTGTTGATCGAAATTGAGCGCGCGATGAAAGTGCGCGGACAATGAACATAAAAGTCGTTCACATAATGATTTTCGGTTTCTCCGCCTCACGCTTCGCCTCTCGTTCTTCAGCTTCAGTCTGGCGAGCTTTTCGGCGGTCGATCCATGCCCAATAGAAGCGGACGACGCTTGATGCGGAAATAAGGAGGCCCAAAATGAAGGCCACCGGCGTACCATACATCTGTTGCAATGTGAAATTCGCATGGTTCGGAGCCACATCAAATCGAATGACATCCGGGGCCAGGTCAGACTTCGGCGCGCGCGACCAGCTTTTCGGGAACACCTCGCTTTGGACCTCTACAAACCCAACGACATCTCCGACCTCACTAATCCTAACCGACCATCTTAATTTGTTGCCTTCCTGAACTTGAATGGGGTCAGAAGGTGAAATCTCGGCTCCCGCGATGTGCAGCCTAACTCTGGATCCGACGAGGTTAATTCTCGAACGACCGATAAAACTCCCAGGTTCACTCATCTGCGCGAAGATTTCACTCGTTGGAACTCGCTTGACCCCTAGTTCAAGTATGAACGGAATTCCGGCAGTGGCTTGAATGGGTTGGCCATCTAACTCCAATTCTGCAATTACGGAACCACACCCAACGCACCCTAATGCTGAGTAGTTTGAGACTGAACCGGACAAACTCCCATCAACGACCTTGAGCGGAGTCGACCACCAAACAAACCCCGTAGCAGCCAGCAGTAATCCGGCCACAAGGTGGGTTGCAGGTCTCGATAGCATAGACCGAATGCGTGTAATCATGGCGCCATCAGTGTCGCAAGATGCAGACTTTCGGTAAAGCGTCTTCAGCGATTTGCCAGTTTTTAGAGGACTAGAGCTATGGTGGGTCTACGGCCTGACAGCAACCAGCCGAAAGGATACGGTGGCGTTGCATCCGGGGTTGTTCAGGAACGAAACATAAGCGCGAACGGCACTGGATGGCGGGTCGTTCAAAGGAAAATCCCATGTAGGGAAATGTACCTTAAATCGCGCGATACCGGGTGTCAGGACGAGGGCCCGGCTGGAAAGTGTGTGCTGGGTCGAGGGTTCGGCTGAGCAAGCTAGGGCTAGTCTGGAGGCCGTGCCTGGACTGATCGGGGCTTCCCGAGACACTACCGAAGTACCAGTCCAAGCCTGAAAGCGCCCACGTTGTTATTCTTCCAGATAGCACATAGATTGAAGAAGAAGCCGTTATATTGGAGTTTCCAAGGAGAATTTCCGAATGAGTCTGATCATCCGTGAATTGTTCCGTTTCCGCTGTACCTACGCAGAAATTGAATCGAAAATCCGATAGTCACTTTAACTGGTCGTAAATACGTCAACCCGGCCAGCATCGACTGACTGGTAACCATTGATGCTTTTTTTAGGTGAATCAAAATGGCTGAAACTGGGAAGACAAACCCGCTTGGCGAACCCACGTTCTGGGACAATGCTCAACACGTCCTAAAGACATTTTTCAGTTTGAAGACGTTTTCCGAAGGCAAGTTTGCCAACAAACTCTACACACGATGGTCGGTAATGCGCTTTGTTGCCAAGCATTGGCGTAGAAGGTTTTTTCTGATTACTGTCGTTTCCGCCGCACTTGCGATGGCCTCAGCTTTGTATAGGGTCTTCTCGGAAGACGCTTCTATCTGGACGCTTTACGTGGCGGTTGGCAGCCTTCTGGTTGCGATAGGCACGCTTATCTACAAACTCCTATTTCTTCACAAACCTCGCGCGTTTGGAGGAGAGTTCAGCGACCTAAAAATTCGCAAAACTCGTTTGACGGACCCCAAGTCACCGTACGCAAAAGGCGGCGAGCTACACTTCAATAAGATTGTAAGCCTGGATCCCGATGTACCAATCATTAGGGTTCGTCAGTTCAACGATTTGGAAACGGCAAATTGGGTTGAATTCGATCAGAGGGTCTCGCGGCATTTGCTAGACGGACACATCAAATGCCGCCCTACGGCAAAGAACGAATTCTTCCACTTTGACACTCAAGATATCCTTAACGCGAGAAAGGAGGTCTTCCGCGACGACCAGATTGAAGTGCTCGATATCCTTAGTCGCGAGGCTGTAACCAACGGGCGCTCCTTTTTTGATGCCGAAAAGATGTCACTTGGTGCGCTTGACCTCAAGGACGGTGAACTGACGGCAGAGTTGGGTAGGACGACCTATTTTTGCTCGATGGTGACCAACGATGCCGCATCCAAGATCATCGTCCACGAGAACAACAAGATACACAGCGATAGTCTCCTAAAAATGTATCCAGTGATCGGGATTGAGGGTGAAACACCTTCCAAACGTACATTTCGCCTGCAATCGATCACAGAGACGCATGGCCTTTCGAACCACATCGGATCTGTTGTCGCGGCGGTCTCATCGGATGGGATTCCGGTCCTTTGCTTTCAGAGAATGAGTGCAAACATCAATGCAGGTCGTTCCGTGATGTCGGGCTCAGGCTCGCTTGAGTATATGGATTTCTTTCATTCTGGCGCCGACAAGACAGGTAACCTTGATGATGCGATCCGTTTCGGCATGGCCCGCGAATTGCTTGAGGAAACTGGCGGCATACCACAAGACAGCCATCGAGCCTATGACCGGGAACGCCTGAGGCGTTACGCAAAGAACATTCAACTCGCTGGATACTATCGAGATCTAAAGCGGGGAGCTTTCCCGATTTTCGTCGGTTTTTGTAAGATGGAAGCGTCGTTTGCCGTGATCCAGGATCGAAGACCCAGTAAGATCTGGTTCATGCCGGCACCAATGGAAACAAAGATTGACGTCGATCTGCCACTGACGGAAATCAAATCGGTCGAGCAATACCGTGAGTATCTGAAGAAGATCTATCTGAACGGTGAAGTCGACAGGAGCCCCTCAGATCAGGTGTTGATAATCTATGAGTTACTTGGGCTAGATCCTGTCGCTCATCACTTTCAAAGAGTGCTTGATCGCTAGGCGTTGGCATTTATCGACAAGCGCACGTAAGCACGATCGTCGAAGGAATTCTGACTCTTGGCATCATATCCCTTCGTACCAGCGAACATGCCTATTCGCATTGGGTCATTCGCAAGGCTCTCATGCAGCACATGTTCGGCTGCTTCAAGCTGCGGGCAGAGTATTGGATACCCATCTGTACACATCACCACCTCGCCCTCCAACGGCAGCTCGAAAGTATCAATGAAAGCTTCTGGGACAGTTCGGCCGTCGATTGCGCCAAAGCCATATGGGCTTCCTGCATCGTTCTGGAACACGCTCTGCAGTTTCAAGAGCGGCAGTATGAACTCTCGCCCCGGATCTTCTACTGAAATGTCGGTGGCATCAGCTTCACGTTGGCATAAAAGCGCATGGGTAAATGCAGCACGCGCCTGCGATGCGATAACATCTATTTTTTTGGTCGCGGCATATTTCCTGTCGCCGATCATAAGGCCGATGTCACCTACCCTCGTTACGCGCATCGACTCCAGATCAAGAACTGCAATCGCAGCATTCGGCCTATCCGCCCAAAGCACGGTTGTTTCCAGTGCCTCTCGGACCGCGGCACTTAGTCCGTCAACCAAAGCTCTGCCATCCAATCCGACCGGCATTTCTTGCAAATAATGTATCAACGCGTCCACTACACATTTTCCGCCCGTCTTTCCATTCAGGCGCTGACCAGATTTGCTTGTCGCCCCATCGAGCACTGCCACAATAGAAGACCCCACAAAGACAGCATCCTCGCAAAGGTCTTGGTCGTCAGATTTTCCGACCAAGTGTCTTTCAATAATTTCAAAAGCGGTTCGATTTGCCTGTGCATTTCTCATGCGACAACCCATGTCACTCGCCAATTAAAGCGTCAACGCACTTATCTCCTGAAGTGGTGCTAAGCCGTGAACCGTCTTTTCAAGGTCGCCCGCCGAGAGTGCGTACATGCCATAATCGGAGTTACTAACCCACTATTTAGCCACCCCATCCAAATTGTCCTTTCCTGTCGCTCCATGTCGAATTTTATCATGATTACAATGACTTGACGCTGATGTACAATGTCCGTGCGGCCACACGAAGCGCCGCGGATTTGGCAGACGGGTGGTCATGGGTAAGGAAACGGACATTGCGGGCGCGCGGGCGGTGGAACTCAGGGAACTGGCGTCGCTGGTGCCCTATGCCAACAACGCGCGGACCCATTCCGAGGCCCAGGTCGGGCTGATCGCGGGCTCGATCCGGGAGTTCGGCTTCAACAACCCTGTGCTGGTTGATGGGGCGAACGGGATCATCGCTGGGCATGGTCGCGTGCTGGCGGCTGAGAAGCTGGGGCTTGCGAAGGTGCCTGTCATCGAGCTGGCCCATCTCAACGAGACGCAGAAGCGGGCGTATATCCTCGCCGACAACAGGCTCGCGGAAGCTGCGGGCTGGGACCGGGAACTGCTGTCGCTGGAACTGGGAGATCTCGGGGATCTGGGTGTGGAGCTTGGGGACCTCGGATTTGACGCGAAGGAGCTGGATGATCTTCTGGGACTGGAGGGGGCCGATCCGCGCGAGGAGGAAACACCGGAGGTTCCCGAAACGCCCGTCTCCCGGCTTGGCGATCTCTGGCTGCTCGGGGGCCACCGGCTGATCTGCGGAGATGCCACGAATGCCGCGACAGTCTCCCGCGTGCTGAACGGTGTCGTGCCGTCGCTGATGGTCACGGACCCACCCTATGGGGTGAACTATGATCCTGCCTGGCGGAACGCTGTGGGAGCCGCAGAGACGAAGCGCACGGGCAAGGTGCTGAACGACGACCGGGCCGACTGGCGCGAGGCCTGGGCGCTCTTTCCGGGCGATGTCGCTTATGTCTGGCATGGCGGGCTGCATGCGGGAACCGTGGCCGAGAGCCTCGTCGCGTCGGGCTTCGAGATCCGGTCGCAGATCATCTGGGCCAAGGAGCGCCTGGTCCTCAGCCGCGGCCATTATCACTGGCAGCATGAACCGTGCTGGTATGCTGTCCGCTCCAAGGGCCACTGGTCGGGGGATCGGAAGCAGTCAACGCTCTGGAGCATCGCGAGCCGGGACCAGGATACCGCAACGGTGCATGGCACGCAGAAGCCCGTCGAGTGCATGCGCCGGCCGATGCTGAACAACAGCAGCCGCGGACATGCCGTCTATGAGCCCTTCGCCGGCTCGGGAAGCACGATCATCGCGGCGGAGACCTGCGGGCGGCTGGCCCATGCCGTTGAACTCGATCCGGCCTATGTCGATGTGGCCGTGCGCCGCTGGGAGGTGTTTACCGGGAAGGAGGCAGTGCTTGAGGGGGATGGCAAATGCTTTGCAGAGGTTGCGGCAGAGCGGGCAGGGGAGGCGTCCTGATGGCCCGTCCCCGCAAGGAGATCGACTTCGATCAGCTCGTCAACCTCGCCCGCATCCATTGCACGGCAGAGGAATGCGCGGCCTTCTTCGGGGTCTCCTCGGATACGATCGACCGGCGGCTGAAGGAAGCGGGGGAGGGGGGATGTGCGGAGTTCTACAAGAAACACTCTGCGGAGGGCAAAGCCTCGCTCCGGCGCGCACAGTGGGTAACGGCGCAGGGTGGCAACCCGACGATGCTGATCTGGCTCGGCAAGCAGTGGCTGGGGCAGAAGGACACGCGCTGGCAGAACGATCGGGACGATGAGGTGCCGCAATCGCTGACGATCAACATCGTCGGGCGCGAGGCCGAGGGACCGGTGCGGGTGACGCGGGCGGCAGAGCCCGGACTTCTGGAGACGGAGAGCGTCGCCATTGAGGAGCGGGGATGAAGCCCGGACGCAAGCCGAAGCCGGTGGCGCTGCGCGACCGCGCTGGTCCGGATGCACCAATACCGCCCGATGGTATGCCCCGCTGCCCTGGGCATCTCTCGAAGGCAGCAAGAGCGGAGTGGCGGCGGCTGGCGAAGACCCTCCACGGGATGGGTGTTCTGACGACCTGCGACCGTGGCGCCTTCGCCGCCTATTGCCAGGCCTGGGCCCGCTGGGTCGAGGCCGAGGAGAAGCTGCAGACCACTCCAATGCTGATCCGGATGCCCTCGGGCTACGTCCAGCAATCGCCGTGGCTCTCGATCGCCAACAAGCAGATTGAACTGATGGGCCGCTACATGACCGAGATGGGTCTGACCCCTTCGGCCCGCACCCGTGTATCCGTCCGGGACCAGGAGATCGGCGACGGCACGATCATCTTCAAGACCGTCTACGAGTACGCCGATGGCTCCGAGCGGGACATCAAGGGCAATGTTGTCCCGGACAATGGCAAGCGCCCGGTCAACTGACGCCCATGGGCAGAAACGACTACGACATCGACGGCATCTGAGCGATGTACAGACCTGCGCAACCAACGTCAGGCAGGTTTGTACACCCGATGATCCAGAAGCCGGTTCCGAAGTTCGTCGCCTACGAGCGGGTCTCGACCGCACGGCAGGGGAAGTCGGGACTGGGGCTGGACGCGCAGAGAAAGGCCATCGAGGACTTCGCCGTCGCCCGCACCGCAACCATCCTTGGCCGCTTCACCGAGATCGAGAGCGGACGCAAGACGGACAGGCCAAAACTCGCGGAAGCCCTGGGGCTTGCGAGACTGACGGGCGCAACGCTCGTCATCGCGAAGCTCGACCGGCTCTCCCGCAATGCCGCCTTCCTGCTCACCCTCAGAGACAGCGGCGTCCGCTTCGTGGCCGTCGACATGCCGGAGGCAAATGACCTCACGGTCGGCATCATGGCCCTGGTCGCGGAGCAGGAACGTGAGGCCATCTCCCGGCGCACCCGGGAGGCGCTGGCAGCCGCAAAGGCCCGTGGGGTCAAGCTGGGCAACCCCAACGGCGCGGAGGCCCTCAGGAGAGCTGGGAAGGGCGGAGAGGCGCTGAGAGCGACCGTGGCGCGCAATGCCGACGAATTTGCGGAAGAGCTGCGGCCGGTCGTCGAGGCGATCCAGGCGGACGGGCACACGACCCTGAGGGCCATGGCGCGGGAGCTCAATCACAGGGGTATTCTCACAAGGCGCGGTGGGCGGTGGCATGTGTCGAATGTCAGGAACTTGGTGGAGAGATTGACGAGCTAGCTGCAATACGCATCAGCACCCACGAAGTTGAAGTTCATTCTGGATGCGGCGAACGTCAGCACTGAGCCCATTGTTCTGAATGCTGTGCGACTGATCAGCGACCGCTTTTGCGAAGTCACAGACATTTCGTGCGGTTTGTTGTAGCATTGGCTCAAACATGGTGCTGGGGATGAAAGACAGATACGGATGTTCGCTTTCTACGAACTCGCAAAAGGCCAGAGATGCGTATGTTCTTGGCCTTGATCGGTTCCTCGGTGCCGAGGTCGGCGTTGAAGCCGCGCTCAAACTGGCGACCCAAGAAGACGAAGGCTTCGCCCTCCCACATATCGTATTGGCGCGTTATCGGCAGCTCGTCGGAAATAGGGCTGGTGCGCAACAATCACTTCATCTCGCCAAACAATGCGACGGGCCGCTGACGGAACGAGAAGCGCGGCAGATCAAGATCATCGGCCTTTTGATCGACGGCAAAAACGCCGCTGGATATCAGGCCGCGCGTGATCAATTGCAAGAATATCCCCGTGATGTGATTGTCGCACAAGCCTGTCTGGGCGTCCTGAGTCTGATCGGATTCAGTGGCGAGCCGGGACGCGAAGCCGAGAACCTAGCGCTGGCTGAGATCCTTGAACCCCATTATGGCGATGACTGGTGGCTCCAAGGTCTGTTGGGGTTCGCGCAAGCCGAAGTCGGCCAATTCCACCGTGCCGAAAAGAGCATTGATAAATCACTAACGGCCAATCCGCGGAATGCGCATGGTGCGCATTTTCGATCACATCTCTATTATGAAACAGGCCAGACAGAAGCGGGTTATGCATTCATCACGGACTGGCAACGTTCCTATCAAAAAGAGGGCCAAATGCATTGCCATATCGCTTGGCATATTGCGCTCTGGGCATTGGCGCGTGGCGATACGGATGAGATGTGGCGCATTGTCGACCGGGATATCGATCCGCGCGGGGCATGGGGGCCTCCGTTAAATGTTATGGTTGATCTGGCAGCGGTTCTATATCGGGCAGAGCTCTCGGGTGTTGAGGTTCCTCAAGAACGGTGGCAGATCGTTTGCGACTATGCCGCAGAGAAGTTTCCGAACCCCGGCTTGGGTTTTGCGGATGCACATGCAGCACTTGGATATGCGATGGCAGGAAGATCCGAGGAGCTGCAACGGATCATTGTAGGTGCCAAGGGACCAGCAGCCGACCTTGTGCGATATCTGGCTGAGGCATTCGGTGCCATCGCTGATCAGAACTGGTCGGATGCGAATGACCTTTTGACAAAAGCGCTTTGGGATCACGCACGGCTAGGTGGCAGTCGCGCGCAGCGTGATTTGATTGAATATGCGTCAGTCGGTGTCCTGCTGCGGTTGGGGCGTCATGACGAAGCGCGGAGGCAACTTGCCATGCATCGCCCCAAGGCAATTATCGGAAATGCCGTCAAGGGCATCTGACTATAACTTTTCCCAAGCAGACGTTGGCGCAAGCGCAGCGAAAGCTCACTAAGTCCGCAGTGCAGCCGTAGTGCGCATGAACCCGGAGGTCCGCTCTTCTCAGCGCAGCGCGCCTTCCCTTGACTTCAGGATGGCCAGCATCACAGGCCAAGTCTCCGAGCAGGAGCGCGAGGCCATCTCTCGGCGCACCAGGGAGGCTCTGGCAGCCGCGAAGGCACGCGGGGTCAAGCTGGGCAACCCGAACGGCGCAGGGGCACTCAGGCGGGCTGGGAAGGGTGGAGAGGCGCTGAGAGAAGTGGTCACGCGGAACGCTGATGACTTCGCCGAAGAACTACGGCCGGTCGTCGAGGCGATCCGAACGGACGGGCATACGAGCCTGCGGGCCATTGCGCGGGCGCTCAATGACAGGGGCATCCTCACGCGGCGTGGCGGGCGGTGGCATGTGTCCAATGTGCGGAACCTGGTGGGGAGGTTGGCGCTTCAAATTCCTGAATGAAGCATGTGCTCCTCGGGGCCTTTTCGCAAGGCACGCTCATCGCAAATGTCTTAGGTCACTAACGGCGAAGTGACTGGATAGAGCGTCTGGCCCTGATATCTCGACGAGATCTTCGCGACCGATCAACTTCGCTCGTCCGGCGCCGCATTCAGGGAAATCGGCGCTGGAGCGCAACTGGAAACCGGTCGCTGGGCAAAAAACAGAGCAGAAAACTCCCATCTGCCATTCCGACGACGGGAGCGCGCCATGCTCCGGTTCCGGCGCATGCGAAGCCTGCAGAAGTTCGTCTTCGTCCACGCCTCCGTCACCAACCACTTCAACAGTGAACGCAGCCTCTCCGCCAGAAACCTCTTCAAGCAGAGCCGTACCGCCGCTCTGACCAAGTGGCGCGGCCTTTGTGCGGGATAAGGGGCAGCGTCACTGTCCAGGATGAGACTGGTTCGAATTCGTCTGACAGCACCGGTCGAGGAGCTTTCGATCCAGTCTGTTCATCCACCAAGAATAAACATCCCCCTCGGCAAGGTCGCTGCCCGCGCCCCGTCCGTCATCTCGCTGATCGAGGTCACCAGCGCCTCGCGGTCGATGCGAAAGTGGCGGTAGAGGTCGCCGACGGTGCCGGTCTGGCCGAAGTGCTCGACGCCGTGGGGGATGGTGCGGTGGCCTGCGACGGAGCCGAGCCAAGACAGCGTCGCGGGGTGCCCGTCGATGACGGTTACGAGGACGCAGTAGCGGGGCAGGGTGCCCAGCAGGCGCTCGATATGGCTTTGAGCGGCGGGGTTGCCGCGGGCGCGCTCGCGCTGCGCGGCGCTCCATCCGGCATTGAGACGGTCGGCGGAGGTGACGGCGAGCACCGCGACATCGCGGCGGTGCTCGGCGATCAGGCCCGCGGCGGCGATGGCCTCGTCCGCGACGGCGCCCTGGTAGGCGATGACGACCGCGCAATTTGGCTGCGGCGGGCGCAGCCAGTAGGCGCCGTCGATCGCGCCCTGGCGGAAGGCATCGTCGGCGCGCTTGCCGGGCTGCTCCAGCGGCTTGGTGGTCAGCCGCAGGTAGACCGAGCCGCCGGTCTCGTCCCGAAGCCAGGTGCGCTCGTCCTGGTCGCCCGTGCCGTCGCGCTGCAGGTAGTCGAAGGCCCATTCGAGGATGACCGCCAGCTCGTCGGCGAAGGCCGGCTCGAAGGCCGCCAGCCCGTCCTGCGCCATGCCGGTGAGCGGGGTGCCAATCGACTGGTGCGCGCCGCCCTCGGGCGCGAGCGTGACGCCGGACGGCGTACCGACGATCAGGAACCGCGCATCCTGGTAGCAGGCGTAGTTCAGCGCATCGAGACCGCGGTTGACGAAGGGGTCGTAGACTGTGCCGATGGGGATGATCCGCTTGCCCCAGAGGCTGTGGGCGAGACCTGCCGCGCCCAAGAGCAGGAACAGGTTCATCTCGGCGATGCCGAGCTCGATGTGCTGGCCTGCGGGTGCGAAGTTCCACTTCGCTGTTGAGGGGATGCGGTGCTCGATGAAGGCGTCGGGCAGCGCGTGGCGGGCGAAGAGCTGGCGCCGGTTCACGAAGGCGCCGAGCCCGGTGGTGCCCGTCACGTCGGGCGAGGTCGTCATGATCCGGGCAGCGAGCGCGCTGTCTCCCTTGGCGAGTTCGTCGAGGATCTTGCCGAAGGCGGCCTGGGTCGAGATCTCGCGGTCGGTGGAGAAACCGATCTGCGGCACGTCGAGCCGCGCGTCGGCGAAGCGGCGCGGTCCTTCGGCGAAGAACGGGATACTCGCGAGGAACTCCTTGAGCCGGTCGACGTCCTCCACCCCGGCGAAGGGCTCCCATTCCGAGCCCTCGGGCACACCCATGTGGGCCTGCCACTCGGCCATCTGAGCCTTGGTCATCAACCCGCCGTGGTTGTCCTTGTGGCCTGCGATCGGCGTTCCCCAGCCCTTGATCGTGTAGGCGAGGAAACAGGTCGGGCGGTCGTGGTCGATGGCGGCGAAGGTCTCGGCCATCGTCTCCACGCAATTGCCGCCGAGGTTCTCCATCAGCGCGGCCAGCTCCGCATCGCTGCGCCGGTCGAGAAGCGCGGTCACGTCGCCCTGGTCCCCAAGGTCGTCCATCAGGCGCTTGCGCCAGACCGCACCGCCCATGTAGGTCAGCGCCGCGTATTGCGCGTTGGAGCAGGCGTCGATCCAGTCGCGCAGGCCCGCGCCGCCGGGCTCCTCGAAGGCCGCACGCTGCAGCGCGCCGTATTTCACCCGCTCCACGTCCCAGCCGAAGGCGCCGAAGATCTTCTCGATCCGCTCGAACAGCCCCTCGCGCACGATCCCGTCGAGCGACTGGCGGTTGTAGTCAATGATCCACCAGGTGTTGCGCAGCCCGTTCTTCCAGCCCTCCTGCAGTACCTCGTAGATGTTGCCCTCGTCCATCTCGGCGTCGCCGATCAGCGCCACCATGCGGCCCTTCGGGATGTCCTGGCCCCAGGCCTTGGCCTCGATGAAATCCTGCACCAGCGCCGCCAGCGCCGTGATGCCCACGCCAAGACCCACCGACCCGGTGGAGAAATCGACATCGCCCGCATCCTTGGTGCGCGACGGGTAACTCTGCACGCCGCCAAGCCCGCGGAAATTCTCCATCCGCTCGCGTGTCTGCTGGCCCATCAGGTATTGGATCGCGTGGAACACCGGGGAGGCATGCGGTTTGACCGCGACCCGGTCGGCGGGCCTGAGCGCGGAGAAATAGAGCGCCGTCATGATCGACACCATCGAGGCCGAGGAAGCCTGGTGCCCGCCGATCTTGATCCCGTCCACCTTGGGCCGGACGTGGTTGGCGTGATGGATCATCCAGTGCGACACCCACAACAGGCGCTGCTCGACGGTCTTGAGATGGGTGTTTTCGAGTTTCGCCATGGGGCCCTCGCGTTTTCCAGTCGTCCTGTGGACCTGCTGCCTCAGTCGGCGCCACGAACCTTGAGATACACGTCGTCGATCGGGACGCGATAACCCGCGACAAGCTTGTTGTTTTCGTTCGCCATGCCAACGATATCCATGACTTCCCCGAACATCTCATCGGTCATGCCGGCCTTCTGCGCACCGGCGCTGTGGCTTGCAATGCAATAGCCGCAGTTGTTCGATATGCTGACCGCAAGATAGATCATTTCCTTCACGACAGGGTCCAGTGTGCCAGGCCCCATGACTTCCTTCACGCTCTCCCAGGTGCGTCGCAGCAGCTTTGGATTATGGGCAAAGCATTTCCAGACGTTGTTAATGTAGTCCGTGCCGCGCGTCGCGCGTATGTCATCGTAGATTGCGCGAACCTCTGCGGTCGCATCTTCGTACTCGATCGGGGGGGTGATGTTCATGGGGTCTCCTCCAGCGGCAAGTTCCGGTTAAGGCATACATCAGCGTTGCCCAGACACTTGCGGTTCGAACTGCAGATTCGCACTATTGTGCTTTAAATGTCAATATGGCATACCAAAACGAAAATTTGTGACCAAAACACGCATGGGAAGGGCAAAGCATGTCAAAGGCGATCGTTCAGGACGACAAGGGTGGACCAGAAGAGTTCAAGTGGGTGGAATGGGACGCTGGTCGGCCAGGCGAGGGTGATGTTCTGATCCGCCACACGGCCATAGGAGTGAACTTCATCGACACCTACGTGCGATCTGGCGCCTATCCAATGATGACATTCCCCGGCGTCGTTGGGATGGAAGCCGCGGGAATCGTCGAAGAACTTGGCTGCGGTGTCGAGGATCTGAGCGTCGGCGACCGGGTCGCGTACGTCATGACAGAGCCTGGCGCTTACTCGGAGCAACGGGTTGTTCCTGCCGAGCGCATGGTCGCGATCCCTGATGATATTACTGACGAGACGGCCGCCGCGCTGATGTTGAAGGGGATGACGGCGGAGCAGCTCCTATTTCGCATCGCCCCGGTCGAACAGGGCGATATTGTCCTCGTGCACTCAGCTGCGGGTGGAGTTGGTCAGTTGCTAGTGACATGGGCGAAGGCTCTCGGGTGCACGGTCATCGGCATAACGTCCACGCCGGAGAAGGCCGACCTCATCTCCTCGCTCGGGGCCGACCATGTCATCGTTTCGAGCTCGGAAGACGTGCCGGCGCGAGTCTCCGCCATCACCGGTGGCAAGGGGTGCGCGGTTGTCTATGACGGCGTTGGAAAGGATACGTTCGACGTTTCAATCGCGGTCGCGTCGAAGTTCGGTCGCGTTGTCAGTTTCGGCAACGCATCTGGCGCGGTTCCTCCCGTCAACATTGCGGTGCTGGCTCCGAAATGCCTGTTGCTCGCGCGGCCCCAGGTTTTTCCGTACATCGCGGACCGTAGCGATTTGCTGCGCGCATCTGACCGTCTCTTTGACGCGGTGAGGACCGGCGCAGTCAACGCGGACATTTCGAAGATCTACGCGCTGTCCGATGCCTCGGAGGCTCATACGGATCTCGAGGCGCGTCGTACGACCGGTCAGATCCTGCTTCAGCCCTGAAAGGGAAAGGGGGGCAGCGCCCCCCTTCAATTGCCCTTGGACTACAAGACGGCGGTCGGGACAAATTCCACGAGGATGCGAGGGTCGGCCATCGGAACCGCACAGCAGGCCCGCGTCGGAGGGCTTTTGCTGTCGATCCATTCATCCCAGATCGCATTCATGGCATCGTAGTCGTCCATCGTCTTCAGCCAGATCGTAACGTGCACCACCTTGTCGCGGCTGCTGCCAGCTTGCTCCAGCAACTCGTCGATCCCTGCCAGCGCCGAGCGCGTCTGATCTTCGATGTTCCGGTCCAGATCTTTTCCAACCTGTCCGCCCATGTAGACGGTGCCGTTTGTGACGATGGCACGCGAGCGCCGTGCATTGTGACCGATCCGTATCATTTCTCTTCCTTGTATATCCGAGAGCTGTCGATTGAGGGTCGTTCGAAGACCGTGATTGGGGGGAGCGGGCCTTCAAAAGCTTCAACTTCGACAAGGCAGGTCATCGCGGCCACGCCTTGTGACAAGCGCGACGTAGGCATGTCCTTCGTGAGCACGTTTGGATTGCCATGTCGGCACAGGCGGTGAGCATCAGAGTAATCGGGATCAAACCACGCCCCTGTCGACAGCTGGACAACGCCGGGACGAATTGCCTCGCTGACTTCCAATCCGGCAAGGCAGGCTCCGCGGTGATTGAAAATTTTTACCACTTGACCATCGATCAGACCCCTGGACTGAGCGTCAGCCGGGTTCAAGCGCAATCGTTCACGACCCTGTATCTTGTCCGCCCGGGCGTGCGGTCCGGCGTCGTACTGACTGTGCAGCTTGGATTTCGGTTGATTGCTGATCAAGTGAAGGGGATAGGCCGTCCCGCGGTCAGAGCCGAGCCACTCGTCGGGCTCGAGCCATACTGGGTGCCCAGGGCAGTCATCGTATCCGAATGCTGCAATGGTTTCTGAATACAGCTCGATCTTGCCGGAGGGCGTCTCCAATGCCGCTCGTTCGGGATCTCTTCGGAACTCGGCAAAAAGTTCTGCGTTCCGTGTCTCTTCGGTCGGTTCCAGAATGAACGGTCCACCCTTCCAGAACTCATCAAACGGCGGGAGCGCAGCGCCTGAGGAATGCGAGCTCAGTGCCGCGTCATACATTGTGCGAAGCCACGCTTCCTCATCCCGACCTTCGGTGAATCCCGCAATTGTTCCGAGGCGTTCGGCGAGCGCCGCAAATATCTCGTAATCCGTGCGGCTGTCGGCGAAGGGTGGTCTCAGGGCGTGTGAGGGCGTGATGAAACTGTCGCGGCCAGCCGCGACGATATCGTTGCGCTCGAGCGCGGTCGCCACGGGAAAGACAATGTCGGCGCGCCGCGCCGTCGCTGTCCAGAAACTCTCGTTGACGATGATCGTTTCCGGGCGCTGCCAGAGGTCGTGGAACCGGTTCAGGTCCTGATGGTGATGGAAGGGATTTCCACCCGCCCAATAGATCAGGCGCAGATCGGGGTAGGTCCGTGTCTGTCCGTTGTAGTCGTAGGTCTCGCCGGGGTGCGCGAGGCAATCGGCAATCCGCGCCACCGGAATGAAGTCCGCAACCGGGTTCGAAAGTTGCGACAGTGCAGGCATGCCTGTGTTGCGGTTTGGAAAGCCCACGCCGTTCGTCGACCCGTAGCCAAACCCGAACCCGCCGCCTGGCAGACCGATCTGCCCGAGCATCGCCGCAAGGGCGATGGCCATCCAGTAAGGCTGCTCGCCGAAGCGGGCGCGCTGCAACGACCATGCGACCATGATGAAGCTGCGGGTTGCCGCGAGCGTTCGCGCAAGGGCCACGATGTCCGTCTCAGGGATATCGGTGATCGAGGCGGCCCAGCTGGCGGTTTTCGGGACATTGTCGCCGTGGCCGAGGACATAGGCTTCCAGTCGCTCGAAACCCACGGTGTGCGTTGAGAGGAATCCTTTGTCGTGCAGGCCTTCAGAAATCAGGACATGGGCGATGCCGAGCATCAGAGCGGTGTCGGTGCCGGGGCGGATCGGCAACCATTCGACGCCTGCACATTCGGTGTCGTCGGAGATGGGCGAGACTGAAACGATCCTCGCGTCCCGCGCAGACACCTCGTCAAGGAAGTCGCGAAGGATGTGGCGCGAAATGCCTCCGGAGCTCACCTGTGCGTTCTTATGTGGCAGGCCGCCAAAAAGCAGAAGTGTGTCGGTCTCCTGGGCGATCCGGTGGAGCGGCGTGTGTCCCGAGACAAGACCGCGCTTGTCGCCGATGACATGGGGGACAATGACGTCCGCGGCCGCGTAGCTGTAGTTCTGTACCGAGCGCGTGTAGCCACCGATCCCGTTGAGAAAGCGATGCACTTGGCTTTGTGCGTGATGGAAGCGGCCGGCGGAAGCCCAGCCGTAGCTGCCCCCGAAGATCGCATGGTTTCCATACGTACGGATCACGCGGTCGATTTCCAAAGCGGCGATGTCGAGCGCTTCTTCCCACGGCAGTTCAACGAACGTATCGCGACCTCGTTCGCCCGTTTGCGCCTCTGGAGCAGACCCATTGCGAACTCGCTCCAAAAAGCCCGCGCGAAGAGCCGGGCGCTCGATCCTTGATGGAGCATCCTGTGCCACAATCATGCCTTGTGCTATGGGCGAAGGATCAGGGTCTTCCGCGATTGGCAGTAGTTCGGTCAGCCGCTGCTCGGTATAGTTGGCCTCGTAGGTGCCCCAGTGGGTCCCCAGATATCGGCGTGGCGGTGTAGGAAGCATGAATTGTACTACTCTTATCTATTCGCCTTCGGGAGCACGGTTCGTCCAAGCATCGACCAGGTGCCAAGCAACCGAGAAGTGTCTCTGCTGGATCTCAGAGTAGGCGGCAGCATCGCGGGCGCGCAGTGCGGAAAGCAGCTTTGAATGGTCATCGGAACGGTCCATCCACTGATGGTTTTTGAGGATTGAAAGATACCTCACGCGATGGAGACGAAGGTTGAGGTTCGCGTGGAACTCTATGGTGCAACTGCTGCGGGAGGCGGCCACGATAGCCAGGTGAAATGCCTGGTTCGCACGAAAATACGCAATCCGATCGTTGTCGCGCGTTGCAGATTCCATCCGATGAATTTGGCGCTCGACGCGCAGGAAATCTGCTTCGGTCCCAACCCTGCATGCGAGCCGCCCCCCGAGTCCGTCGAGCTCGATGTAGACCAGCAACATGTCTGAGATGTCGTCGGGCGAATGATCGATAACCACGGCGCCCTTGTTGGGGATGTGCTCCACCAATTTTTCCAGCGCCAGGATTTTGAGCGCGTCTCTAAGTGGAGTCCGCGATACCTGCAGTTCCTCGGCTAGTTGCCTTTCTCGGATCGGTTTGCCCGGCTTGATCTCGTCGTGAATGATCCGGTGGCGGATCACCGCCGCAATCTGCTGTGGGAGCGAACCGTCGTCTGGAACCAGCGACCCAGGCAAGCGGTCGGCTTCCAAGATACCAAGTTGTTCTGTTAAGCTCATTAATGCCTTCCTCAACCTCAATACCTTAATAGTAGATACCACTCAGCATTTCTGGTTTCCAGTTCTTCCTTATGGCATACCATATTGACAGATGGAGTGCAATACGGTAGGCCGGTGGTATAGCCTCCGGGAGACCCTGACAATGACTAGCCTCATGACGCAGCTCGTGCATTCGGGAAACCAGAACTCGGGCGTCAGGCCCGTCAATCCCCCGCTGGAACGAGCTTCCACCTTCCTTTTCGACTCTGTGCACGACATCGAGGCCGCAAAGAAATGCCGGTTCGAGCCCGGGAACATCTTCTATGGGCGGCTCGGCACCCGCAACGGTTACGCCTTCGAAGATGGTGTCTCTGAACTTGAGGGAGGATCTTACAGTTTGTCAGTCCCGTCCGGTCTGGCGGCTTGCACCTTGCCGGCACTCGCCTTCGCGACGCCTGGCTCGCGCATCCTGGTCACAGACAACATCTATGATCCCGCGCGGGGAAGTTACTCCAAGTTCTTTGCGCGCATCGGGGTGGAGGTTGTGTACTTCGATCCCAGGATCGGCGAGGGCATTGCTGACCTCATGACCGACAATACGACCCTCGTTTTTCTGGAATCACCTGGGTCCCTCACGTTCGAGGTGCAGGATATTCCGGCCATCTCGACCGCCGCTCATGCGCGGCAGGCTCTTGTGTGCTGCGACAACACCTATGCGACAGGTTATTTTCATCGACCCTTGGAGCTTGGCGCCGACATCGTCATGCAGGCGGCGACCAAGTATATCGTCGGCCATTCTGATGCGACGCTAGGCGTCGTGACCTGCAAGAACATCGAGGCCTACCGCGAACTGAAGGAAGCGGCCAATTGGGTCGGCTATAGCGTTGCCCCTGACATCACGTGGGTGGCGCAGAGAGGTCTGCGCACGCTTCCCGTGCGTCTTGAGCAGCACCAAGCAAACGGGCTCGCGATTGCCGAATGGTGCCAGGCGCAACCTGAGGTTGCGACCGTTTTCCATCCCGGGCTGGCTAGCCACACCGATCATCTGCTCTGGAAGCGCGATTTCACCGGCGCGTCGGGGCTTTTTGCCATCCAGCTCGAAACGCGCGACAAGACGCAAGCGGTCACCTTTGTCGAAGCACTTGAACTGTTCGGGCTCGGGTTTTCGTGGGGCGGGTATGAAAGCCTGGCCCTGATTTCCGATCCGAGGAGCTGCCGCACCGCGACTAGCTGGGAAGACGACCGCATCGTAGTACGTTTGCACGCAGGCCTGGAACAAGCGGCCGATCTCACGGCCGATTTGGAGCAGGCGATAACTACTGCGTTTCGCTAGGCGAACTAGATGGCAACTAGGACACATGATTTCATAGTTGTCGGCGGCGGGATCGTGGGTGCCGCTGTCGCGGAGGGTCTGGCGCGCCGGGGGTGTGACGTCGCCATCCTCGACGAAGGCGATGTGGCCATTCGAGCCGCTCGAGGAAATCTGGGGAATGTCTGGGTTCAAGGAAAGGGTGCGGGCAATCCACCCTATGCCGACCTTACGAGAAAAAGTGCGTTGGACTGGCAAGGGCTGGCAGACCGTCTTCGGCAACAGACCGGCATCGACGTTCACTACGAGAAGCGCGGGGCAGTCTTCCTTTGCTTTTCCGAAGCCGAGCTCGAGAAGCGCACGGCAACGATGGAGAAATCCGCCCAAGGTGTGCGGATCGAGAATCGCTACGAAATGCTCAATCATGCAGGGGTTGCGCGGCTGTTCCCGATGATCGGCCCAGATGTCCTCGGCGGCAGCTATTCCGCCGAGGACGGAACGGCGAACCCGCTGTATCTTCTGCGGGCACTGATCAAGTCGGCCACTCTGAACGGATGTGCCTACATTGCGTCCTGTGGCGTCTCGGATTTGAGGGCCGAGGCCGGAGGGTTCGTGCTTCAGACAGAGCAAGGAGAGTTCCGGACAAACCATGTGGCTCTCTGCGCTGGCTTGGGCAACGCGCGTCTGGCTCCGCAACTGAACCTCTTCGGCGACGTGCGTCCCGTGCGTGGTCAGATCATGGTGACTGAACGCCTGCAGCCGTTCCTGCCGCTCAATGTCAGCTTCATTCGCCAGACCGTTGAAGGGAGTTGCGTGATCGGGGAGTCGTCAGAAGACGCGGGATACGACACCGGTACAACCGTGGACGTTCTCAAAGATACCGCAGAACGGGCGATCCGGGCATTTCCGCACCTGCAGAACGCGGGGGTCGTCCGAACCTGGGGGGCCTTGCGCATCATGACCCCCGATGGGGCGCCCGTGTATCAGATGAGGGGGTTTGGACGCGGATCAATTCACAAGGCCACGGTCGTGTCCGTACATTCGGGCGTGACCCTAAGCCCATTTCACGCTGAAGACATGGCCGTGCAGATCGCGGGCCATGAGCTCGACACGGACATTGCACGGGCATTCGCGGCGGAGCGTTTCGATGTTTAAGGCGATCGATCCTGGCCATGCAAGGCCGACCGTGCGGATATTGCTCGACGGCATTGTCGTTGACTTGCCAGCAGGAGTTTCCCTGGCTGCTGGATTGCTCTTTCGGGGGAAGTTTCCGAACAGGGCGAGCCCGGTTCACGAGATCGATGGCCAGAAATCGCGGGCGCCCTATTGCATGATGGGCGTCTGTTTCGAATGCCTCGTCACGGTGGACGGAAAGCCCAATCAACAAAGCTGCCTACTGCCGGTCCGGGGCGGTATGATTGTCGAGCGTCAGGGCGGCGCAGCGGATTTGCTGCGTGCGAGCGAACGAGAAGGCGGCCCCAAATGAGTGCCGATGTCATTATCGTCGGAGCCGGGCCGGCAGGAATGACGGCCGCCATAGCCGCCCGCGGACTGGGCCTGAGGGTGATAGTGCTGGACGATCAGGAGGCACCAGGCGGGCAGATCTACAGAAACGTTCTTTCTTCGACACTCGATTCTATCCTTGGGGCCGATTTCGTCGACGGAAGGGCATTGGTTGAACGGTTCCTGGCAGGCGACGCCGACTATCGACCGATGTCCCGCGTGTGGAGAATCGACCATGACGGCGTTTGTTACACGGGGTCTGATGGATCTCGACAGATTAAGGCATCGCACGTCATTCTTGCAACCGGCGCCATGGAACGGCCTGTCCCGACGCTGGGATGGACGTTACCAGGCGTGATGACGGCTGGTGCGGCGCAGGTCATGCTCAAGTCCGGCGGCATCATCGCCGAGGCTCCTGTTTTCGTTGGGTCCGGGCCGCTGCTCTATCTTGTGGTGGCCCAGTACTTGCGGTCCGGCATGCGGCCAAAGGCCGTACTCGACACGACTCCCCTCAGGCAACGCGCGGCAGCCCTCCGGCACGGTTTGGGCGCCATGAGGGGATGGCGCTACCTCAAGAAGGGGCTTGGCCTGCTTTCTGAGATCCGGAGCACCGGTGTGCGGATTGAACGTGTCGACGACTATTCCTTCCAGGGAACCTCGAAGCTGGAAGCGATCGCTTACCGTGCGGGCTCCGTTGCGACCACTGTGGATTGTGACATTGCCTTTGTGCACCAGGGAGTCATTCCAGCGGTGCACGCCAGTTTGTCGACCAGGTGTGCGCACGTCTGGTCAGAGTCGCAGGTCTGTTGGACGCCAATGTCCGACGAGATGGGGCGCACAGATGTTGATTGGCTCAGGGTCGCGGGCGACGGTGCCGGAATACGGGGTGCCACCAGCGCCGGCCTGACTGGCGAGCTCGCAGTCCTCGGAATTGCAGAGGACACCCTAGAGAAGGCTGCTGAGGCGCGGCAGACACGTGCCGCCGAGCTGAAGTCACTGCTGAGAACAGACGGTGCGGCGCGACCGTTTCTGGAGTCGCTTTACCGGCCGCGTGAACGTTTTCTCGTGCCGAACGACGACGCCGTCTTGCTGTGCCGGTGTGAACTGGTCACGCGACGCGCAGTCCGCGATGCGGTCTCGGAAGGTTGCCCCGGTCCCAATCAGCTCAAGGCGTTCACACGTTCGGGCATGGGGCCGTGCCAAGGGCGGATTTGCGGGCCGATCGTGAGTTCCACTATGGCAGCAATGACCGGGAAGAGCCCGAGCGAGGTTGGGCACTATACAATTCGGTCTCCGTTCAACCCGGTCACATTGACCGAGATCGCTCAACTGCATCAGGACTCTGAGTGACACCATTAGAAAAAGTTTACAACAATTTTATAAGATGGTATGCAATACATCATAAAAGAGTACAATCCAGCAACAGGAGAGAGTCGATGAGGATCACGAATTTCGGAAAGACCTTGGCCGTCACAGCGGTTGCCGCGGCCATGTCGGTTGGAGTGGCACAGGCGCAGAACATCGAGTGGGCCGCTGGCTCGGTCGGCGGGAGCTGGTTCACGGTGACCACGGGTCTGGCAAACATCGTCATGGACGAAGTGGACGGGCTCAACATCCGGATCGTCCCTGGTGGCGGACGCGACAACCCGTCCCGGATCGGCGCGGGCATCAGCCAGCTCGGCATGGGCATCGACTTTCTTGCTGCCGCAGCTTTGGCTGGCGAAGAGCCTTACGATGCGGCGGCTCCCAATCTCACATCGCTTGGAAGCACCTGGATGAATTCTCAGGTCCATGTCATTGTCGGTGCCGACGAAACGCGATCGCTGGAGGAGATCTTCTCCGATCCGACCATTCGCATCGGCACGTCCGATCCCGCGACCTCAGAATACCTGACGATGCTGAGGATGCTCGACTACTATGGATCGACCCGTGACACCGTCAGCGAAGCCGGGGGCTCGGTCATCAGCGCCGATTACACCGGTCTGGTCGCGGCGTTCCAGAACAACCAGATCGACGTGCTGCTCGGCGCCGGCGCGGCCCCTACAGGCATCGCGCTTGAGGTTGAGGCGGGCCGTCGGGACGCGCGTGTTATTCCTTTCCCGCAAGACCTTCTTGAACACCTCAACGCGACGTACGGATACGGAAGCCTGGCCATCCCGGCCGGAACATATGACATGCTTCAGAGTGGCGTTGAGGGAGACGTGATGGCCGCGAACCTTTCGACGGTCGTCCTCGCAGATGCCGGCCTCGACGAAGAGCTTGTCTATCAGATCGTCACCGCTCTCCTCGAGAACCAGGAAGCCTATGGTGACATCTCGGGTGCGCTGTCGGGGTTCGATCCTGAAACTGCATGGCAGAACCAGCCGGTCCCGCTGCATCCCGGAGCAGAGCGTGCCTACCGCGAAATGGGATACATGGACTGATCCGACCTGACCGTGGCCGCCTTCGCTCCGGAGGCGGCCAAATCCATTTCAAGGGGCCGGATCCATGCGACATCTGACCGGAATCACTGCCATTATCGGAAACCTCTGGTTGGCCGGCGCCGCCTTGTTGCACTTCTATTATGCGGGGTGGGGCTACCCGGAACCACTCAAGCTGGCGACCCTGCATCTCACACTGTTCTTGCCGGCGATCTTCATCCTCTTCCCGGCACACCGAACAACGCTCTCCGAAGATATTGAGGACGAGAACGCGCCGCCGCCCAGCATTCTCGACTGGGTCCTTGCTGCGGTATCGATCGTGCCCCCTCTCTATGCCTACCTGAACCCCGAACGCGTCTACGACCGGGCCGTTTTTATCAGCCCACTTACCGATCTCGAGGTGGTTCTGGCCTGCGTTATGGTCGTCCTCGTGCTTGAGGGTGTCCGCCGTGCACTTTCGATCGCGCTGTCGATCCTCGCAGGGCTAACGATTCTCTACATGTTTATCGCGCATCTGTTACCGGGCATGTGGAACTATCGAAACATGCCGCTCAGCCATATTGCCGAAACCATGTACATGATGAACGGCAGTGGGCTTTTCGGGTTGCTAACCGGGATTTCGGCTACCATTGTCGCGACCTTCCTGATCTTCGGTGCCTTCCTGCAGCAATCGGGCATCGGAAAGTTATTTATGACCTTCGGCAACTTGCTGGCCGGCCGTCTGTCAGGCGGCCCAGCCAAAGTCGCTGTTATTACCTCTGCCTTGTTCGGGAGCACGTCGGGCTCGTCAGTCGCCAACGTGGTCGTCACAGGATCCGTCACCATTCCGATGATGAAGAAGCTGGGGTTCAAGGGCAGCCTGGCCGCGGGAACCGAAGCCTCGGCGTCCGTCGGGGGCCTGATCATGCCGCCCGTCATGGGGGCCGCCGCCTTCGTCATGGCCGAACTTATCCAGGTCCCTTACTGGGATATCGTCACCGCCGCCTTTCTGGGCGGGGTGCTCTATTTCTTCGGAATCCTCGTGTCGGTTCACTACCTGTCGAAGCGGTTGGGGATCGAGCCACTGCCGAAGTCCGAGATGCCGCACTGGAAGGATCTTCTGCCGGACATACATCTCGCCATCCCGCTTGTGATCCTGGTCACGATGATGGCGATGCGGTTCTCGGCCTATCATGCGGCCTTCTATTCAACGATCGCCATCGTCATCGTCTCGTGGCTCCGTCCACACACGCGCATGTATCCCTCGACGATCTTCCGTGCGCTTGTTCATTCGGGTGCAACAATCGCGATCATTGCCGTTGCCGTTACATGTGCCGGTATCATCATGGCGTCGCTTACGAATACCGGACTCATCCTCGCCTTTGGCGGGATCGTGACCGAGCTTGCCGGCGATTCGGTCATGTTGCTTGTCCTCATCCTCGCCGCCCTGTGCCTGCTACTCGGCATGGGCGTGCCGACGACTCCTGCCTACATCATCACCTCGGCGATCGGCACACCGATCCTTGCCGGAGCGACGGATGCTTCGCTATTGCAGATACACCTCTTCGTGTTCTATTTCGCGGTTCTGGCCGACGCCACGCCACCTGTTGCTGCTGCCTCCTACGCGGCTGCAGCCATAGCGAAGGCCAACCCCCTCGCCTCGGGCGGACAAGCCTTCCGGATGGCGATCGGCGGGTTCATCGCCGGCTTCAGTTTCCTCTTCGCGCCAGGCCTCACGCTGGAAGCCCCACTCCTCGAAATCATACTCACATTCACTGGCCTTTGTGCGTCCGTGACGCTCTTTTCCATTGGATCGATCGGCTATGTCGTCCGGCGGCTCAATTTACCGCTACGGCTGTTTTTCACTGCGGCCGGGCTGTTTTGTGCCCTCGGCCACGAGATCCTGCCGATGGAGACGCGGGCGATCATTGCCTTCGTTCTGCTGGCCTTTGCCTACCTTTGGGAAGGCTTTTCCAGTCGAGCCCTCAAACGAAACGTGAACCAGGAGAACTGAAATGGCTGACTATGACTCGAACCGCGTTGGGCAGAAGATTTTCTATGGAGTCGATGTCGGCATTCTCATGGTCAGGACCTATTTCACTCGATATCCGGGAGATATCGGGAATGCGTCCACATGGGATTTCCCTGTAAACTACAAGATCGTCCATGACGCCGTGCCGGCTAAGATGACAGATCTGCACAACGCGAGCCTTCTCGAACCTTTCAAGGCATCGGCGCGCGAGCTAATCGATGAAGGAGTTGATGGAATCACCACGACTTGCGGGTTTCTGTCGATTTACCAGAAGGAGCTCGCAGATTTTTGCGGTATCCCGGTGGCGACGTCGGCCCTTCTCCAAGTGCCGCTGGTTCAAACGATCATAGGTTCAAAGAAGCGTGTCGGGGTGATGACCTACAACGGTGATGTGCTTGACGGCCCGTACTTCGAGGCGGTGAACGTGCCACTCGACACACCAGTGAAGGGGATGCCACACGGCAGTGAATTTGTTCGCTGGATCAAGGAGGGCGATGCGACGGTTGCCTTCGAGACATTGAGGCAGGAAGTTCTGGCAGCGGCCCGAGAGTTCAAATCAGACAATCCTGATCTGGGCGCGATCGTCTGCGAATGCACCAACCTCGCGCCGTTTTCAGCCGACATCTCTGAAGAATTGGGTCTCCCTGTGTTCGACTGCGTCACGCTGGTGAACTGGTTTCAAGCGGGATTGAAGCCGCGCAGATTCAATCCAAAGTTGCAAAGCGATCCAACCAATATGCCTTAATGTGTGTTCTTCTAAGTGGACGGCAGTGTCAGAGGAACCCGGCTTTAGGCGGGGCAGGTGGCCGAGTAGCGTTCCGCTATGACCCGATCCAGCCCTTTCAAGTGGTTCAAGACCAGTCCCGAGATCATCCGCCTCGCGGGTTTTGTCATGTGGAAACCAGCTTGAGACGGGCAGGGCGGTTGCATAGCCTCGGCGGATGACCAAACGCAGCCCATTCTGGTATTTCAAAACCAGCCCGGAGATCATCCGCCTTGCGGTGATGATGTATGTTCGGTTCCCACTGTCCCTTCGGAACGTAGAGGATCCTGCTCCATGAGCGCGGCGTCGACGTCTGCCACGAAACCGTCCGGTTCTGGTGGCATCGGTTTACGGTGTTGAAACACAAGCTGAAAGAGAGAGCATCCATAGGAGAAGTTAGCATCATCGGCGTCGATCTGGCAGAGAATGTGTTCCAGTTGCATGGGGCCGCGCGGGGCGGCTCAGTCGCTTTCGCAAGAAGCTGTCGTGGCCGCATTTCGCGAGGTTCATAGCGGAACAGCCGCCTTGTCTGTTGGCGATGGATGCCGACGTCAGCGTGTGTGAGCCGGTTTGATTTCAGTCGCTTTCGCACCAATTGACGTGTCGAACCACGGCGGTGCCTAATAAAATTAATGAGTTGCGAACGAGAGAAGGTTCGACGTCAGGCCCATCCCCTCCGCCACAAATCCCCAAGAAACGTTTCTCACCCGCGCCTTAGTGCGTGATTTTTTCGTTATTCTAAAGGCTTGTAGCGGAGTGGCTGTTTATTGCACTCTACGCTAGGTGGCGCGAAAGCGTTCTCTGTGGCCTTGGTTCTCCAAAGCTGTTGACTGGGCCGATTTGGTGTTCAGCTTTAACTCATTGAGATAGTATAATTTTTAGGCGCGCTATTCGCGGTTGCCGGTTAGTGGCAGTTGGCTTGAGATGCGACTGGCGTCGAACGTGGACGGCGCGATAGGTGCAACTAGCACACAAGGATGGTGGCAAATCACAGAGCTCCCAAGCCATTCTTTACGACAAGATGGCGGAAAGCCGACCTTCGCTGCAGGTGCAGCTGCACTTTGCCAACCCCCACGAAGCGGACATTGAGACATTGGTTCTACCTACATCCTCTCAACCAAATCCATTAGTCCTAGGTAACGATGATCCGCCCTTAGATTGGGTGCTGCTTCGCTCACCAACACCAGTATTTTCGGTAATTCGTATGGAGTTCGGCTCAGAACCTTTGGTGTCACAGAATCGAGAAGATCAAGAGTTTCCACTGGGAACTGCGTAGTGATTGGTTCGTCTTCGCCAACCTCTCGAGTAAATCGGTAGAACGGATGGCGGTCAGTTTCGACCGGTACCAAGTAACGCTTAACGGAGGCGTACACCACTGGAAAACTGTTTCCAGTATCGTCAAGCAAGCTGATCCATGACTCGACCGACGACGCAGTGCGGAAGATGCGTTCTCGCGGCCATACTTCATTCAAGAAGGGCGCTACTAGCGTCTCCCAACCGTCGTCGTTCCCTTGGCCGACTTTTCCTAACCACCAAATAAACTGATTGCGTGTGTCATCGGACATCTCTCGCAACACGCGTCGCATTTCTTGCTTTGTCAGCCCGTCGTCTTCATCACGCTTGAAGATGTACATCCATCCCAACCATTGGGTGATGACCTTTGCCAGATCGCGATCCCATGTCTGGTTCTCAACCCATGGCGCGGCTTGCAACAGAAGTGGCTTAACAAGGACTGCCAGAGGTGACCTCGGAACTCGATTGCTACACAGGAACCCATTCCAAGCTGGTTCAGCAGCAGTATGATCGAAAGCCAACATGGGTATGAGGCGATGTTCAACCCACTCTGGATCAACATACATCAACCAGTTCAGCTTGCTGAAAGTGATTGAAACAGCGTGGTCGGAACCCTCACCCGGCGATGCAAACAAGCGTTCAATACGGCTCTTGATGTGGTCTGGTATCAGTGAATTTTGTTCCTGCTTTTCACCAGGTACGGCATGGAACAAGGCCTCTGCACACATTCCAAGAGGCCCGTTAATCGCATGTTGATATGTGCGACGCGACCGGGGGATAACCTCACCGCCTCGACTTACTTCTCCTATCCCGCTTTCGGTCGCGCTGTCACCACCCCCGACAACGCCATCCACGACATGATCAAACACGGCCCAAGCAAGTTCGTCATCGAACTCGATCAGCTTTGTGATGTTCTGTTCCAGCCACCGACAGACTGTGTGTCTCAACTCCACGATTACAGCATGAGGAAGGCGGCTAAGACGGTGTAGAAACACCCTTCGGAGCCTAGGTGCGATGTCATCAGGAAGCTCATTAATCATGTCTGACCAAAACACCTGTGGATAATCGTCCCGTCTGGCCGCAACCGACAGCGCCGACAAAGCTTTGCGTGGGTTTGCTTTTACCAGACCTGTGAAGGGGCGCTTCTCTGTGAAGCTTCCAAAGTCCCGTTGCAGGTCCTCTCTTGCACGTGGAATGATTTCATTGACAGCAAGGTCAACTACAGCATCGGGTGGTCGCTTCACCGAGATCGAGAGCGGACGCAAGACGGACAGGCCAAAACTCGCGGAAGCCCTGGGGCTTGCGAGACTGACGGGCGCAACGCTCGTCATCGCGAAGCTCGACCGGCTCTCCCGCAATGCCGCCTTCCTGCTCACCCTCAGAGACAGCGGCGTCCGCTTCGTGGCCGTCGACATGCCGGAGGCAAATGACCTCACGGTCGGCATCATGGCCCTGGTCGCGGAGCAGGAACGTGAGGCCATCTCCCGGCGCACCCGGGAGGCGCTGGCAGCCGCAAAGGCCCGTGGGGTCAAGCTGGGCAACCCCAACGGCGCGGAGGCCCTCAGGAGAGCTGGGAAGGGCGGAGAGGCGCTGAGAGCGACCGTGGCGCGCAATGCCGACGAATTTGCGGAAGAGCTGCGGCCGGTCGTCGAGGCGATCCAGGCGGACGGGCACACGACCCTGAGGGCCATGGCGCGGGAGCTCAATCACAGGGGTATTCTCACAAGGCGCGGTGGGCGGTGGCATGTGTCGAATGTCAGGAACTTGGTGGAGAGATTGACGAGCTAGCTGCAATACGCATCAGCACCCACGAAGTTGAAGTTCATTCTGGATGCGGCGAAGGGCTTTTTTCTGATTCGCAACGAACGTCGGGACCAGGTAATCTTGTTCGATCCTATCGGCAGGTCTAGCTATGGAACTCAGAGGTTGCCCATCTTTAACCTACTCACGGGCAATGGCGTGAGGGTCGATAGGAAGGTCAGCGATCTCTCTCATACTCATATGGCGAATGCAGGGGTGGGACAGTGGGTCGCGCCTCCACCGCGCGTTTTCTTCTGCGCATTTGGACAGCTCAGCCCTTTCATGGCTGTCAAAAAGTCTGCGGATCAGCGTGTAGATTTTATATAGCATTACTTTATTAAATCGGACTTAACTCGCATTATGAATCGATTTTTTTGTCAGTCTTTGTATAGCATAGCTATATGAAGGACCTGAATGGAATCCATCTTGGCATGCTACGTTCGGTTGAAGCCGTCGCGCGTCTTGGCAGCTTGCGTGCAGCAGCCGATGAACTGGGCGTCACGCCAGGGGCTGTAAGTCAGCAGATCATCAAGGCCGAAGCACAGCTTGACCGGCAGTTGTTCGAACGTCTGCCAAAAGGTCTCGTTCCAACCGCCATTGGACGTCAGTTGGCAGAGCACCTGAACGATGGGTTTCGCGAGATCGCGAAAGGCATCACTGTCACGCGGCCCAACGCGACTGATGCAATCACAATTTCTGTCGCGCCGGTTTTCGCTGGGAAGTGGCTTGTTTGGCGCTTGAGCCGTTTTTCGGCAGTACATCCGTCGATCCGGGTGCGGATTGATGCCTCGGTCGACGTGATTGATCCACGCGCAAACGCTGTGGACGCTTGCATTCGTGTCGGGTGGGGCGATTGGCCAAATGTTCACTCGGAAAAACTGTTCGACCAGCGGGTGTTTCCCGTCTGCGCCCCGTCGCTGGCAGACGCCATTGTGGCCCCTTCAGATTTGACGAAGATTCCGATCATTCAAGAGCCAACATCGATGTTCGGCTGGGACGTATGGCTGGGCCCGAATGATATGCAGGCAAGCCAGCTTGGCGATGGGCCAATGTATTCGGACGCATCGCTGTGTCTCGATGCAGCGATTGCCGGTCAGGGAGTGTTTCTTGCATGGGAAACCCTCGCTCAGGATGCGTTGGTGGCGAAACGGCTAGTGGCTCCGCTACCGGGACGTTTCCGAACAGGCATCGCGTATTGGTTTGTCGAACCAGAACGGGGGCACAGGTCCCCACAGGTAGAAGCCTTCCGCAACTGGTTGGTGAAAGAACTTGCACAGGGGCGCTCATGAAAGGTCTTCGTTCGATAGCTGTAACGGGCGCGGCTGGCCGGATCGGGCGCGCCATTTGTAACGAAGCGCGCAGGAACGACATTCACGTGGTCGGCATCGATGCCATTCCTTGCGACGGAATCGTTAAAGCGGACGTGCGAGACACAAACCAGTTGAGCAGATTGTTCGAAGGCGCTGAGTGCGTTTTCCATTGTGCAGGGCTGCATGCGCCACATGTTGGGCTGCAGTCCGAGGATACGTTCAAATCGATCAATATTGATGGGACAGCAAGCGTTCTGCGCGCCGCTGAGACAGCCGGTACAGATCGTTTCGTGTTGACGAGTACGACCGCTGTTTATGGGGGGGGGGCGGCAAACGATGAGCCAGCTCGCTGGATCGACGAGACCTGCCCGTCCTTGCCAAGAACAATCTACCACAGCACCAAATTGGAGGCCGAAGCTTTGGTGATTGCTGCAACCGGCCAGCATTTGACCGCCTCTATCGTCAGACTCGGCCGATGCTTCCCAGAACCAGCCCGGCTTATGGCCATCTACCGCCTTTCGCGAGGCATCAATGAACGCGATTCTGGGCGCGCGCATTTACATGCGGCCATGGCGACAGGTGTTGACCCAATGCCAATGATCGCTACTGCCAGAACGCCGTTTCAACGCGGAGATGAACCCCGGTTGACCCATAGCTTGCGCGCGCTGTTGGAAGAAAGATGCCCATATTTTGTCGAAACGTTTGATCGTCTTGGCTGGGTGCTCCCCGATCGAATTGATCGCGTTTACGACAGCAGCCGCGCGCAAAACCAGTGGAACTGGGCACCACTGCACGGCTTTGCGTCTTCGATGAAAGAATCGACCACTTAGCGATATCCAGTTTTTAAGACATAACCGAACGTAATCTGGCTTTCCAAGCGGACGTCAACCACGCAACCGCCAACGACAGCTAAGTCTGCAGAGCAGTCGCAATGGCGGCTGGGCTCAAATTTCCGCTTCGTGGCGGTCGATATGCCCGAGGCCAATGACCGCAACGTCGGCATCATCGCCCTCGTGGCCGAACGTGAGCGCGAGGCTATCTCCCGGCGCACGAGAGAGGCTCTGGCGGTCGCCAGGGCCCGTGGGGTCAAGCTGGGCAACCCTAGAGGCGCTGAGGCGGGCTGGGAAGGGCGGAGAGGCACACGAGCCTGCGGGCTATTGCTCGGGAGCTCAACGACAGGGGCATCCTTACCCGGCGTGGCGGGCGCTGGCATGTGTCGAATGTGCGGAACCTTGTGGAGAGGTTTAGCTAAGGCAGATGTGACCCTCAGCTACTTAAAACAATCAACCACGCCCAACTGGAATACTAGTATTGCCTTCGGTTAGCTGACATACTAGTCTGCGCTCCCATCTGGAGGAGCTCAATGAACACTAATCTTAAAGTGCTCGTGCATGGCACTGGCTTTGCTGGTCAAGGACACGTGGATGCATTTCGTGCCGCTGGTGCAGAGGTGGTGGGAATAGTCGGTCGGACAGAGCAAGTAGTACAAGCGATCGCTGCGCAAAAGAGTATTCCCTATGCAGGGACGGATTGGTCGCAGGCGCTCGACGCATGTTCGCCGAACGTCGTCTCCATCGCTACTCCAGGTGGAGCACACCATGAATCGATCAAACGCGCTATCGCGCAAGGCTGCCACATCTTTTGCGACAAACCCATGACCACAGACGGCGTATCTGCTGTCGAATTGCGTAATCTTGCCGATAGAAAGGGCGTCAAAACGGCATACGCAGCGAGTTTCCGTTATACCCCCAGTGTTCGTCACGCTAAGCGTCTTGTCGCAGAGGGTGCCATAGGCTCCCCGACCGAGGTCGAGTGCATTTCACATTTTAACCTTGAACGGGGTATTCCGTTCGGCTGGTCCCACCGTGCTGAAGACGGTGGCGGACGGCTAAACAACAACTTTACTCACATACTGTCGATCGTGACTGATGTGATCGGCGAAGAGATTGTCAGAGTGACCGGCGAGGTGAGAAACGATCTAGGCCGTGCACCTATAGTAGAAGGCGTTCACAATTTCGCTTCTAGGCGAGAGCACATCCCCGAAGATCTGAGCGATCCTTCCCTGAGATGGGGCGAAAGCAATGTCGAATGGTCCTATACCGTCATGGCGCAAATAAAAAGCGCGTGGTCGCAAAAGCCTGTCTCTGTCCTTTTCAAGCACGGAAGTCTAGTTCCACGTTTTCACGACGATCATATTGTATTTTATGGCACGGAAGGAGCGATATACCTGAAGGGTCACTATGGCAGCGGGGAGCTTTCGCACTATACAAGCGAGTCCGGTTGGACAGCTCTAAAATTGCCCGACGACCTCGCCCGCACGTTCCCGGACGTGGCGGGCGAAACAGAGTTCTGCTGGCATGTTCTTGCGCGAGAGTTCGTTCGAGACATTCAGGGAGAAGCCGTCCCGCCATATCTAACGTTTCGCGAAGGGGCACAGTATCAGCAAATCATCGACATGATCCGCGCGGGTGGAACCTCAATCGAGATTCCGGAGCTAGTTCGTGGAGAGAGAGGATGAAGATTACTGATGCCAAGGTTTTTGTGGGCGGACCGCAAAAGAACTACGTCACGCTCAAGGTTCTTACAGACCAGGGCGTATACGGCCTTGGGGATGCAACACTGAACAATCGCGAAACACTTCCAGCCAACTATCTTGAAAAATACCTGATTCCAAACCTGATCGGGAAGGATCCGCGCAATGTCGAGGACATTTGGCAGTTCTTCTATCGCGGCGCATATTTTCGACGCGGGCCGGTTGCCATGGCAGCCTACGGAGCCATCGATATGGCGCTTTGGGATATTATGGGAAAATTGGCAAAGATGCCTGTTTATCAACTGCTTGGCGGCAAGAGTCGGAGTGGCGCTATGGTTTATGCGCATGCCACCGGAACCGATCTAGAGGACTTGAAGGACTCGGTCTCCCATTACGTCGAGTCGGGCTACAAGGCAGTCCGCGTGCAGTGCGGCGTCCCGGGCATGTCCACCGCCAGCTACGCCGTGCCGGAAAAGAAGGGCGAAGTTAGGAACTACATCACCGACTACACTGGGATTCAGCCCAAGGTCGAGCTATGGGATTCTGATCGCTACATCCGATACATGCCCACTGCCCTTGCCGAGATCCGTGACCGTTTCGGGCCGGAACTGCATATCCTGCATGACGTTCATCACCGGCTTCTACCCCGCGAGGCTGCGGAATTTGCCAAGGCGGTGGAACCGGTGCGGCTGTTCTGGATGGAGGACCCGACCCCGGCCGAGGATCAGGACGCGCTGCGCCTGATCCGCCAGCATTCAACCACACCCATCGCCATCGGCGAGGTATTCAATTCGATCTGGGACTGCAACCGGATGATCGAGGAGGAACTGATCGATTTCATCCGCGTGGCTGTCACCTATTGCGGCGGTATCACCCATACGCGCCGGATCGTCGACCTGGCCGGACTGCATCACGTCAGGACCGGCTTCCACGGCGCTCCCAGCCATTCGCCCGTTTCGATGGCCGCGCAACATCACTTGAATGCCTGGGCTCCGAATTTCGGCGTGCAGGAATACCTCGTGCTTGGCACCCCGGAATGTGATGCACTGTTCCCGTCCGAACACCGGATGATAAACGGCATGGTCCACGTCTCCGATGCGCCGGGCCTTGGCGTCGACTTTGATGAGAAACAGGCCGCGCGCTACGAGTACCTACCAGGCGCACATCCAGTCGTAAGGCTGGAGGACGGCACGATGTGGAACTACTGAATGAGTGCCCCGACGATCAGGCGCGCACGCCCCGATGAAACAAGCGCGGTAGTTACGATTGAGAGGTAGTCCTGCGAGAACTTCCTGTCCTATCTGACAAAGCCGCACTAGCGAGTGGGAAGGACATCATTTGGTGCCACAAGAAGTCCATTGGCCCTCTCGATGCAACGATCATCGTCGGGCGACCGGCCCTGGTGCATACGGCATTCCTTACTGCTTCCGCTGGATAACGCCAAGAAATCCTGTTTCGCGTCATCGGCGCTAAGGTTTCTCAAATCGAATCCGGCAAACTAAAATCGGCGCAGAATAGAAGTATCGGCGATTGGCGAACTGCCGATGCACTTGCAGAAAATTCTCCTTAACGGCGTAGATTTCATCGCCCCGTCAACTTGGGTTCTTAGCAGTCCGGTCAAACTTATTCCGACAGTGTAGCCTGTTTCCACCATCCCTTGTAAAGTCGCCTGTGGAAGGCCGGGAACTTCACTAGTTCTTCGAGTAGCAGTATCGACAACACCCATTCTGCCGGCAGGTCAAGCCAGACGACAGCAAGAGCAGTCGCAGGCACACGGAACAGCCATTGGGACCAGACGAAGATGTGCATGACGTAGATTGTGTCGCCGCTGGCGCGGAGGGTATTGCCGCAGATCGCGTTCGATCCTTTCGGAAACGGCAGGAACAGAAG
Source organism: Algicella marina (assembly GCF_009931615.1). Taxonomy (NCBI): domain Bacteria; kingdom Pseudomonadati; phylum Pseudomonadota; class Alphaproteobacteria; order Rhodobacterales; family Paracoccaceae; genus Algicella; species Algicella marina. Next base: position 1,909,102 of record NZ_CP046620.1, on the reverse strand, counting down.
GATCGGCAGGAAAGCCAACAGGGTTGCGCGGGTTTCGATACCGAGGTCCTGGTAGAGCGCATTCGCAGAAAGGCAGACACCGGCGAGGAGAACAGAGACGAGACCGGCCGCGACGAAGGCCCCACGCCACGCGCTCGACAGGAAGGCGTCGAGCACCTCCTCCGGCTGCCGTTGTCCCAAAAGTTGGGCCACGATGATGCCGGCGGCCTGCGCCCACTGCATGCCGATCGTCCCTGTCACCATAATCCAGGGCGCGATCAGGGTCATGGCGGCAAAGTCGTTAAGGCTGAGTTTCGCATAGATCAGCGTGCAGACATGGGTGGCGAAGGTCGCGCTGAAGAAGGTGGCGGCAATCGGCAACGAAAAGGCCAAATGCCGTTTCAGCGTCGGTCCAAAGCGGACCTGTCTCCAACCGGAAACCCGTAAAAGGTATCCGTCGGTCCGCTTCATGCTGATTGCGAGGAACGCGACCTGTACGGCCACTGCAATGGCGCTGCCCATTGCTGCACCTCCCACGCCGAAAGCGGGCAGTCCCAGATAGCCGTGGATCAGAACGATGCTGGCAGCGACGTTAACCGGCAGAGAAAGACAGAAGCTGTAAAGCGGCAAGCGCGTCCGCCCGCAGCCGTTTAGATAGCTGGACAGGCACTGCCCGATGGCCTCGCCGATGATTACGAACGAGAAGATCGATAGGTACTGGGTGGCGAGCCCAGCGACCTCGATGCTCGGGGCCATCGCGGCGACGATCCAGTCACCAGACACGGTGATCGCAGCGAGGCCGGTGGCTCCGACCATCAGGTTGATGGTTAGTCCCGCGGCGAGCGAGGACTTGAGATAGACCGGATCGCCGGAACCCGCGGCCTGTGCCGTCCGGATCTGCATCGCGTTCGCGAACGCCAAGATCGCGCCCAAAACAAAACCCGCGATCGCCGCCGCCAGTCCCATCGCCGCAAGGGACATCTCCCCCAGCCCTGCGACCAGATAGGCATCTATCACGACAGTGCCGTGCAGCATGATCGCCTTGAGGGTCATGGGCCAGGCCAGAGTCAATACCTGTCTGGCAGAAGGATATCGTGCGCCGGCTTTCATAGCCAACGGCTCATCGCTCGTCACTTCTACATCCGATCAGTTCAAGGAACGACAAAAATGGCTTAGCGGTCCTCGGGTTCAAAGTAGTTGGCGTTGTTCGTTGAAATTCGGTCAATCGTCTCGTCTAGGCGAGAGAGATGTAGAACACCGGCGGCGACAGCTTCTTCGGGTTTTTGCGCCTTAACGGCGTCAGCGATGATCCGATGATCAGCTAACAGTTCCGGCATGCGAGACTCTTTGGCCATCCCCAAGACGCAAAGCCGGTCGACCTTGGACTTCTCGGCCTTGATAACATCAAAGGCGAACTCGGTTTGTGCGATGGCACATAACGTCTTATGAAAATCGTAGTCTAGCGCGCCGAATGCATCGTAGTCGCCTGCTTCAACAACCGCCTCTTGCTGCATAAGTGCCTCATCAAGTTGTGCAGCATTGATCCTGTCGCATCGCTCAGCGGCTCGGCGTAGAACTTCCTTTTCAACAGATGCGCGAACGAAGCGAGATTTTGAAATTTCGCGCATTGAAAAACGCTTCACCTCCGTAGCTCGCTGTGGGCGTATCAGCAACAGATCAAGGTTGGCTAGGCGGCTGAACGCATCGCGAACGGGCTGACGTGACACGCCAAAACGTGCGGCGATATCGGCTTCAGAAATTTTATCTCCCGGGCGCAGTTGCAAGTCGCTGATTTGCTCATACAAAAAATCAAATATGTCGTCGACGCTTGTTCGCCGATCTCCCGCTTGAACTACCTGAACCATATCTCATCTCCAACTTTCACCCCAGTCAAGGCGCGCTTTGTGTGCGGCGTCACCTTGCTGCATGCAACAGCGTTCTAACACAAAGCTCAGCTCGTTGCCCACACAATCTTAGACTAGTATACCAGTAGGAATACTAGTATACCATTTAGATCGACAACGAATCGATGAGCGAAAAGCAATGCATCACTGAAAACCGATGCCGAAACTTGGGAGGAGACATGTCCGGCATAACTCTAAAGGGCCTTGTTAAGGCTTATGGGGCTATTCAAGTCGTGCACGGGATCGATCTGGAAGTGCACGAACAAGAATTCGTTGTGCTCGTCGGACCTTCAGGATGCGGTAAATCCACGACATTACGAATGATTGCCGGTCTTGAGGAGATCTCTGACGGTGATCTAATGATCGACGGGCGATTGGTAAATCGCGTCGCTCCAAAGGATCGCGACGTGGCGATGGTTTTCCAGAACTATGCGCTCTACCCGCACCTCAACGTCGCCGACAATATCGCCTTCGGCCTTCGTATCCGGAAGGAGCCCAAGAACAAGATTGCCGAATCCGTCGAGGAAGTCGGCGGCATCCTCGGCCTCACGCCATACCTCGATCGCCGCCCCGCCGATCTGTCGGGCGGCCAACGCCAGCGCGTCGCCATGGGCCGCGCCATTGTGCGCCGCCCCAAGGTTTTCCTGTTTGACGAGCCGCTCTCGAACCTCGATGCCAAGTTGCGCACCCAGATGCGCGCCGAAATCAAGCGCCTGCACAAGCGCCTCGGCGCAACCTCGATCTACGTGACCCATGATCAGGTCGAGGCGATGACGCTGGCCGACCGCATCGTGGTGATGCACGACGGGCGGATTGAGCAGATCGGCTCGCCGATGGAGCTGTTCCTCAACCCAGCCAACACGTTCGTCGCCGGCTTCCTCGGCTCCCCGCCCATGAATATGGTCAGGGCTACGGTCGTCGCCGGAGATCAGGGCCCTGTCGCCGAATTCGACGGCCAGCGCATCCATCTCCAGCAGTTTCCGGCGCTGGCCGACACGGTAGGCAAGGAGGTCATCCTCGGCATCCGGCCCGAATTCGTGTCCGTCGCCCGACAGGATGATCCGAACCTTATCAACCTCGACGTGGATCTTGTTGAAACGCTTGGGTCCGAGGCGTTGATTCACGCCAGCCTTCAAGGCGAGCCATTCGTAATCCGCACAGATACGGTCGGCCAGATGCACATCCTGGAAGGTATCAGGGGGTTCACCATCGAACCCCACCTCGTGAAGGTCTTCGACGCACAGTCGGGCAAAGCGCTGCCCGGTCAGGTTCTGGAGCAATGACCAACGATCCCAACTTCACCGGAGCCTCAGGGCCGTCGACCGAAGAGTTGATCTTCGACGCCACGGAAGCCCGGCGCCGCCGCAAGCCCAACACGATGCAGCGTGTGGGCGACCACCTGAAGCGGGAATGGCAGCTCTACCTCATGCTAATACCCACGATCCTGTGGCTCGCGATCTTTCTCTACAAGCCGATGTACGGCCTGCAGATCGCGTTTAAGGACTACTCGATCTTCCGAGGCGTCGCGGGCAGCCCGTGGATCGGATTCGAACACTTCCAGACGCTTTTCGGAAACGACCAGTTCCTGCGCGCTCTCAGAAACACGATCATCATCAGCTTCTACGGCCTGATTTTTGGCTTTCCGATGCCGATCCTGCTGGCGCTGATGTTCAACGAGATCCTCAGGCAGACCTTCAAGAAGACGGCGCAGACAATCGTCTACCTGCCGCACTTCGTGTCTTCGGTGATCATAGCGGGCATCGTCATCACGGCATTCAGCCCTTCGGCGGGGATCGTGAATACGATGCTCGGGTGGCTGGGGATCGAGCCGATCTACTTCTTGACCAAACCTGAATGGTTCCGCCCGATCTTCGTCGGCACCGGCATCTGGCAGGAAGCAGGGTTCCAGTCCATCGTATATCTCGCTGCTATAGCAGGCGTCTCACCGACGCTCTACGAGTCTGCCGTGGTCGATGGCGCCAGCCGCTGGCAGATGATGTGGAAGATCACGCTTCCGTCGATCCTGCCCACGATCATCATCATGCTAATCATCCGGATCGGCAACATGCTGGAGGTCTCTTTCGAGATGATCATCCTGCTCTATCAGCCGGCCACCTACGAGACCGCCGATGTCGTGAACACCTTCATCTATCGCCAAGGGATCCAAGGCGGCCAGTACGACCTTGCCGCCGCGGCGGGCCTATTCAACGCGGTGGTGGCCTTCGTTCTCGTGATGACGGCCAACACAATCTCCAAGCGCTATTCGCGCACATCGCTGTGGTGAGGGAGACCGAGCAATGGCCAACATGAACCTCTACTCGCGCGGTGACAAGATGTTCGTCATCCTGAACATGGTCCTGATCGGCCTGTTCACCCTCTCGACGCTCTATCCGTTCATCTACATTGCGTCGCTGTCGATGAGCACAGGATTCGAGGCGCGCGCCGGCAACGTGATCCTCACCCCGGTTGGGTTCACTCTGGAAGCCTACAAGCAGGTGCTGAGCGAGCCACTTTTCTGGACGTCGTACATGAACACCTTCATCTACACGATAGCTGGCACGCTGATGAGCCTAGCATTCATCATTCCCGGTGCCTACGCCCTGTCAAAGCCCCAGCTTTATGGGCGGCGCTTCTGGAACCTGGTGGTGGCCTTCACCATGTGGTTCAACGCCGGCCTGATCCCGTTCTTCCTCAACATGCGCGATCTCGGCCTGCTCGACAGTTACTTCGGCATCATCATCGGCTTCGCCGTCAACGGCTTCAACATAATCCTTCTGCGCAACTTCTTCGAGGGCATCCCCCAGAGCTTTGAGGAAGCTGCACGGATGGATGGCGCCAACGAATTCCAGGTTTTGTGGAAAGTCTACATGCCGCTTTCGAAGCCGGCGATCGCCACAGTGGCTTTGTTCTGCATTGTTTCGCGCTGGAACGGCTTCTTCTGGGCGATGGTCCTCTTGCAGGATGAAGAGAAGATCCCGCTTCAGGTCTACCTGCGCAAGGTCATCGTTGAACTTTCGGACGACGAAGAGTTTGCCACGTCCCTTCTAACAGCGGCCTATTCCGTCGAGACTGTGACCGCCGCGATCATCGTCTGCTCGATCATTCCGATCCTGCTCATTTACCCCTTCCTTCAGAAGTACTTCAGCAAAGGCATCTTGCTGGGTGGCGTGAAGGAATAGTCGGTGCCCTCGCGCCGCAAGACGAAAGAACCAATCGCTTCGCAACAGGGAGGATACCATGCGAACCTTTAACCTGGCAGCTGCTGCCATCCTTGGAACGACGGCCCTTACGGCCCCGGCCCTCGCTCAGGATATCGAGTTACCGATCGTCGACGAACCGCTGGAACTCACAATCCACATGCACTGGGCGCGGGCCCAGGGCTATGGCCCCGGCGGCGATACCTCAAAGCTCTATCCGGTGGAAGAAGTGGCGCGCGAGAAGACCAACATCCATCTGGTGGACCAGACCTCCGGTCGGAACACCACGGATAACTCCGAAGCGATGAACCTTCTTCTGGCCACGGGCGACCTCCCGGACATCGTCGGCGGTTCCAACATTCGCCAGCCGGTGAATGAATACGGCCCGCAAGGCGCCTTCGTGGCACTCAACGATCTGGTTGAAGAGCATGCACCGAACATCAAAGCGTGGTTCGACGAGCACCCGGACATCTGGGATGCCATCTCGGCCTATGACGGCAATGTCTACTATATCCCCTACCTGCCGGATGGTAAGTATGCCCGCGCATGGTTCGTCCGCCAGGATTGGCTGGACGCGCTGGGCCTCGAACGCCCCGATAATGTGGATGAGCTTTATGAAGTGCTGGTCGCGTTCCGTGATCAGGATCCCAACGGAAACGGCGAAAAGGATGAAATTCCCTTTTTCGCCCGCGACTGGGAAGAAATGATCCGTTTGGTCACGCTGTGGGATGCGCGCTCCACCGGGGCGGACGTTTACCATCAGTTTTATCTCAAGGACGGCGAGGTGGCGCACCCCTACGCACAGGAAGCCTATCGCGACGCACTGGCCAACATCGCACAGTGGTACGAAGAAGGCCTGATCGATCCCGAAGTCTTCACCCGCGGATCCTCGGCACGCGATTACCTGCTGGGCGAGAACCTCGGCGGCGTGACGCACGACTGGTTCGCCTCCACGTCCGGATACAACGTGGCGTTGGAAGGCAAAGTCGAAGGCTTCAACTTTGTGCCCCTCCTGCCGCCGCAATCGGCCGCCGGGGTCCGGATCGAGGAAAACCGCCGCATTCCCATGAAACCCGATGGATGGGCCATATCCTATTCCAACGAGCATCCGGTCGAGACAATCAAATACTTTGATTTCTGGTTCTCCAAAGAGGGTGCATTGCTGGCCAACTTCGGTGTCGAGGGCAAGACGTGGGACATGGTCGACGGCGAACCGGTCTACAAGCCCGAAGTGCTGGACTCGGGCCAGCCGGTCAACAGCCAGATGTACCTCGAAGGCGCGCAGGTCTACCGCGGCTATCCGCAGGACTACCGCTATGAGTGGCAGTGGACCCGCGACTCCGCGCGTGAAGGGATCGAGCTCTATGACACCGAGGATCTTCTGGTCGAGCAATTCTTGGGCGTGGCCTTCAACGAGGACGAGCAAGCGATCTATGACAAGTACTACCCCTCCATCCAGACCTACATGCTGGAACGTCAGCAGGCATGGATTCTTGGTTCGGGCGACGTGCAGGAAGACTGGGACGACTACATCACCGCCCTCAACAAGATGGGCTACGTGGAGGTCATCGAAATCATGAATTCGGCCTATGAGCGCCAGTACCGAGGCTGATTACGCCCCTCCTCAGCAAAACGCCGGTGCGGCCGATCCCGGCCGCCCCCCTCTCCGACCTCAAAGAAAGACCAAACCAATGCCCGGCGCCGCAGCCCTTCCCACGCTCGATGAACCGAAGACAGGCCGACTGACGATCCAGTACACGCCCGATGCGGATACCGAGATCACTGAGAATCCGCCGCGTTTCACGTGGCTGCCGGTCATTGAGGACGAGGCGGAGTACGTGCTTCGCGTGTCGACCGACCCTGAATTCGGCTCCGGCAACACGAAAACCTTCGCCAACGTCCCGCTGAATTTCTTTACCCCCGACGTGGCGCTGGAGCCGGGAGACTACCACTGGACCTACGCGGTCTGCGATGCCGCGGGCAAACCTGCGTCCGAATGGAGCAGCAGGCGTCGCTTCACGATCACCGCAGACTTGCCCGAAACACCGTTGCCCCCGCGCAAGACCCGCTTCGATACATCGCCCACCGCGCATCCCCGGCTCTGGCTGACATCCGAGCGCTTGCAGGAATTCCGCAAGGCGGTGAAGGCCGATCCCGATCATTGCACATGGTCCACGTTCTATCAGAAATCCGTCCTGCCGTGGACGGACCGCGAGATCATGCACGAGCCCGCGGGCTACCCCGACCACAAGCGCGTCGCCCCGGTCTGGCGGCAGACCTACATCGATCTGCAGGAAGTCATCTACGCCATTCGCCACCTTGCCATCGGCGGGCAGGTCACGGGCGACCAGCAGATGCTGGACCGCGCGAAGGACTGGCTTCTGGAAGCCGCGAGCTGGGATCCGATGGGCGTGACCTCACGCGCCTATACCGACGAATGGGCCTATCGCGTTACCAACGCGCTGGCATGGGGCTACGACTGGCTGTACGACCAGATGAGCGAGGACGAACGCGCCCGCGTGCGGGCGGCGCTGCTGGAGCGGACGCGCGATATCGCCGAGCACGCCATCGTCAACGCCAAGATCCACCTCTTCCCGTATGACAGCCACGCGGTCCGCTCCGTCTCGCTCACGCTGATCCCGGCCTGCATCGCGCTTCTGGGCGACGACGAGGACGACGAGGCGCGCGAGTGGCTGAACTACTGCATCGAGTTTCTCGCCGGGGTCTATTCGCCTTGGGGCGATGCCGATGGCGGCTGGGCCGAGGGCACGAACTACTGGATGATGGGCATGGCCTACCTGATCGAGGCCGCCAACCGCCTGAAAAGCTTCGCCGGCCTCGACCTCTACAAGCGCCCGTTCTTCCGCAACACCGGCGATTTCCCGCTGTACTGCAAGGCGCCCAACACCCGGCGCGCCACCTTCGGTGACGACAGCACGCAAGGCGATCTGCCCTGCATCAAGACCGGCACCAACCTGCGCCAGTACGCGGGCGTCACCGGCAACGGCGCCTACCAGTGGTATCACGAGGAACTGGCGCGGCTGAACCCCGGCACCGAGGGTGCCTTCTACAACTGGGGCTGGTGGGACACCAATTTTGACGAGCTGACCTACCTCACCGATTTCCCGCAGGTCGAGGCCACAGCACCGCCCAGCGGCTTCCGCCATTTCCGCGGCATCGGCTGGGTCGGCATCCAGCACGCGATGGCCGATCCGGACGAGCATATCCAGTTCGTCTTCAAATCGTCCCGCTTCGGCTCGATCAGCCACAGCCACGGCGACCAGAACGCCTTCTGCCTGGCCGCCTACGGTGAAGATCTGGCGATTCAGTCCGGCTACTACGTCGCCTTCAATTCCACGATGCACCGCGAATGGCGTCGGCAGACCCGGTCCAAGAACGCGATCCTGATCAACGGCAAGGGCCAGTACGCCGAGAAGGACAAGGCCAAGGCGATGGCCGCCACCGGCCGCATCCTCGCCGCCGAACAGCGCGAGGATCACATCTACATCCGCGGCGACGCCACACCCGCCTACCAGAGCCTCTCACCCGAGGTCACGCTGGCCGAGCGTGAGATCTACTTCGTGCGCAACAGCTACTTCGTGATCGTCGACAGCGTCGACGCCGACAGCCCCGTGACGGTCGATTGGCTGCTGCACGCCAACGCGCGCTACGATCTGGGCAAGACCACGTTCCGCTACAGCGGCGAACGGGCGGGCTTTTACGGCCAGGTCGTGTGGTCCGAGGCCGGAAAGCCGGACCTGACGCAGGAAACCGGCTTTCCCGGCGTGGACCCGGCCGATTACGAGGGCCTGCCGCAAAGCACCTGCCTGCACGCCCGCTACCCGGCCGCCACCCGCCACCGCATCGCCACGCTGCTCGTGCCCTACCGGCTGGGCGAACCCCGCCGGATCTTCAACTTCATGGACGATCAGGGCTACGACGCCGACCTCTACTTCACCGATGTCGACGAGAACACCTTCAAGGTGGTCCTCAAGAAGCTGGCCAACGCATGAGCCACCGGTCCCCAGGAGGTATGAAGATGACCACGAAGAACCACTTCCCCGCGCAAGAGAATGCGCTGTTCGACGCGGGTGGCGGCCTCACGCGGAAGGTCGGCGCCTACAACGACAACGTGATGGTCGTCGAAGTGCATTTCGAGACCGGCACCGTGGCCGCGCGCCACCACCACCCGCACGAACAGATCACCTACGTGATCTCGGGCAAGTTCGAATTCACCGTGGGCGACGACACCTACATCGTCTCGGCGGGGGACTCGCTCTACAAGCAGCCCAACATCGAACACGGGGCGACCTGCCTCGCGGCGGGCACGCTGCTCGATGTCTTCACGCCGCACCGTGAAGATTTTCTCTGAACCTACGCACCACACGACTTCAACATGGGAGAACACGTCATGTCCAAACCCGTCATCGGCTTCATCGGCCTCGGCCTCATGGGCGGAAACATGGTCGAGAACCTTCAGAAGAAGGGTTTCGATCTGGTCGTGATAGACCTCAACAAGGATGCCGTGGCGGCCGTTCTCGCCCGCGGCAACGCACGGGCCGCCGCCTCGCCCCGCGAACTGGCCGAGGCGAGCGATATCGTGATGCTCTGCCTCACCACTTCCGAGGTCGTCGAGAAAATCGTCTACGGCGATAACGGCATCCTCGCCGGTATCCGCGAAGGCGCGGTCTTGATCGACTTCGGTACCTCCATCCCGGCCTCCACCCGCAAGATCGGTGCCGATCTCGCGGCACGCGGTGCCGGCATGATCGACGCGCCGCTCGGCCGCACGCCCGCGCACGCGAAAGACGGTCTTCTGAACATCATGGCCGCCGGCGACCGGGACACGTTCGACAAGGTCAAGCCCGTGCTCGACGAGCAGGGCGAGAATGTCTTCTATCTCGGCGCGCTGGGTGCGGGCCACACCACCAAGCTGATCAACAACTTCATGGGCATGACCACCGTCTGCACGATGAGCCAGGCCTTCGCCGTGGCCGACCGTGCGGGCGTGGACCGGGCGCAGCTCTACGAGATCATGTCCACCGGCCCCTCCAATTCGCCCTTCATGGGCTTTTGCAAGAACTACGCGGTGGATGGTGTCAGCGATCTCGGCTTCTCGATCAACAACGCCAACAAGGATCTGGGCTACTTCCTGAAGATGACGGAGGATCTGGGCACCCGCGCCGAGATTGCCGAAGGCACCTCCACCAACCTTCAGGCCGCCGTCGCGGCCGGCATGGGCGAAGGCAACGTCCCGGAAATATTCGAATATTTCCTCAGACTCGAAACCTAGGCCGCGGCGGCGCGCGCACCCCATCGCGCGGTGACACGGCATCCAGCAAGCACGGGAACGAACGACAATGAAACTTCAGGGAAAGACCGCAATCGTCACCGGCGGCGGCCGCGATATCGGGCGCGCCTGCGCGATCAGGCTGGCGGCCGAGGGCGCGAATGTCGCGATCAACTATTTCGCCAGCAGCGCCGGGGCCGAGGCCACGGTGGCCGATATCCGCGCCGCGGACGGCAAGGCCTTCGCGCAGCAGGGCGATCTGAATGCCGCGCAGGATGTCGAGGCGCTGGTGGCCCGCACGGTCGCGGAATTCGGCGGCGTCGACATCCTCGTCAACAACGCGGGCGGCCTGATCGCGCGCAAGACCATCGCCGAGATGAGCCTCGAGCACTGGCAGGCGGTGATGGATCTCAACCTCACCAGCACCTTCCTGATGGTCAAGGCATGCCTGCCGCACATGAAGACCGGCACCATCGTCAACCTCGCCAGCCAGGCCGGTCGCGATGGCGGTGGCCCCGGTGCCGTCGCCTATGCCACTTCCAAGGGTGCAGTGATGACCATGACGCGCGGACTCGCTAAGGAACTCGGGCCGCAAATCCGCGTCAATGCACTCTGCCCCGGAATGATCGACACTGATTTTCACAATGTACATACGGCGGATGAAGCACGTCGTGCACTTGAATCTTCGGCGCCCGTTAGGCGTCAGGGAATCCCAAAGGACGTGGCGGAATTGGTCTGTTTTCTCGCGGTAGATGCGTCGTCTGGCTTTATTACAGGAGCCAATGTGGACATCAACGGCGGAGTTTTTTTTAGCTAAGGTGTGAGGTAAAAGGTGAGCGAGCTCTCTGTCGGATTGGCGATGACGGACGCCAAACTGTCTAACCCCCTGTGTCTGGGCCACTGATCAGGGGTTTCTCTAATAGGGTTTCAGGAACGGGCGGGCGCATGTTGAGTGCCTGATGCCCTTCATGTCTGTAATTCAATTTGCCTCTACGGCCGGTTTCCTGCCGCAAAAAAGTCATCCAACATCATGAGCAGAAGCCTAGATCTACGCTTGGTCATGCGCAAACAGAAAGTTAGCCATCGCGGTGTCGGCTAAAAAACAACTCGTGAGAACTCGCAGCAATTGTTGCAGAGCCACCCAAATTGTCACATGCTCCGCTACTCACCATTGTAACAAATTGGCCCTGAGCTGTCTTTCGCCGCGCGGATTCAATGGGAATTCTGCGGCATTTTAGCCAAATTTTTTATCGCTATCACTCTATCTTTGTCTGGACTTGAGAGGGGCTGACCCTCAGTCAAACACCCTCTCTCGCTGCTCGACCCACGGCAGTTCGGCCACGCTGCAGAGGTCCAAGATCGATAGCACCGTGGGCTCGCGCAGCAGGACCAGTCGCTCCAGCACCGCTGGCGAGAGCCATGCCAGCCGGATTACGCTGCTGACATAGCGGTCAGAGATACCTTCCTCTCGGGCGAGATCGGCGATGGTGTTGATGTCGCCGCGCTCGAGCCTGCGCCGCCAGTCCCACGCGCGGCCGATGGCGCGCAGGAGGCGGGCATCCTGGCCGCGATCCATGGCCACCTCGATCTCCTTGGGAGGCAGAATGCAGGGGGCGTCCGCCGCGATTGCGCAGGGTGAGCGGGATGCGGACGCGGAGGGTTTCTGGCTTTGCCATCACGCCACCTCAGGCTTGGCCGGTGCCATCAGTGCGGTAATCGCGCCCAAACGGTCATGGCGCTGACGTCAGACACCTTACAAAGAATCTAGGGTCGCCAACTTCTCCACTGGCGGGACCATCGATGACCATGTAGGCGTCGGCACCTGCGCAATTCTCGGATAAGGCCTCTCGTTCGGCTTTTTTTGCGCTTCCGACGCTGTGGAGTGTTCAAATTGCTTGGCAATTTTAAGGTCGGTTTGCCCGTCGCGCCCAGCTTTCGTTTCAACATAAGTCTGGCAGATATAGTGGGTCTTTCCTGGGGACCGCTCTGCATCTGTCATGGATGGTTCCTTGTGGTCGGCAGGGGCGATTGGCAGTTCTGGGAGAAACTCTGGCCGATTTCCGACTAATTGAAGAGACCATTGCCCGGCGGCGCATATCACGCAAACATCGCCGCCAAAGTTCATCTACTGGGTCGAAACCGCCTTGGAGCGACGCGGCTTTGACCCTGCTGAAACTTTGGTTTCAGGTGGCGTATTTGCTTCTCTTTCGAGGCGAGCATTGCGCAGTCGGGAATTCTTGGCTTGTCGTTGTTCCGATTCTTCGTCGACCATTTGTCTGACAACACGCGTCGTCTTATCCATTGGGGTTTCCGGTTTAGAGTCATTCACTTTAAACAGATTGGTTTTTGTGAGTTCCGTCAATTTTGGGTTTCCTTTGTTTTGCACGTCGACCGAACCAAACGAGGTCTTTCAAACCAACGCCAAGTGTTCGACCTCGCCTTGGGTGCGCCCTGATGGTCGTGTGGGTGGATCGCCCAGCAGTTTCACTTCGATGTCTGGCGCAGCCATGGCACGCATCAACGCATTGTAATTCATCTGGAATCTCACTTCGGAGCCCACCTTTAACCGGGATCGAGGCGTTCCGATGATAAGATGATCGCTGGTCGCCCCGATCAATGTGCTTCCAACAGGTATTGAAAGACCCAGAATGTCGGTGTCCTGATGACCCATCGCGAGGATCATGCGTGAAGAGACCCCACTGGTTGTCACAAGGCGAAGTCGTTCCGTAGTCGGATCGATCAGGGCAACAGGGATCGGTGGAGGTACTGAAGCCATTTCTATAATTTCGGCAACAAGAGTGAAAGCATCTGTGTGCATTCCGCCAATATGGTCACCAGACACCGGTTCAACGCCCAGAAGGATAGCCTCACCCAGACGGAGATCATTGACTCGACCCGTCGCGTGTTCGTCAAGCGCCCAGGGCAAATTCGCAGAGTTGCCTCCAGACACAATCTTGAGAGACGGGCTGCATACCCCCTCAATCTCATTTGCAAGGTCGCAAAAAGCGGCCATTTGCCGAGTGGTCGGGGCAATCCCGCTCAGACAGGCAAAGTTCACGCTGATACCTTTCAACCCAACCCCAGTCATCTGCATGACTTGCTGTGCAATTCCTGCCAAGTTCTCCGGTAGTATCCCGTCCCGCTGATCGCCCATCTCGACCATCAAGACGATGCCGTGAACCCTGCCGGAGCGGATCGCGGCCGCAGCCAGCGCCGATATGACCGAGAGCTCTGTGTTATAGCTCTGTTCGCAAGATTGAACGACTTGCTCGGCCTGGCTTAACATCGGCGTTCGGATCAGAGTGATAGGGCCTGTCATGCCTGCCGAACGTAGCCTTTGCACATTGCGGACACGTGCATCAGCAAGTCCGGCTGCCCCACCGTCGAGCATGGCCTGAGAGATCGCAGGATGACCGCAGACAGCCTTGGTAACGCCTGTGACGCCAATACCACGCGGACCCAGCCGCCGAACGACAGTTTCTGTGTTGCGACGTATCTTACTCAGATCCACTTCGATGCGTGGGCAGCTCATATCGCGGCCACCGAGGTCCTTTGCGTCAGGCCGGGGTATGCGGCGACCACCATCGCTAGCAAATGTGAAGCCGGTCGGGCCAATGCATCGGTGACAGGCAAGCCGAGTTTGCGTGTTTGTGCCACGATCGTGTCGGTGATTTCGGCTTCGGACATCCCCTCATGATTGAGCGTGACACCGATGACCTTTGTGTCGGCAAAGGCTTCGATCAAGGCAATCTCACTTGAGGGGGAAGGCATTGGCATATTGGGAAAGTCGCAGCGATGTGCGCGTTTAGGGGCGTGCTGAAGGATGACAGCATCCGGCTGGCTACCCCGCAGGATAAACGCGGATGTGCAGAACGCCGGATGGCTTAATGCGCCCTGACCTTCAATCAAAATAACATCGGGTTGTTCACCTTCAGAAGCCGCAATAATCGCACCTTCAAGTTCGCCGCAGCAGAATTGGGGTGGCACGGCATCCATTGCGATGCCGTATTTGGCCCCCTGCATCAAGCCGGTCTGGCCCGTGCCGACAAGCACAGTCTTGATGCCCTTCGCATTCAGGGCGCGCGCCAAAACGGTTGCCGTTGTGCGCTTGCCAATCGCGCAGTCTGTCCCAAGGATGGCAATGCGCAGGGCTTTGACACCAGCGACACTGCCATCGAACAGGCGCATGTCCTTGCTGGGTTTCGGCTTGCGAATGTCGCGGATTGTGACATTTCGCCCCAAAGCAGCTTTGGCTATTTCTCGGTCATCGCTCAGATATTCATGTAGCCCACTCACGATGTTCATACCAAGCTCAATTGCTTGCAGAACAACGCCCCGATCCGCAGTCGAAAGACGCCCTGTCGAGGGGGCCATCCCATAGATCAAGGTATCGGGAACAGCGGCTTCATGGGTAACTGCAGTATCCAGATCACCAAAGATTGGGGTGTGGTTCACTGTATCGTCGAGAACGGATCCGCTGTCTTGTCCGCTATAGGTGCTGTCGATGACAGAAAGGATGCGATAGGCCTCTGAATGACGCACAAGGCCATTTGCAGTTTTGCCATCGATCTGAGCGAAGTTCCCTTCACAATAAACGACCGCCGATGGTGGCGCTGAGACTTGCGTGAATGAAGTCGCATGTTTGGGTTCTCTGCGGGACATTGGTGGCGCTTGCGCGCCTCTGACGGGACGGCGGGTGGTATCGACAGGTTCAAAACTCGTTTCCATTGTAGTTCCCTTTTAAGATCTGCACGGAGGACAGAACTGTCCTTACCTGCGCAATTTGAAGTCCGTGTAGCCGTGCTTTGCGCTTAGTTGATAAGCACGCACAGCCCCTTTGAATTTTGAAAGTTCCTGTCGCATTCCCAGCGGTTGCCCGACCTGTCCAGATGCGCATTTTCGGGAATGTTTATGAATTCGCATGTCTCGGCAGAGGCGGTATATCCACGATCACACTTCCACCCTGTGCCGAAGGTTGCATCGTCAAAATATCCATTCGCGGGGATTGCAACGGCTTCGCACAGGCCAGCCTGTTCAAAGAAGCCGCGCTCACATGTCCAGGGCTGACCGAATCCTGATCCATTCAGGTAGGCGTTGGCTGGAACCGCAATCACAGTACATTGACCGTCAGTTGCTTCAAACCCGCGTTCGCACGTCCACATGAAGCCATTTGAGGCATCTGCTAAGTATGAATTCGCTGGCAGCACGATCTCCTGACACGTGTCATCGACCTTGATGTAACCGCGCAAACACTGCCAGCGTTCGCCCGACGGGTCCAAAAACCCACCTTCCGGTACCTCTACTACAACACACGCAGCGTCATCGGTTCTGAGAAATCCATGCAGACATTCCCAACCGGACCCGTAGGACCGGTTCGTGTCGTATGCGTTTTGCGGCACAACAACAGCGACGCAGGTATTTTCGTCTAGTCGGAAGCCAATATTGCATTCCCATTCATCACCGTAACTTTTGGCACTGGCGTTCGCAGGCATTGCCTGAGCGGTGGTTTGAGAAAATGCAGGGAGCGCAAGCAGCATGGCTGCAACAAATGAACCCATTAACAGGGCCATGACCGTTGATGTGTTTGTGGGTGCCGGGGCTGCGACAGAGTGCGGAGCTAGCGGTTTCATTGTTCCTGATTTACGATCCATCCAACTTGAGCCCCGCGAGACACGCGTCTGCCAGATCCCGGCTTGGAGTATCAGTGCCCGGCAATGTGGCCCAGCCGGTTTCCATCATCGCGTTGCGCCGCTGAAAACTAGTAGCTTCCTGAAGTGTGGCCAATTTTGCGGCGCGTTCTGTATCAACTTGCGAGAGGTTCAAACAAACCGGCACCATCGCTAAAGTAACTTCGTCGGCAGCAAAGCTCTGAGCCATCTCGTCTGCACTTCCTGCAGTTGTCCAGCCGCCCCAAGTGAAGCCAAGAATAGAGACAGCAACTGCGCCAACCAGGGCGCCGAAAACAGCGGGTTTCGTCCATTCGGGAATTGTCATTTTTGATCCTCTGACGGAGAAAGCGCCGCCGCACTTTTTTGATTACGTTAGTGTTTGCGTTGGTCTGATCCTTGCCAGAGCCAACTTCAGGTCTCGGTGATCCAATGCGCGCAGCTCTGACTTTCCTGTTTGCCAATTGATCAATGGAAACGTCACAGTCCGTCGGTATGCCTTAAAGCTGAGGCTCTGCATGACTTCGCTGTTTGCCAAAACTTTGTTATCGCCGCGGGCAGTTCATAGGTGTGTCCCGCGACCACAAACGGATGGAGAAATGGCACAACTGACGTGGTCGTGCGCGAAAACATCGGCAACCTTCCCAAACATCAGATCCTTGATACAGGACGCGACAGCTTAATTTTCGTGGTTAACTATTGTGGTCCGCTCTAACAGGCTGATGCGCCTATGCCGCAGAGAACCGCAACTTTGGTATCTCTGACATAGTCTCTTAGGGTCGGAAATACAAGCTTAGTGATCCTTGATCCGATCATAGGCCCAGCTATACATCTCAAGATGGCCAAAGTTGGCAAACCACCACGATGAACATTCGAAGATCCTCGCGCAGCTATGTCGGTTTTCGGTTCGCCCGACCAATCGCCGACTTTCGCCGCGTCACAGAACATTGGCAAAAAGGGGCTCAAACCGGACATGCGGCGGCCCGGCAGGTAAAGGCCCCTCAATCTCAAGAGTAGGTGAATTCGGCCCGCAACCGTCGTTCTCTCTTCCCCGGCGATGCTGCGGCGCGGACCGTCAAAGCCACCATCCGCTGCGGTTGCAAAATCACAGCAAAAGAGAACTCACAGTCAACCGACATTTTAACTATGCACTTCGGTTGTTCTTATGCTCTCTCGCGAATAAAAGTGCCCTTCTTGGCGCGTGGGACCGATTATTGATTTATTGGCTGATCCAACTAAAATGAAGAGTGCCCTCGTAAAATTCAGAGTCTTGCAGGAGTAGAATGTCGAAATTGTCGAAAATAGTGCTCGTTCTGATTTCGACGCCGATTATTTTGTCTATATTATTTGTTGCGCGGTACATTTTGGATTTCACGTTTTTTTACCCGAACCAATACGCACGACTTCAGACCGAAGCGAAAATGTGGAATCAGGAATACTGGGAAACTGGATACGCCTCGCGGGTCACCGTGCAAGTGACCTCTGATGAAATGCTCGGCGGGAATACGGCGACGGTTGTGATGAACTGTTATGGCAAGCGATTTGCTACTGCGCACAGCGCCAACGGCCCGCCCTCTTCTGGGATCACCACCATGTCTGATGGGCCTGACAATCTCGGCATTCCCTTTGGTCCCGAGGCAATGCACATCACCTCTTTACGATCCGTATGCTGGGATATCCTTATGCACGGCGACGAATGGCCACTCCCACATGTGACACAAGATGATTACCATTGGTCGGATATCGTTGCGAAGGATCAGTCGCTCGTTTGCTATCTTGGCGATAAGTCAAAAACGAGCCGCGGGGAAGTATCCAGACTTACTTTTGTCAGTATAGAACAGGTGCCGCTACGTGAGACTATTTCGAATGAAGAGTATAGTTCGTTGCGAAAACAAAATGCATCCTATCCTCCTCAAACCCGAAAACATTACTGGGAGGCAAGGGCGCCGGAAACGCAATGCTGGCGCATTGGCGGTACCGGTGCCTGCGCGCCAAGAGCCGAAACTATATGCGGCACACCGCTAAACTAAAGATACCGAAGTTTGCGCGATCAGTGAATTCTTGCAAAATGGCGGCGACGCAGCAGGTTTTCTCGTGTTTTCAGTATTTGATTGATGCTGGTGACTTGATCCGTCTGTAGCGGCTGCTGTGTTTCGGAGCGCTGAATGGTCGGTTTCGATCCCGCTCAATCGCTTCTCTGAAACACCTTGTCCGCTTCATCCGTCCGGTGTGCAGCCTCGCCAAAATTTGCATAGTCGCACGCGGCACATATGTCGTTTGAGGGGGCGTAATAAGTTTGCCTATACGTGCCGTCGGACAGCGGTCTTGGCCATGCTCAGTGCCGACCGCGATGTATGTTCAATCTCGCCAAAGCTTATAGGCTCGGGCAAATTTTTCTGCATATTTCATGACATCAGCCACAGCCTCTTCTTCACTGGGCCATGCGCGATATCCCTGTTTTTTGCCGCGTTCACTGGAATAGGTGTGCCAGACACCATCAATTTTTTCGATACCTGTGATCTCGCCTCCGCCAAGCCCGCCATGAGAGTATGCTACGCCTTCTTCGGCACCGTGGGCTGCAAGGTAGGTTTTCATTTCGTTGAGTTTCATGAATTATGCGGTCACTTCTATGAAGCGGTTCTAGCTGATTTTGTAATTCTCTTTGAAAGTATGCTAAAAAACACTGTTTTTGCAATATCTCTGTCATTTCAGCTGGTTGGCGTATTTTTAAACACGATAATTTTCTCGGTCAGCTATTCGCACGTCTACGCAAACCGCCGAGTACTACCGCTTTCCGCCATCACCCCCGAGGCCATAATCCACGCTGGCAAACATGGCGATTGCGGTGACGAACATGATCGCCGCCTCGATACGTTGTCATACGATAGTATCCTTAAGGTCACCCTTTTATGTGAGGCGGGACACCGCCTGCCGACGGGCCCCTGCAACTGCCGGATTGGAGGGTGCGGTTGAGGGCCGTCGCCGGAACGCGTTGGACTGAATCAGTAGGGCGTGCCCGCCTTCTGTCGCTGCGCTCGGGCCGCTTCGGCCCACCAGCCGAGATCTGCTGCGAAGCGTGGAAAGGCCCGGACGAGGGCTGCTCCGCCGTCGCCCGTGGGCTGCGCGTC
This sequence comes from Algicella marina, assembly GCF_009931615.1. NCBI lineage: Bacteria > Pseudomonadati > Pseudomonadota > Alphaproteobacteria > Rhodobacterales > Paracoccaceae > Algicella > Algicella marina. The sequence goes on along the minus strand of NZ_CP046620.1, from coordinate 1,889,938 downwards.
GGTATCCAGCGAACTGCCGATGCCGCCCACTGCGAGTGAGCTGGAAATCGGAACAATTCCCATTTCGGAGATCGTTCCGTGCCAGGCGAGGGCGGCCCGAACCCCGGAGAAACGGCCTGCGGAATAGCTCGCGACTGCGGCGGGCCGCCAGAACCATTCCTCAAGGAAATGGTCGGTGAGGTTTTTCAGCCCCGGCTGGACACCCCAGTTGTATTCGCCGGCGACAAAGACGAACGCATCGGCCGTGCGGGTCTTTTCCGCAAGCTCTTCCATCGCAGCTGGGGCGTCGCCGGCGGGATACTCCTTGTACATGCGATCGATCATGGGCAGATCGATTGCCTTGGCGTCGATCAGTTCGGCATCTGCGCCGAGGTTGTTCAGTTCCCGGACTACGTACCGCGCGAGGCGGATGCCAAGCCGGTCGGTGCGGTAGGAGCCATAGAGGACGAGGATACGGTTGGCCATGATATCTTCCTTCGGTGAAACGGCAGGATCAGCGATCGGACGGCCTGTTGGGACAGAGCGGTCGCCTGCTGCTGCTGCGCCCGAATACACCGCGCATTCAGTCATCTTTTTGGCCGGCGGTGATCTCCGGTGACCCCACGATCTATCAGATACGGTGCCGTCAACACAGACCAGAGCGCGGAGGGGGGAGGCACTGGCTTTGCAGGTCGCGGCTGCGCGCCGCGGCCCACAAGCGTCTCAGCTGGTCACGAACTCCAGAAGGTCGGCGTTCAGGACGTCGGAATTGACCGTCAGCATGCCGTGCGAGAACCCGGGATAGGTCTTCAGCATGCCGTCCTGTAGCAGTTCGATGGCCTTCAGCGCCGAAGCGGCGATCGGAACGACCTGATCGTCCTCACCATGCAGGACCAGCGTCGGCACGGTGATCGCCTTGAGGTCCCCGGTCTGGTCGGTTTCCGAGAAAGCCTTGATGCCGTCGTAATGCGCCTTGGCGCTGCCCATCATGCCTTGCCGCCACCAGTTCTGAACCACGCCTTCATGGACAGCCGCACCGTCGCGGTTGAAACCGTAGAACGGGCCAGCGGGAACATCGCGGAAGAATTGCGCTCGGTTGCCGGCGAGTGCCGAGCGGAAGCCGTCGAAGACCTCCATCGGCGTGCCCTCGGGGTTGGCGTCGGTCTTCAGCATCAGCGGTGGGATGGCGGCGACGAGGACGGCTTTCGCCACCCGGCCCGCATCCTGCCCATGCCGCGCGACGTAAGCCGCGACCTCGCCCCCCCCCGTGGAATGACCGATGTGAACTGCGTTCCGCAGATCCAGCGCCTCGGCGACGGCAAAAGCGTCGGCCGCGTAGTGGTCGATGTCGTGGCCACTGTCGATCTGGCTCGAACGGCCGTGGCCGCGCCGGTCATGGGCGACGACGCGGTAGCCCTTCGACAGGAAGAACAGCATCTGCGCGTCCCAGTCGTCGGAGCTGAGCGGCCAGCCATGGTGGAAGACGATGGGCTGGGCGTCCTTTGGGCCCCAGTCCTTGTAGAAGATCTGCACGTCGTCGTTGGTGGTGGTAAAGCCCATGGTGGGTTCTCCTTCTGGATGGTCTTGGGTCGAGGTTCGTTACATCGCGGCGCCCTGCGTGGCGCCCAGGGCGGACCAGATCATCAGGGCACCGAACGCCACGAAGATGAGGCCGGTCAGCACGCGTCCGCGCCTCGCATGCTTTGGGTTGCGGAGCCGTCGGGCGAGGTGTCTGGCGCCGAAGGCGTAGCTGCCGAGAATGATGAGCTTCACGCCAAGGAAGGTCGCAACAAGAAGCGCGAGGACGGACGGTCCGCTCCCTACGGGCAGGAACTGGGGGAACAGTGCAGCGAAGAACAGGATTGCTTTGGGGTTGCTGATCCCTACACTGAAGGAACGGAGCCAGAGTCCCAACCCGCTTTGTCCAAGATCTGCCGTTGGGGTCATGTGGTCCGCCTCTGGCGCGGACGGGCGAAGAAACGTCCATCCCAGCCAGATGACGTAGGCCGCTCCCCCAAGACGCAGGACGAGGAAGGCGACCGGGTAGGCCATGAGCAGGGCGCCGAGCCCGATGATGGACGCTGTGGCCAGCAACGCGATCGCAACCAGATCGCCGCTGAGGGCGGCGAGAGCGCGGCGCCATCCGTGGGCAATGGCGTTGTTCACGATGAACACCGTGGAGGGACCGGGCGTCGCGGCCTGGGTGGCGCTGACGAGCAGAAAGGTCAGGTAGGCTGGGAGTTCCATTTTCCTGTCCTTCGACACTGACATGGAGGTTGTTCGCAACTTGTCGTTCCCTTGAGCTGCACGATAGTGCCAGAGTGGGGCAATCTGTGTCGCTAAACGGGGAACGCCGGAATGAACATCGAGGATCTTCAAACATTCGTGGTCGTGGCCGATGCCGGGGGAGTTTCAGCCGCAGCGCGGCGACTCGGCGTTTCCAAGTCGATCGTGAGTCGCCGGCTCTTTCGGATCGAAGCGGAACTCGGCACCCAGCTCCTCTCGCGGACGACCCGCGGCGCCGCGCTAACGGAAGCGGGCTCGACCTTCCGCGACCATGCCGCGCGGGCCAGCGCCGAGATCGACACGGCGCGGGAGGCGATCCTGCCGACGGGCGGTCTGCGTGGTCGCCTGAGGGTCGCGGTGCCGCTCACCTCCGGCCCGACCCGCTTTGCCCCCGCCCTCGCGGAATTGGCACATCGCCACCCGCTGCTCCAGATCTCAGCCTCTTATAGCGATCGTTTCGTCGATCTCATCGCGGAGGGGTTTGATTGCGCGATCCGGGTTGGAACGCTTCCGGATTCCAATCTGATCGCAAAGCGTATCGGTGCGGTCCTTGGATCTTTCGTTGCCAGCCCGGACTACATCAAGGAGCACGGCGCGCCCCGGACGCCGGACGAGGTCGTCACCCATCAGGCGCTCATGCAGGGAACCGAACCCTGGCAGTTCCTGGACGGCAACAGGATCCTCACCGTGCAGCCGCATGGCAGGTTCAAGGCCGACAGCGGTGCGGCGCTCGCGGCCGCTGCTGCGGCGGGGCTCGGCATCGCCCGGCTCCCCGATTGCATCCTGCATGAGTATCTGGCGAGCGGCGCTCTTGTCCGGATCATGACGGGTTATCCCCCGCCTCCGGCGGGCACCTATGTCGTCCGCCCGCCGGGCCTGCATCCTGCGCGAAAGATCAGGGTTCTCACCGAAACCCTGATCGAGTATTTCGAACGAAATCCCGACACCATCGGCGGCGACGGGTGAGGCTAGAAGGTCGAGATGCCCCTGCAGGCCTACGACCTGCGAGATGGTGTGCGCGTTCCGCTATCCGCGACACAGCTTTGTGCGCGTCACGACTAGTCGCCGGCGTGGCGTGTCCCCTAACTTCGCTTCGAACGCGACGGTATTGCCCAGACAACCCGGGCCATCCGGTTGCATCGAGATCAGACACTCGCATCGGCAACCACTTGCCCGTCCGCGAGCATCAGAGAGGATTAAGCGCATGAGCTGGAACCCCGCACTCGACCCTGGCTGCCCCGATGAGGTGGGTATCGACGCCATTGAAACGCTCATCATTCCGCGGGCTCGTGATCTGGGCGGCTTCGAGGTTCGGCGTGCATTGCCCGCGCCCAAACGGCAGATGGTCGGGCCGTTCATCTTTTTTGATCAGGCCGGGCCGGCCGAACTTTTGACCGGCCAGGGCATCGATGTGAGACCGCATCCGCATATCGGGCTTGGCACTGTGACCTATCTCTACCGCGGCGACTTCCACCACCGCGACAGCACAGGCGCCGATCAGGTGATCAAACCCGGTGCGCTGAACTGGATGGTCGCCGGGCGCGGCGTTACCCATTCCGAGCGCACTTCGGCGGAAGCGCGCAGCGGTCCTAACGGATTGTTCGGAATCCAGACTTGGTTGGCCCTACCTGACAGCCACGAAGATGTGGCACCCAGCTTCGAACATCATGGCAAGGAGACCTTGCCAATGATTGAGGATGACGGTGCGTCCGTCCGGCTGATCCTCGGCAGCGCCTATGGCGCCACCGCGCCGGCGAAGATGCTCTCGGAGACGTTCTATGCCGATGTGAAGCTTGAGCCTGGAAGCCGCCTGCCGATGCCGAACAACCACGAGGACCGGGGCATCTACATCGTCGATGGCTCCATATCGGTGGCTGGGCAGGATTTTGAAGCGGGCCGGATGATGGTCTTCCGACCGGGCGACAAGATCACGGTGGCCGCCGGCGATCGGGGCGCACGTCTGATGATCCTTGGCGGCGCCACCTTCAATGGCCCTCGCTACATCTGGTGGAACTTTGTCGCCTCATCGCAGGAGCGCATCGAAGCGGCAAAGGCCGAATGGCGCGCCGCAAACTGGGGGCAGGGGCGCTTCGACCTCCCGGTCGACGACCGCGATGAACATATTCCGCTGCCGGGCTGATCGGTAATGCTGGGACGCAAAAGGGGGGCTCCCAACCCCATGACCCGCTCTGCCAGGGGAGCGATGCTGGATGGAGGCGAGCCGAAATGAGCACCGATTGGCCCCGACTGGACTACCTCGGATGGCGCGAGACTTGTTCCGCCCTGCACCTATATCTGCAGATCGTCGGAAAGTACCGGCTGGCACATACGCCCTGGCTCAACCACTCTTGGAACGCGACCTTTTATGTCACGCCGACCGGGCTGACCTCCTCGCCCATCCCCGATGGTGCGGGCATGGAGATCAGGTTCGATTTCCGCGAACATAAGATCATCGGCAGCTGCGGAAACGGCCGCGAAGCGAGGTTCGCGCTGGGACCGTCGACGGTTGCAGAGTTTCGCACGAGCTTCGTGCGAATGATTGCCGATCTCGGTGGCACACCGACCTTCAACGACACCCCGAACGAGGTACCGCACCCCGTCCCGTTCAGCGAGGATCATCGCGACCGCCCCTATGACCGGGATGCTGTGCAGCGATACCATCAGGCGCTGGTGGCAATGGACAGGGTCATGAACAGGTTCCGCACCGGGTTCCTGGGCAAGGCCAGCCCCGTTCACCTCTTCTGGGGCGCGCTTGATCTCGCCGTGACCCGTTTTTCGGGGCGGCGCGCGCCTCTCCACCCTGCCGGGATCCCGTCGCTGCCAGACAACGTGGCGCAGGAAGCCTATGACCGCGAAGTCTCTTCGGCGGGGTTTTGGCCGGGGGGGAACGGTATCGACTATCCTGCCTTCTATGCCTACGCCTACCCGACCCCGGCGGCATATCGTGCCGCGACGGTCCGGCCCGAGGCCGCGTTTTGGCATGAGGATCTGTCGGAGTTCATGCTGCCCTACGATGCCGTGCAGGCTGCGGCCGATCCCGACGAGGCTTTGATGGCTTTCCTTACCTCCACCTATGAGGCCGCCGCCGACCTCGGCAAATGGGACCGCGATCTTCTGGAATGTGCGCAGGGGCAACCGCGCCAAGTGCGCGCGCCGACAGCCGCACCGACGCTTGCGGCCTCGATTGCGGATGGCACGGTCGAGCAGGAAGACGGGCCCTCGAAGGGGCGATACAAGCTTGTCGTCGATGGCGTCGAGGCCGAGATGACTTACAGCCGCGTCGGCAAAAGCCAGATCATCATCGACCACACCGAAGTACCCGCCGCCTTGCGGGGACGCAAGGTGGGAGAACGGCTCGTGCGCCAAGCGGTCGAGGATGCGCGGCGGGACAGCGTCATCCTCATACCGCTTTGTCCATTTGCGAAGGCGCAGTTCGACCGCCATCCGGAATGGCACGACGTGTTGCGCCAGCCCAAGACCTGACGACCCTTGGCAATCGGCGGAAACCGCCGGGACCAGAGCTACCATCGCCCGCTGCCGAATTGCTCCGGCGGCAGGCAGCACAATGGAAACGACGCCCGGCGATACGGCCCGCCCACGACGCAATTATAGAAGGAAGAGCCAACGGCCTCAGAGCGTTATGGGCTCGTTATTGACCCGGCGGTCGCGTTGATGGGGGACGCGGTGATTGCTGCGCCGCTCTTCCAGCGGCTGGGGCAGGGGTCTTTGCTGGAGTATTTCGCTGCCGGGCCTCTGGTCGGGCCATCGGTGTTGGGTCTGTTTACCGACCCTGACACGATCCTGCTTTTGGCCGAGCTTGGTGTAGTGATGTTCCTGTTCGTCATCGGGCTGGCATTGCGAACGCGGAAGCTCTGGGCGATGCGGGGGGCAGATCTTCGGACTGGGGCTGGTGCAGGTGAGCCTTGCGATTGCCTTACCAACGCTGGCGGGCGTGGTGGTGTTCAGTCTGCCGCCGCTGACGGCCGCCATCGCCGCGGCCGTTTCGTGCTGTCCTCCACCTCCATCATCATGTCGACCTTGCTGGAGGGCGGCGAGATCGCAAGCCATGAAAGTCAGAAGTCCGTCTCGATCCTGCAATTCGAGGATCTCTTGATCGTACTCGTGCTGGTGGTCTATGTGCTGGTCAAGGCGATGGCTATCTATGCCACGGCACGGACCTTCGACGGGGCCAATCTGCCCGCCTTGCGCCGCACCTACATTTTCGCGCAGGGCGGCGAGTTTGCCTTCGCGCTCTACACGGCGGCGGTGGCGGTAGACGTCATCGATGCGCGCGAAAATGCGATCTTCTCGACTGTCGTGATCCTGTTCATGCGTTCACGGCACTCATCCTGATCGCCGCCAAACGGCTTGCACGGGCAGGTCCTGATGATCGGCTTTGGGCGGTTTGGTCAGACGGCCCTGCAAATACTGCTGGCGCGGGGCGCGCGGATTTCGGTCATCGAAAACAACCCGGACCGCATCCGGGAGGACACTGCCACTGTCGGCTCAAAATTAAAGCCTCCCCACCGCAGTCCCCGTATCCACAGTTTCGTCTTTTCGCGCGTCGCATAGCACGAACGGCGGGTTCAGCTGGCGTTCTGCGTTGACTGTTCCGGAGGCGTTGGGCGCGCCGAAATGGTCGCGCGGGATAACAAATGTTGCGGGAACCAAAGACTCGAGCTCGTGGTTCTCCTGACATGCAGTCCGGAGAGCGACTTGTCAGGTAAGGAAGCTACCCATGTTAAGACCCGATGGCCGAGGCGTATTCATCGCAATGACAGCGCTGGCCGTCCTGCTGCCCGCCTTTGCAATACCGGCGATCGCACTTGCCGCGGTGATTCAGGCCATACTAGGGGCGATCAACCTCCATGCTGGACTAGGCCTCAGAGCTAGTCACTCCGTCGTGCCGTCGCTGGCTGTGCGGCGTCGGCTGCAGTTCTCGGTCCACGTGGCGACCCATGATGAGCCACCCGCTGTTGTAGAGCGGACGCTGCGGGCCCTCGCGTCGCAGGTTGGCGCCCCGGAGTTTGAGGTCATCGTGCTCGACAACAACACCTCCGATCCGGTCCTCTGGCGCCCGATTGCGGCGCTCTGCGACGCGCTCGGCCCAAAATTTCGGTTCTATCATGAAGAGGGCGTCACTGGGGCTAAAGCTGGAGCGCTCAATATCGCACTTGCACGGACCGCTCCTGCGGTGACCCATGTCGTCGTTGTAGATGCCGACTATGAGGTTGCGCCGGATTTCCTCGCCATTGCGGAGCACGAACTTCGACGCGACAATGCGGACTTCGTCCAGTTCCCGCAGGCCTACCGCGGCGACGGGGGGGCGGCGCAGGGGTTGTCACTTGAATTGGCGGACTATTTCCTGCGCCACGCTCGGCATGCGGACTTGGCGGGCGCGATGCTGTTGACCGGTACGCTCAGCGTAATCAGTCGAAACGCGCTCGAAGCCGCCGGCGGCTGGAGCGGTCGGACCATCACCGAGGATGCGGAGCTTGGTTTGCGCCTTTGTCAAATGGGCTATCGCGGGCGGTTCGTGGACCGGATCGTTGGACGCGGCTTGCTGCCTCTCGACCTTGGCGGTCTCAGCCTGCAGCGGTACCGTTGGGCTGCGGGCAACACGGACACGGTCTGCGGTAATCTGGACGGCCTTCCGGCCCGTGCGACGCTCCAGGTTTTCGCGCAGCTCACTGCTTGGGCGAACCTAGCACTCCCCTGTGCCGCCGGGCTGATCGGCGGCGGAGTCGCGCTTGCTCTGAGCCATCAGGAGGAGGCTAGCCGCCATCTGGTGACACTGTCTGGTATCGGCTTGGTCTTGGTCTACTTGTCAGTCTGCCTGCCCATGGTCGTTGGAATGGTCATCAGCGGTCGCCCGCCACTGAAGGCACTGCACGTAGCTCTGACGGCGCGGGTTGCGATGATCCTACCTTCGGCGCTTGGGACAGTGGACGCGCTTCTCGGCCGGTCCGGCAGTTTCCAGCGGACTTCCAAGGATGTGAACCAGGCCACGGATGCTGTCGGACTTATGCTGCCTGCACTCGCTCTTGCCGGCACCGCTCTGCTGATCGTCCCGCAAATGCCGGCCGCTGGCACCCTCGGCGCCGTCCTTATCGCCCTGCCTTATCCGCTGACACTTGCCACACGGCGACGCCTGGTTGCCTACCGCACCGCCCTTTACCCTGCATGAGGAGAGCCCAAATGATACCGAGCGTGACGATCGTCATTCCGACCTATAATCGCGCCCACATTCTGCCTCAGGCCATCGATGCAGCGCTGGGCCAGTCGCATCCTCAAACCACGGTCATGGTTGTTGACGATGGATCGCGCGACGAAACCGGGTCAATAATCGCGCGCTACGCAAAGCATCCGCGCTTTGTTGGTGTCAGTCTCGCCGAGAATGTCGGCACCGCGCAGGCTAAGAATGTAGGCATCGCGCTGAGTACGGCGGACGCGATCACTTTCCATGATTCCGACGATATCCCGCACCGCGACAAGGTCACGCGGCAGGCGCGTGTGATCGGGAACGAAACCATTGGCGCGCATCCGTGCCTCAATTGGCGTCTTGCGGGTCGCGAGCCTGAAACCACCATTCAAGTGGGCGGCGTTCTGACCCATCACGAATTGATCCTGCCCGATGGTGAAAGGGTCGAGATCCGCCGCACCCTGAGCCTCGTTGACGACTTCTTCCCCAACCTGCAGATGGCCGCCGGGGTGCCAGGGGACTGGACGCACGTAAATTCCGGCCTTTTCCATCGCTCGGTCTTTGAACGGCTGGGCGGGTTCTCGGACTGCATCGAGGAGGACAGGGAGTTCCGAAACCGGCTTATCATGGCGGGTGAGGTGCTTTGGGTCATTCCCGAGATTCTGCTGACAAAGATCGAGACCCCGGACAGCCTTACCCAGTCAGGGGCGACCGATTATGACAGCCCGCTGCGTGTCGCGGATCGCCAGCGGGTCTGGGACGCGGTGGGCCGCTGGTTCGCAACGCGTGAGGTCGATCCGGTGCCGATTGATCTGTCCGGCGTCAGTATCCGCTCCTGCACCGACCCGTCTCTCTGCGACCGCAGTGCGCTCAGCCGGATGGCCCGGCTCGAGGGGAGGGTGGCGTGAGCGGCGGAATCACCTTCGTCGATACACTCGCGCCCCGTGCCTACAGCGCGTTGCCGGGGCATTTGAGAGGGCTTGGCGGTACCGAGGCAACTCTGGCACGCATCGCTGGAAGCCTAGCCCCCCATACCCGCGTCACCGTGCGCCAAACCGCGCGTCAGGGGCCAGAAGCTATCTTCGGAGGCGTCCATTATGGGCAGTTTGACATCAAGCGCCCACTTCCGGAAGCGCCTGAAGTCATCGTCGTGGTCAATTCGTGGAAGGTCGCGCAAAAGCTGGCGCGGCTGAACCCCGGTTCGAGGGTCGTGGTTTGGCAGCACGTATTTCCCGGTCGTCACAACCGGGCTCTGGCTCCAGGGCTTCGCCGCGCCGGAGTGGAGGTGGTGTGTGTGTCTGCTGCCCAAGCGGAATGGCTGCGGGGCTTTCTCGGCTCCGATGCGCCCGCCATTAACTACATCCACAACCCTATCGCTGACGATCTTGTCCCGGACAACACGCCCCGTGATCCTGACCTGCTGCTCTTCGCTTCCTCGCCGCACAAAGGGCTTGCTCAGGTGTTTCGTCGGTTCAACGTGTTGAAGGATCGCATGCCGTCTCTGCGCCTCGCCGTGGCGGACCCGGGTTACCTCTGCTGGCCGACGGGACCGGTGCCGAGCGGTGTGATCCCTCTCGGGCGCCTCGACCAGCGCGGTTTGATCGGCTGGATGCGCCGGGCGCTCTGCCTGTTCTACCCACAGGACCACTTTGCCGAGACATTCGGGCTGGTGATTGCCGAGGCCAATGCCGTCGGCTGCCCGGCGTTACTGCACCGGGGACTTGGCGCGAACGACGAGGTCGCCTCTGATCGAGGCCAGTGCATCGACACCGGCGATCCCGAGTCCATCGCGGCCCGGATCGCCGATTGGCGTGACGTCATCGGCCTGCGTCCGCTTGCTACCGCGCGGCCAGAGTTCCGGCTGTCCCACGTGGCCGGTCAATGGGCGGCTCTACTGCGTTCCACCACGGCCAACCAACCCCGAACCCAAGCAATGCAAGACTGAAAACCGAAAGGGATCACCATGAAAGATGACAGCAACACCCGCAAAGGCAATGCCGGCGAGACTCACCAAGTTGCCGAAGACAATTATGAGACGATGACGACGCAGGTCGGCATGCCGATCTCGGACGATCAGAACACGCTAAAGGTGGGAGAGCGCGGCCCGCACCTGCTTGAAGATCAGGTCTTCCGCGAGAAAATGTTTCACTTCGACCACGAACGCATCCCCGAGCGTGTCGTGCACGCCCGAGGTTACGGCGCCCACGGTACTTTCGAGCTGACCGAGGATCTCAGCGACCTTACCCGGGCCAGCATACTAACCGAGGTGGGCGAGAAGACCGACGTCTTCGTGCGCTTTTCCACCGTTGCCGGCAACAAGGGTTCACCGGATCTGGCTCGCGACGTTCGCGGGTTCGCAGTGAAGTTCTACACCAAGGAAGGCAACTGGGACCTCGTCGGCAACAACATCCCCGTGTTTTTCATTCAGGATGCAATCAAGTTCCCCGACCTGATCCACGCCGCCAAGCAGGAGCCCGACCGCGGCTTTCCGCAGGCGCAGACGGCCCATGACAATTTCTGGGACTTCATTTCGCTGATGCCAGAATCGATCCATATGGCGATGTGGATCATGTCCGATCGGACCATCCCGCGCTCGTTCCGCTTCATGGAAGGCTTCGGCGTGCATACCTTCCGGCTGGTAAATGCCGAGGGAAAATCCACCTTCGTGAAATTTCACTGGAAGCCGAAACAGGGTATGCAGTCAGTTCTTTGGGATGAGGCGGTCAAGATCAACGGCGCAGATCCCGACTTCCACCGCCGCGACCTTTGGGATGCAATTGGGAGAGGCAATAATCCTCAGTGGGATCTCGGTCTTCAGGTCTTCGATGATGATTTCGCCGAAAGCTTCGATTTCGATGTGCTGGATGCAACCAAGATCATCCCAGAGGAACTTGTTCCGGTGCGCATCGTTGGAACGATGACGCTGAATCGCATGGTCGACAACTTCTTTGCCGAAACCGAGCAGGTCGCCTTCCAGACGGGCAACATCGTCCCCGGGATCGACCATTCCAACGACCCCCTCCTGCAAGGGCGGAACTTCTCCTACCTTGACACACAGCTCAAGCGCCTCGGCAGCCCCAACTTCAACCACATTCCGATAAATGCCCCGAAATGCCCATTCGCACACCTGCAGCAGGACGGGCACATGGCGATGCACAACCCGAAGGGCCGCGTGAACTACGAGCCGAACAGCTTTGGCGAGGGCCCGCGCGAGGACCCCGAGCGCGGTTTCACATCCTACCCGGCCGAAGAGGCGGGGACTAAGCAACGTGTTCGTTCGGAAACCTTCGCTGACCATTACAGTCAGGCGCGTCAGTTCTACCTCAGCCAGACGGATATCGAGAAGGGGCACATCGCAGACGCCTTCATCTTTGAACTTTCCAAGGTCGAGCGACTTGCAATCCGCAAGCGAATGGTCGGCCACCTGATCGTCGTCGACGAGGATCTGGCCCAGATGGTTGCCGAAGGGTTGGGCTTGCCTGAAATGCCTGCCCCCGCCGAGCCTGCGCGCGAGGTGATAGAGACCGAGGTGTCCCCCGCGCTCAGCATCCTCGCCAACCCGCCCGAAACCTTTGCCGGCCGCAAATTGGGTGTGCTTCTCACCGATGGCATCGACGGCGGAGCCTTCGACGCGCTGAAATCGGCAGCCGAAGCTGCGGGCGCCCAGGTGACGGTCGTGGCCGAAAAAGTCGGCGGTATTACGACGGCTCGTGGCAAGACCATCGAGGCGGACGAAAAGCTGGACGGTGCACCGTCTGTCCTTTTCGACGCGGTGGCAATCCTGGCGTCCGAGGACGGCGCGGCGAAGTTGGCGGGCATGCATGGGGCACGCAGTTTCTTGGCCGACGCTTTTGCGCACAAGAAGTTCATTGCCCTGACGGCCGAAGCGAAATCCGCTTTCTGGTCGTCCGCGGTGCCAGACGAGCCCGATGACGGCGTTTTCGTGCTCGAAGGTGCGCCGGAGGACTTCATCGCGGCCTGCAAGGACCTGCGCTTCTGGGATCGGGCGGCATGATCCGACGGCCCTTTGCCAGGCGCTGCCTTGCCTTTGGCAATGATACGCCGTGGCCTGCTGCGATCACCATTCCGGCCCGCAACGAGGCGGAGCGGATCGTGCACTGCCTCCAAGCGGTGCGCACCGCCCTGCGGGGGCGGGGCGGGATAGTTCTGGTCGTCAATGGCTCGGACGACGCGACCTTTTCTTATGCGGGCGAATGGTTCACGGCGACGGGCACGGCCGGGCTTCTGCTGGATTTGGCAGAAACCCCTCCGGAGGGTGTCGGAGCGGTGCGGCGGCAGGCAGTCGCCGCCGCAGCGCGCCGGCTCACCCGCCAAGGCGTGGTGCTGACTACCGACGCGGACAGCCGGGTCTTTCCCAACTGGCTGGACGCAAACCTGGCAGAGCTGAAGCATGCCGACCTGATCTGCGGATCTGTGATCCCCGATGCCCGAGAATTCACACGATTGCCACCGATCATCTCGCAGCGCGGCGCGGCTGAGGGCGAGTATATTGCGCTTACCCTCGCGCTCCGCGCGCTGATCTATCCTCTCACACACGACCCCGCCCCTTGTGGACTTGGAGCATCCGGCGCCAGCCTTGCTTTCCGGATGCCACTCTATGCCGATACCGGCGGTATTCCGGCTCTGCCGAGCTGCGAGGATCGAGCGTTTGCCGAAGCGGCAGAGGACCGCGGCTGGCGAGTGCGGCACAGCCCGGCGGCGCGGGTGTCAACCTCTTGCCGGCTGGATGGGCGTGCACCCGGCGGCATGGCCGAAGCGCTGGCGAGACGCATCGCCGACCGCGATCCGCTGGCGGACAGCGCGCTAGAACCTGCCGCTAGAACAGTCCTGCGCTTGCGGCTTCGGCAGGAGCGACGGGATCGTGTTGCGCAGTTTGGCCCCGATGCTCCGCAAGTGGCTGAGATCGACGCGCAATTAAGCGGACTGGAGCCCATCCGAATGCGGCTGTCGGATGTGGAACGCGAAATGCCTTTGCTGGCTTCGGCGGTTTCGGCAGCGCAGTTCGACACGGAAAGGCTGACAGCATGACAAATGCGCCCGCAAGAGAGACACGGTCGCTGACCGAAGCCGGTGCCCTCAAGGCTGTTGCAGCCGGAGTAGTGGAGGCCGATGCCGGCCACCGCGACCTGTCAGGCGATATGCACCGTCTCGCGTCGTCTGGTATCTTGGATCGCCTGTGCACGTCCGCTGCCACTCCAGCGGAGGCGCAGGAGCACGCCACGTTGCTGCGCCGCATCGGCCGCGCCAGCCTGTCTGTCGGGCGTTTGGCGGAAGGGCATATGAATGCGCTTAAACTTCTGCATCTTTATGGCACCCCGGCGCAAGTGGAGCGCCACTCCGCTGCCGCACGGCATGGGGCAATCTACGGCGTCTGGGGGGCCGACGGTGACCAGCCGGTGCGTATCGACGCTGAACTCGACGGTCGTGTCCGACTTGCTGGAGGCAAGCGTTTTGCTTCTGGAATCGGCTCGGTCAGTTACGCTGTGGTCACGGCGACAGCTTTTGACGGCCTTCGCCTCGCCATTGCGGAGGTTCGAAACCCAGAGCGCGCTGATGCCACCGCGTGGGACACTTCCGGCATGCGGGCCACCGCCTCGGGTTCCTATGATTTCAGCGGCGTCACGGCAGAGGTTCTTGGGGCGGCGGGCGACTACCTGCGAGAACCACATTTCCAGGGCGGCGTCTGGCGCTATGCCGCCGTGCAGACCGGCGGGCTGGAGGCCTTGGCAGAAGAAGTCCGTCGAGCCGTCAGCGCGGCGGATACACCGGGTGAGGCTCAGCTGCACCGCATTGCCCGGATCGCCAGCCTTGCCCACCGCGCCCGATTGATGGTTGATGATGCCGCCGTCCGTATAGAGACGCCGGGCGCGGGGCCCGATGCCGTAGCGCTCAGCCTTGCTGTGCGCGAGGAAGTGGAATTGGCCTGCCTAGAAGGTATCGCGCTTGCCGACCGTGCCCTCGGTACCAGATCCTTCGCCAAGGGACATCGGGTCGAACTGATCCGCCGCGACCTTGGCTTTTTTCTGCGACAGGCTGATCTCGATGGCAAATTGCGGCAGGTGGGTGAGACCCTACTGGCCGCGGAGGCCGCCATAGGCGAGATCTGGTCAGAATGATGGCCTTTACCGAAATAATCGCACAGGCAGAGTGCGCGCCCTCTGCCCAGCTCGCAGAACTGACAGGCCCCGGCGCGGTGCTGGTCCTGGCTCCCCACCCGGACGACGAGTCGCTCGCCATGGGCGGGGCCATCGCTGCAGCCTCCGCTGCCGGTCACCGTGTACACGTCGCCATCGTCACGGACGGAGCGAAGTCGCATCCAAAGTCGAAAGCTTATCCTGCCGCCGCCCTCTCCGCCTTGAGAAAATCCGAGGTCGAGAAGGCGGTCGGTCTCCTCACCGCAGGGCGAGAGACACCGATCTGGCTGGGCTACCCCGATCAGGGCGCACCTGACGATCCCGAAACCTTTGTCGAGGTTGAGGCACGGTTGGCCGACCTTCTTTTGCACGTAACCGCGATTTGGACAACTTGGAACGGAGATCCACATGTCGACCACCAGCGCGTCTGGCGGCTCGCCCGTCGGATCGCGAATGGGCTGGGCTGTGGTATGTTCGGTTGCCCGGTCTGGGGCAGGGTACAACCGCCTCTGGCAGGGGTATCCAGTGCTGGCCTCAGACGTTTTCAGACCACCTCATACCGCGCTCTCAAAGCGTGCGCGGTCGCCGCTCATGCCTCTCAGATGACTGGCCTAATCGACGACGACCCGGAAGGCTTTCGAATGCCGCTCGACCTCGCCGCCCATTTCGTAGCGGCAGATGAGATCTTCATTCCGGCATGACCCGCGACGCCGCCTCCTTCGACAGGCTTTATCGCGAGAAAGGCGATCCCTGGGACTATGAGACTAGCCCTTACGAGGCGGAGAAATACGCCCGTTGCCTGGCCCTCCTTCCATCGCGCCGGTTCGCCCACGGCTTGGAGATCGGCTGTTCCATAGGGGTAATGAGCCAAGCTATCGCACGCCGTTGCGACAACCTACTCGGCCTTGATTTCGCTCCGACAGCAATAAAGTTGGCCCGCGCTCGGGGCATTCCGGGCGCTCGGTTTGAAGTGAGCCGAGTGCCCGAGGGGTGGCCGACGGGTAAATGGGACCTGATCGTCCTGTCGGAAGTGCTCTATTATCTTTCCCCCGTCGAGTTGGATAAGGCGATCCGCTTGGTCAGTCGCAGCCTTGCACCCGGCGGATCCTGCCTCGTAGCGGGTTACCTGGGCCCGACCGAAACGACGCTCACCGCACGCGAGGTCGAAACTCGCTTGCTCACCGAGCTTGCAGCGGCCCGCCCGTACCACGACATCCGCCGCGACGCCGCGACGTCGTGGATTGCAGCGGTTTTCGACTGCGGCCAAGATCAGTCGTCAGGGGTGTAAAGATAAGAGGGATCGAAGTGCGCCAGGCGATGAAGCCGCGCTCTGTCGTGGATCTCGGCATGTCCGTCCCGGATCGTGCAGGTTCCGCCCTCGCGAAGGTCCCTGCACACGCGACTGACATGGACGGTGGACAATCCCGCGATCTCGGCGAGGTCGGACTGCAGGAGCGGTAGGGGAATTCGGTCACCCTCGACCTCTCCGGCTTCCCTTAGGCGCAGATCCATCTCGCTTACGAAGTCCGCCACCGCCGCCAACGCCCGTAACCGGCTTTCCCGAAATATCCAATGCCGGTGAATTGCGGCGTCGATCATCGTTAACCGCCACAACTGCCGTGCGTACCTAGCGGAACGGTCGATTATCCGGTTCAACGCCGCATGGGGGAACAAGGCCACCCGCACATCTGTCAGCGCGCCGATATCGTGGTCCAGCCGTTTCAGCGGTAGGCCGTGCAGGTCAACGAAATCCCCGGGAACACTGATGGAAACAATCGCGCGCTGCGTCTCGCCCCCGGATGCTCCCCTGACATAGCGGGCCATCAGCCCGTCGAGCAGAAGAGCACTCGTGTCGAGATCGTCGCCGGCCTCGGAAAGAAGTTCTCGTGCACCAAGATGCCTTGTTTCGGAGCACGCCGCTTGTAGCATTCCCCACAATTCCGGCTCCAATCGCCTCACGAGCCCGCGTCGGCCCCGCTCCGCCAAGGCGCTTTCAGTCATTTCCAAATCAGTACTTGCGACCGAACGTCCTGACCCGCCAACCAGTTCGTCCTTCATCCATTAGCTCCTGAATTTCTGTTGATTCCAATCCGGGAACCAACTGTTGGGGATAGTCAGGCGCTAACCTTTGGCTGGCTCACCACATTTTAAACGCCGATGTCGGCGCAAAGTTCCTGCCATGTGGCCTACAGAGGGACGTCGATCTCGTCCGTCCCGATACGCGCCTCGCTCTCAGCATCGATCAGTTGCGGAAAGCGGGCGAGCGCGGTGAAGATACTCTCACTCACTGCGTCGCTGAGAATTCCTCTGTTGGCGGCCGTGCGGAAATCCTCGAACGGAAAAACCGCGATGTCGGGTGCATCCTCCGGGCCGCTCTCTGCGAACCGAAAAGCCGCGCCCACGACGCCCACCAATTAGCTGACGGCCAGCGCCGCGAGCAGCCTTGCCGCAGTTCGCGCGCACCGGCGGGAGGAACCAGGCGATAGCCCTCGCTTGGGACCGTCTCGACAATGCGTTTGTCGCTATCCTTCAGAACCCGCCTGATCTCGGACACGCCTTGCGCAATGCTGTGTCGCCGACACGTTGGGTGCCCGGTCTAGGGGAAGTGGAAAATACCGCTACCGATGGTTGGTGGCTGTGCGATGTGATCCGCTTCATGAGCGCGCCAAACAATCGCAACGTCTTCATCTGCCAATGCAGTTTTTGCCCAAGAGTCCTCGCGTCGGGAGTGATCCCCTGACCTGAGCGCCCGGCAGTGCACCATGTTGGCGTAAGATGTCCGGACTGTAAGCGATATTGACGCAATTGGTGGTTTGGACGGTCAGGCAAGAACGTTCCCACGCGTCGCGCCGCCGCCGGTCCAAACGATTTAGCCCCGCCGGTTATCACACAGTTTCTACCTTCAAGATCGAACAAAAACTCCCCTTAAATCGGATAATGAGGTTGTCCGTCCTGAACTGTGATCCAGCGCAGGGTGGTAAATTCCTCGATCGCGGCCATGCCACCAAAACGGCCATAGCCGGAGTCCTTGACCCCTCCAAAGGGCATCTGTGCTTCGTCATGTACGGTGGGGCCGTTGATGTGGCAAATACCGCTTTCGATTCTCTTGGCGATATTCATAGCTCGCACGGTGTCTCGTCCGAAGATGCTGGCTGACAGTCCATATTCGGTGTCATTCGCCACGCGAACTGCTTCATCCACACTGGCCACGCGGACCACTGACGCGGTCGGGCCGAAGCTTTCCTCGGAATAGATGCGCATCGAAGGTGTGACATGGTCGATCAGGGTCGCTTCCATGAGGACGCCATCCGTATGCCCGCCGGCCAGGATTGTCGCGCCTTTGTCCTCGGCATCGCGCACAAGGCTCATGATCCGGGTTACGGCGCCTTTGTCCACGACACAACCCAGCGAGGTGTTTCCCTCGCGCGGGTCTCCCACGGTCAGGCTGCGGACCTTGGCGGCAAGTTTCTCGACAAATGCATCTGCTACTGAGGCCAACACCACGAGCCGTTCAGTCGACATGCAGATCTGGCCCTGATTCATGTAAGCGCCAAAGGCGGCGGCGGCGACTGCTGCATCGAGGTCGGCATCGTCGAGCACGATCATTGGAGCCTTTCCGCCGAGTTCCAGCAGCGCCGGCTTGAGGTTTTCGGCCGCGAGTTTTGCAATGATCCGGCCAACTCGGGTGGAGCCGGTGAAGTTCACCCGGCGCACGGCGGAGTGGCGGATCAGGGCTTCGACGATCTCGCTGGCATTGTCGGGCGCGTTGGACAGCACGTTGAGCACGCCCTTGGGCAGGCCCGCTTCCTGCATCGCTTCGACGATCAGCGCATGGGTGCGGGGCGAGAGTTCGGAGGATTTCATCACCACGGTATTTCCGCAAGCCAATGGCATGGCGATTGATCGCACGCCAAGGATGACCGGCGCGTTCCACGGCGCCATCGACAGCACCACACCGGCGGGCTGGCGGATGGCCATGGCCATGGAGCCGGGGCGGTTTGACGGGATGACTTCGCCCTTGATCATGGTGGTCATCGAGGCCGCCTCACGCAGCATCCCCGCCGCCAGCATGACGTTGAACCCCGACCAGGCGGCGGTGGCCCCCAGTTCTTCGGCCATGGCGCGGGCAATGTCGCCCCCGCGCGCTTCGAGATTGTCCGCCGCCGCCAGCAGAAGGCGACGCCGTTCGCCGGGGCCGGTACTGGACCATTCGGGGAAGGCGCGCGCGGCAGCATCGGCGGCGCGGTTGGCATCGGCGACCGTTGCTGCGGCGGCTTCGGTCGCCACCCCGCCGGTCAGAGGATTGTTGCGGGTGAAGGTGCGGCCATCTTCGGCCTGCACTTTTTCGCCCTCGATCAGTAGGTCCAAAACGCTCATGTTCTTCTCCATTTACATCTCGCCGCCAAGAAAGGCGTGTCTGACGGCCCTGTCGTTCATCAATTCTTCCGACGTGCCCGAACCTGTTATCCGAGCCGCTTCGAGTAGGTAGCCGCGATCTGCTTGGCGCAGGCTGATCTTCACGTTCTGCTCGACGATCAGCAGCCCCACTCCGGTTTTGCGCACCCGCGCCAGCGCCTTGAACATGTCACCCACCACGATCGGAGCGAGGCCAAGGCTCGGTTCATCCAGCAGCAGAAATTCAGGTTTCGACATCATTGCACGGCCTACGGCGACCATCTGCTGTTCGCCGCCGGACATGGTCTGCACAAGTTGCTTTCGTCGCTCGGCCAGCCGGGGAAAGATGTCGAAAACCTGCGAGAGTGTTTTCTCTTCCGAGGCGCGGGCGCGTTGCGGAGTCGCGCCAAGTCGCAGGTTTTCCTCAACCGACATGCGTCCGACGATGGCGCGCCCCTCAGGCACCAGCGCAATGCCCCGGTTTGTCACTGTGTAGGCCGGCACGCCGGTCACGGTCTCACCATTCAATTCGACGGAGCCTTCGGAGGTCGGGACCATCCCGGCAATGGCCTTTAGCAGGGATGACTTGCCCGCACCATTTGCACCCAGGACAACGACAACTTCGCCCTTAGCGATGGCAAAGCTGACGCCGTCCACCGCTAGATGCTTGCCATAGCGAACGGTCACATCCTTCAGTTCAAGCATGGTCGTCCCCCAGGTAGGCCTTGATGACAGCCGGGTCTTGCAGCACCTCGGCCGAGGGGCCTTCGGCGATCTTTTCGCCCGCACTCATCACGATGCAGCGCGAGCAGAGCGCACGCACCGCCTCCATGATGTGTTCGACCAGCAGCACGGTCATGCCCTCGCTCTGCAGGTGCCGGACGAGGTCGATGCCGATGCGCAACTCGGAGGGATTTAGGCCCGCCAGCCATTCGTCGAGCAGCAGCAGATCAGGCTCCGAAGCCAGCGCGCGAGCCATTTCGAGCCGTTTCTGGTCGATATATGTGAGATTGCCGACCTGCTCGTCGCCACGTCCGGCCAGCCCGACGAAGGCCAGCTTCTCTTCGGCCAGCGCGCGCGCCTCGCGGCCCCAGTACCGCTTGTGACCGAAGGCCAGCGACAGCAGCACGTTCTCGGCCACGCTCAGGGTGGGCAGCGGGCGGACGAGTTGAAAGGTACGGGCGACGCCGTGCTTTGCCACCCTGTGGGGCTTCATCCGGGTGATGTCGGTGTCGCCAATGCGCACCGTGCCGCCATCGCAGGGCAGGGCGCCCGAGATCATGTTGAGCACGGTCGTCTTGCCCGAGCCGTTCGGGCCCAGAAGGCCCACAACCTCGCCGGATTGCAGTTTGAACGACACGTCCCTGACCGCGACCAGCCCGCCGAAGCGTTTGTGCAGCCTGGCTATTTCAAGCGGTTTGCTCATGCCCGGCCTCGCTTTCGCAGATCTTCAATTTTGGCCAGAACGCCATTTGGCATGACGAAGACGATCAGGATGAAGAGCAGTCCGAGGATGATCGAGAAGTGGTCGGGGAAGCTGACGGAGAGCCATTCGAACAGCAGGAACAGCGGTACCGCACCCACCAGTGGCCCCCAGAGCCGCATCGCCCCGCCCAACAGCGCCATGATAAGCGTCATGAAGCTGACCGTCGGATTGAAGACGATGGAGGGCTCGATGTAGGTCCAGCGCGGGGCCTGGATGGCACCGACCAGGGTGATGATCGTGGACGAGATGACAAATAGCAGGAGCTTGATCCGGGTCACGTCTACACCGGCATGGGCGGCTACGGTTTCGTCATCGCCAAGTGCCTTGAGCGCCAGACCGATTCGCGACCTCCCAATTGTCCATGCGATCAGGAAGGTTACGACAGCCAGAGCGAGAAGCTGCCAATAGATGTGTCGCCCCTCGAACGGCAAGAACACGTAGCGGCCCATGGTGTAGGTCACGTTGACCTCCCACCAGCTGACGGTCTGGCGCACCAGCTCGGCCAGCCCGAAGGTGAAGATCACGAAATAGACCCCGGCTAGGCGCAGCGTCGAGAGGCCGACCACAAGCGCCATGACCATGCCGATCCCCGCCGCACAGATGAGCACAAGCGGATAGGGCAGGGCCTCGTTCAGAACGGCGACCGTGTAGGCGCCGACCCCGAAAAAAGCCACTGTCGCCAGTGAAATGTAGCGCGTCGGGCCGGAGAAGAGCGCCCACGCAGTGGCCAACGTTACATAGCCGGTCATGCCCAGAAGGACGCCTGTCCAATAGTCGGATACGATCAGCGGTGCGATCGCCAGCAGGATGATCGCAATACCGGCCAGGGCGAAACCATGCGAAGTCTTCATCATCACGCCTTTCCAAACAGGCCGTTCGGCCGCACCAGCAGCAGCACGAGAAACACGGTGTAGACAGCGGCCAGCGTCAGGCCGGGGTCAACATAGGCAGCGACGAAGGTCTCGACGAGACCCAGCAGCAGCCCGGCGACGATGGCGCCCGGCACGCTGCCCTTGCCGCCAAGAATGACGACGATCAGGGCCTTCATCGTAAACACGACCCCCGCGGTCGCGGTAAAGGTCTGGAACATCGAGACGACCACGCCACCGGTTGCGGCCATGGCACCGCCGATGGCAAAGGCGGTCCGCGCGGCGCGATCGGTGTCGATGCCGAAGAGAGGCGCACTGTGCGGTGCCAAGGCGACGGCACGCAGGATCATGCCCCAGCGGGAGCGGAACAGGATAACGACCAACGCACCGCCGATCAAAAGGCTCAGGACCAGCGCCAGAAGCCGGTTGCCTGCGACCACGGTGCCCAGAACGTTGACCGGCGTGTTAAGAAAGCTGTAGCTGGTGTAGCCGCCACCGAAGATCGCCAGCAGAACGCCCTGGATCACGAAGAGCAGCCCGAAGGTGACAAGGATGCTGTCGACCTCCAGCGCGCCATCGTCGGGCGCGCGATCCACCAGTGGCTTCATCAACACGCGATAAATAACATCGCTGACGGCATAGCCCGCCGGCACGATGATCAGCAGTGAGACGATCGGGTTGATCGATAAAGTTGTAGACAGAACGTAGGTGGCGAAGCAGGCGGCGATGATCATGTCCCCGAAACCTAGGTTCATGATCCGGGCGATCCCGTACTGGATGGTCAGCCCCATTGCGACAAGCGCATATGTGCCGCCGAGCACGAGGCCGTTGACGACGTGTTCAAGCATGGAAGCTCCGGTCTTGTTGGAGGCGGGTGGAGGCGGCGGATTCAGCCGCCGCACTCCGACCCGAAAGTTGTCTGCTCACGCTACGAGGATCATTCCCAGTCAGGCTTGGGCAACTCAGCCGCAACCGTGCCTCCGCCCCCTTCGGCGGATACCGCCACGAACTGACCATCCTGCCACTGACCTACCCAGTTGATCGCGCGCAACTGGTTGTTTTCCAGCCGGGTTTCTTCGCCCAGCACGGTCGAGAATGTGCCGGTCGACAGTTCGTCGGCGATTGCGGACTTGTCCAGACCGACCCGCTCGATGGTTTGTTCCAGCATCTGGAGCGAGGCATAGATCAGCACCGAGCCCCAGTAATCAGGCGCGCGTCCCACGATCTCTTCGTGTTTGGCGCGGTAGGCCGAGTTCAGCTCGTTGTCCGGGTCGATCCCGCCAAGGCTCATCACCCCTTCGACAGATCCACCGGCGATGCCCGGATAGACCGGGAAGCCGGCTCCCACGCCGAGGTAAAACACCGGCGGGCTGTAGCTCGCGACCTTGGCCTGCTTCGTCAGCGCAAAGGTATGTGGCGGATAGGTGAAGGCGACAAAGGTGTCCGCCTCGGAGTTCGCGGCCTCGTTCAGAATGGTAGCGAAGTCCGAGGTCTCCGGCGGAAAGCTCTTGTCATAGGTGATGTCAAAACCAGCGGCCTCGAAGCTAGGCCGCGCTGCCTTGACCAGATCGATGCCAAAGCCATCCGCGACCGAGATCATGGCGATCTTGTCGTTGATACGACCGGCCTCGCGCTCAGCCACGAGTATGTCGGTAAACGCAGAAACGTAATCGACACTGCCGCCCATGAACCAGAAACTAGTGTCCCAGCGCTCGACGAAGTCCGAAGCCTTGTCGGTGACGGCAGCACCAGCCAGATGGGGATAACCGAACTTGGCCATCAGCGGTGCGACGGCAAGATTGAAACCGGTGCCCCAGGGCGGCAGGATGATATCCACCTCGTCCTGTGTGGCCAGACGCTCGACTGCGCGGACCACCTCCTCAGCGGAAGATCGATCATCATAGGCGATGACTTCGATCGGCAACTGGCTGCCGTCGGGCAGTGTCAGGCCACCTGCGGCATTCACCTCCTGAACCCACAATTCATAGTTGGGTGTGACAGTCATGTCCGCACCGCCAGCGTTCGGGCCGGACTTGGATATCGCGTATCCGATGGTCACCTTGTCGCGATCTTGTGCCGCAACGCCATGCGCACCGACCGCGATGGCAAGTGCCGCGAGGGCACAAGCCGTCTGGCGCCGCGTCAATCGGGCCGCCTCGAAGAGCGTTTTGTTCATTTATTTCCCTCCCAATGATTATCAGGATACCGTGGCCCATTTGAGTCAAATCGACACGGTCTCCAGATCCCCGCCGTTCTCAGTGCGGTGAATGCCGTCAGCCTAAGTTGCGGCGACACTTAGGATAATAGACATTTTGGGGATATAATTGTACTTTTGACGGAACTGCTGACAGGTAACTAGCGAAATTGCAGTCTTTAGAGCGTCAGACTATCCAGGCAGAGCGCATCAAGAGTGCGCTGACCAAGACCGAATTTGCCACTTCGGGCGGTCGCGCGACCTTTGTGATTCTGGAAGCGGGCCGTGGCGCATTTGTTTCCGATGAGGTCGAACGGGACGTGGCTGGACCTTGTCTAATCTGGTCCCCAACGGGCTGGTCGACCCGGATCACACTGGCCGCAGGCACGAGGGGATTTCTGATCCGTATGCCTGAACGCGCCCTCGGCCGTGCGCTGCCGACCGACGTGATCTCGGCCCATGTCCGCCAAGTGGTCAGCCGCCGCATCTTTCTGTCCGACATAACACCCCCGATGATGCAATCCTTCGTTGTGCTGTTTGACAAGATCGAGAGCGAGTTGCGTACTTTGGCACCGGGAAACGAAACCGTTCTGCACCATTGCGTTTCGCTTCTGATGATCGAAATTTGGCGGGCCGCCGCACCGCCTCTTCAGGCAAGCGAGCCCCAGCCGCATCGTATCTCCGATAGCTTTCTAAATTTGGTGGAACTGCACTTGCAAAATCACTGGACAGTGGCGGAGTACGCTCGCCGCATTGGCGTGTCGCGCGACCGCCTGAACGAAGCTGTACACCGCGCAATCGGCATACCTCCGCATCAACACATGCAGCGACGTTTAATGGAAGAAGCAAAGGCACTACTGATCACAACCAACCTCCAAGTAGCCGAAGTTGGATATAAACTCGGTTTCAGCGACGCCGCATATTTCACGCGTTTCTTTCGCCGCCACGCAAGCCTCGCTCCCGCGCAATTCCGCCGCACCTACACCCCGCTTTATCGTACGCGTACGAAGGAAGTCTCCTTCGCTGAATGGCCATAGGCTGTGCAGCGCCTCTTTGCCAACAACTGGCGGGGCATTTGAAATTGTAACGAAGGCGGTTGCAGCCATCTGCAGTGGGGACGAGGTTCAGTGCCAGTAGTTTTTCGCCCCACAATTATCACCACTGCGAACCACTGACATCTCGCCGCGAGCGCGGACTCTCGCGTGTTTGAGAAAAATTCTGTGAGACGACCGAACTTCTTAGATTTGCCGCCTGGCTAAGTTCGGGCTCAAACTGCCCCTCAATCTCAGTTTGGGTGAATCAAGCAATTCATGAAATCGTGTTCTGAACAACAACGATGCAACAAGGACAGGGAATGCGGCAGGTGCGCTGTTCGCGATGCCAGCGTAGAACGGCGTTTTCATTACGTGATGCATTCGGCTCGGCTCGCCCACAGCACGCGATGGATTGGTCTGTGCCGACGTTATCCTAACCCCTGACGCCGGCCGTACAGCCACTATGACGGAGGTCGCCGCCGCCTGCGACGCAATCCCGGCCAAGTGTCTGGGACGACACCGAAACCACGCTCATGGCCGGCATCAACACGAACGTAATGAGTATCGGCCATGGCTACGCTAGGCAGAGAAAGCGGCTTTAAATGCGGACAATGCGTCTTCAGGGGCACCCGAAGCAAAAGCCTCCATCCCGATCGGGCCGGTGTATCCCATAGATTTCAGCGCTTTTGCGACTCCGGCGTAGTTGATTTCACCGGTTCCCGGTTCACACCGGCCGGGCACGTCGGCGACCTGGATTTCGCCGATCCATGGCAGGCAAGCTCGGCACAACTCGATCAGGTTCCCCTCGCCAATCTGGGCATGGTACAGATCCAGATTAAGTCGCAGTTGCGGACGACTAACTGCGGAAACAAGAGCCAATGTTTCTTCCGCCCGAGCAAACGGAACCCCTGCGTGATCGACCGGCAGGTTCAAGTTCTCGAGCGTGAAGACAACGTCCATTTCCTCGGCGAGGTCGCAGATCCGGTTCAGCGTATCCAGCGCTTTCACCCACTTTAGCGGTGTGGCAACTTCCGCGAGAACCGGGCGGCCACCCTCTCCGAGACCTGTTCCGTGAAGATTCAGACGCGCGACGCCGAGCCGTTTGCCAATCTTGGCGGTGTCGCGTGCCGACGCGAGGAGCGCGTCGGCACCCTCGTCGTCTGCGAGCCGACCCTCGAGATAGCCATTCATGATCGAGAACGTCGCGCCGGACTTGGCCAGCTTGTCAAGATCATGATCCGGCCAGTTCCAGAGACCGACCTGAAAGCCCATTTCGGCGAGCTTTGTGCACCGCCATTCGATCGGCCTGTCGCGCCAGAGCATCTCGGCGCATGCAGCCAGAGTAAAGACCATTCGTCAGTTTCCTGTCATGATCGAGTTGAGCTCGACCGGGCGGCCTTCCACGCGTGACCGGTTTGCGGCTTCGGCCAGGGCCAGCGCATTGACGCCGTCCTGAATCGTCGCGGGGACATTTTTCCCGTCCACGCATGCGTCAACGAACGCCGACCATTCGATCGCGTAGGCTCGCATGTAACGCTCGAGGAAGAAATAGACCGGCTTGGCGGACACGACGCCGGCAGATGTGGACTTGACCAGCGTATTCTCGATCTCGTTCTCGGCGGCGAGCATGCCTTCCGACCCGAGCAGTTCAACACGCTGATCGTAGCCGTAGGGCGCGCGCCGCGAATTGCGGATCGTTGCGAGTCGTCCGTCGGCGTAAGTCAGAACGACAATGGCCGTATCCACATCGCCCGCGACACCGATCTCGGGATCGACGAGACATGAACCATGCGCCATTACCTGTGCCGGCATCCCGAACAGGAATGCGCACATGTCGAAATCGTGGATCATCATGTCTCGGTAAAGGCCGCCGGACACCTTGATGTAACTCACCGGCGGCGGCGCGGGATCGTAGGAAGTGACGGCGAGCAGTTCGCCTTTGCCAACCTCTCCCGCGTCGAGTGCGGTTTTTACCGCGGCGAAGTTCGGATCGAAACGACGGTTGAAGCCCATCATCATCGGTTTGTTATGACCGGCAGCGATCTTCCGGATCTCAAGAGCACGCGCGAGATCCAGGTCGATGGGCTTTTCACAAAAAATCGCCTTACCGGCCTTTACGCCGGCCTCGATCAGATCGGCATGGGTGTTGGTCGACGATGCGATGAGGATCGCATCAATGGAGGCATCGGAAAGAATGGCGTCTGGCGAGCGCGCTTCGATGCCATGTTCGCGGGCGAGCGCCTCGGCCGCATCACTCATGACGTCGGTGACCGCAACGAGTTCCGACCGAGGATCCATCTTGATCGAGGCAGCGTGGACCTTACCGATCCGACCCGCGCCGAAAAGTGCTACTTTCATGCTTTGCTTCCTTTCAAAGTTCGACGCGGCGTCCATCGCGGGCCGATTGATCGATGGCATGGATGACGCGTTCGAAACCGAGCGCGTCCGTGAAGTTGGGGAAGGCTTCGCGGCCTTCGACGATAGCGCGGATAAACTGTGCGACCTCGATGATCTTGAGATCGCCGAAACCGAGTTGGTGGCCAGGTGCCGGGCAGAACTGACCATAAGGCTGATGCTCTGGTCCTGTAAGGATTGTGCGGAAGCCCTGCTCGGACTTGGGGCCTTCGTTAAGATACAGTTGCAACTCATTCAGCCGCTCTTGGCTAAATGCAATCATTCCGGCGGTGCCGTGGACTTCCCAATCGAGCTTGTTCTTCCGGCCCCAAGCGGAGCGCGACGAGCAGATCGACCCTTGCGCCCCATTGGCAAAGCGCACGATCGCCGAGGCCGTATCTTCGTTTTCGACTTCCGCCCGACCCGATCCGTCGGGCAGGGGGCGGGACTTATGAATAATCTGGGTGTCGGCGATCAGGCTGTTGATCGGTCCCATCAGCGTGTGGGCGATGGACACCAGGTGACAGCCCAAATCACCCAACGTTCCGAGACCGGCGTCGGCGCGACGTGCGCGCCATGTCCAAGGCAGGTCCGGATCTGCCTGATAGTCTTCATCGACACAGCCACGAAAGTGAACGACACGTCCAATTCGCCCGGAATTGATCAGCGTTTGTGCGTGCAACACGGCAGGGTTCTGGATGTAGTTGTAGCCGACCATAGTGCGTGTTCCCGCAGCACGGGCGGCGTCCGCCATCTCTTCAGCCTCTTTTAGCGTGAGTGCGAGCGGTTTTTCACAATGGATATGCTTTCCCGCCGTAATGGCGGCGAGCGTCATCTCATGATGCAGCGCATTCGGCGTTGTGACCGAGATGATGTCCACCGCCGGATCGTCGATAACATTCCGCCAATTGTCGGTGGCGCGCGCGAAGCCAAGCTGCCTTGCCATCGCTTCGGCCCGATCCGTCGGCACGTCGCACACCGTTTGGAGACGCACACCGGGGATGTCGCCCATGACCGCAGACGCGGTGCGATACGCGAGTGCGTGCGCTTTTCCCATGAAGCCGGTACCGATGAGGCCAAAGCCCAGCATGATGATTCTCCCCAAGAGTGGAATTTTTGTTCCATTATCGGAATGAGATGTTAGGCTGCGTCTGTCAAGATAAGAGATAAGTATGAATGAGCAAAACTCCTTCGAGGGCGCCCCGGGCAGCGTCGCTGATCTGCTGGAAAAGCTTGACGCTTCAATTGATGGTTTTCCAAAGCGGCTGAAACAGTGCGCTGACTTCACGCGGCGTCACCTGCATCTCATCGCTGTTTCTACGGTGTCTGAAATGGCTCACGCCTGCGAGGTAGCCCCCTCAGTCTATATGCGGTTTTGCCAGGTTCTTGGCTTCTCGGGCTACTCGGAGATGCAGGCGCTGTTTCGGGCGCAGTACACTGAGCTTCGACCCAATTACGAGATGCGCCTTGCGAGTCTGCGTGAGGAGGGGGCGCTTGGAACCAGTCGCCTGCTGGCGGACTTTACTGAAGCGGGGCATAAATCACTGCTTTCACTTGGGAATACGGTGACACACGATGCCATCGACCGGGTGGCTCGTGGTATGGCTGAGGCGCGGGTTGTGCATCTCGTAGGCCTCCGGCGGGCGTTCTCGGTTGTCAGCAACATGGCGTATATCCTCGACCAGTTGGGCGTTCCCGCGGCACTGCATTTCGGTGCTGGGATGCTCAATTCCGACAAATCAATTCTCGAGGGTGATGTCCTTTTCGCGGTCACCTATGCGCCGTTCTCTGAAGAGACGGTGCGCCTTGCCGGGCGGGTGGCGGAGCGTGGAATTACAGTTTTTGGACTGACAGACAGCGAGCAGTGTCCGTTGGCCGAGAGTGCCTCCGACCTTTTGATGGCGCGCGAGGCCGAAGTCGGCGGTTTTCGGGCGCCCAATGCGTCCATGGCTCTCACCACTGCTCTGGCTGTCGCTATCAAGGCACTTCGCCAACCGGGTTGACAGAAGTGTCGATTCGCCAGTAATGGAATATTTATTCCGTTTTGCGTCAGATGATGCGACGGAGTGAGCGCACGGCAATCGTCGCGCTCGAAGGGGGAGGCCCCAACACAGGTAAATGGGAGGTATCATGACAAAAATATTCAAAACTGCCGCATTCGCCGCGGCTCTCGGATTCGCTGCGCCGGCGCTGGCACAGGACATCATTGTCGTCAGCCACGGTCAGGCCAATGACCCGTTCTGGTCCGTCGTGAAAAATGGTGTCGATCTGGCCGCCCAGCAGACCGGTGCAAACGTCGATTATCGCGCACCCGAGACCTTCGATATGGTCGCCATGAGCCAGCTTATCGACGCAGCCGTGAACCAGGAGCCCGATGGACTGGTGGTATCGATCCCGGACGGCGATGCACTTGGGCCGTCGATTGAGCGCGCCATCTCCGCAGGTATTCCTGTCATCTCGATGAACTCGGGTTCGGACGTTGCTAGTGAATTGGGTGCAGCGCTTCATGTCGGCCAGTCAGAGTTTGACGCGGGAAAAGCGGCTGGCGCAAAACTGGCCGAAATGGGCGGAAGCACCGCGATCTGTGTTAACCAAGAAGTCGGCAACGTCTCACTGGACCAGCGCTGTGCCGGTTTCGAGGAGGGCTTCGGTAGCGCCGTGACGGTTCTGCCGACGTCGAACGATCCGACCGAAATCGAATCCAAAGTCGCGGCCGCACTGGCATCAGACGAAAGCATCGACACCGTAATGGCGCTTGGAGCCAGCACTGCGGGTGAGCCCTCTGTCGCTGCGGCGAAGGCCTCAGGCCGCGAGATCCTTGTCGCGTCATTCGATCTGTCAGCGAGCTTCCTGGAATCAATTGTTGCGGGCGATGCCGCCTTTGCAATCGACCAGCAGCAGTTCCTGCAGGGCTATCTGCCGGTCGTCTTCCTCGCGGCTCATGCCAAATACGGGCTGATCCCGGGTGGCGACGTCGCATCGGGGCCGAACCTCGTCACCGCCGACAAGGCCGGCCAGGTGATCGAACTGTCGGCCGAAGGCATCCGCTAAGCCACAAAACCTGACCGCAAGCGGGGCCGTGGCGTCAACCCACGCCACGGCCCATTCAAATCGCACAGGTCACCGGAGGATTCTAAAATGTCGGATACTACGCCTGAATCTGTCGCCGACGAACGGCTGAAGTTAGAAAGCTTCGGCGCCCGCCTCATGAAGCGACCCGAACTCGGGGCGATCGCCGGCGTCTTTCTTGTTACAATTTTCTTTCTCATCACCGCTGATAGCGCGATGTTCACGCTTTCCGGCGTGATGAATTTCATGACCCCTGCAGCACAACTCGGCATTCTCGCCATCGGTGCGGCATTGCTGATGATCGGCGGAGAGTTCGATCTGTCCATCGGATCAATGGTGGCCTTTGCCGGTCTTTTCTTCGCCGCCGCAACGGTGACCATCGGTTTGCCTTTGATCATTGCCATTCCCGCAACTTTCGTGTTCGCGGCGCTGGTCGGATCGATCAATGGCTTCATTGTCATCCGCTCGGGACTACCGTCGTTTATCGTGACCCTAGCCTTTCTGTTCATTCTGCGTGGTCTCTCGCTGGTCGGCCTCAAACTCGCCACCGGCGGGTCGACGCAGCTTCGCGGGGTTCGCGATGCGACCGAAGGCGACTGGCTGGTTCCTTTCTTCTCCGGCGATGCGTTTCCGGGATTGTTCGCTTGGCTCGCCGATAAAGGCTGGGTCGAGACTTTCAACAACGGTTCGCCCAAGGTGCCCGGGATTCCGGTGGAGATTCTCTGGTTTCTCATCATCGCCCTGCTGGCAACCTGGGTGTTGCTGCGAACACCAGTAGGCAACTGGATTTTCGCTGCTGGCGGTGACGCCAACGCCGCGACGAATTCAGGTGTTCCCGTCAAGAAGGTCAAGATTTCTCTCTTCATGGTGACGGCCTGCTGTGCGGCCATGGTGGCGATCATCACGGTGATGGACGCTGGTTCGACCGATGCGCGCCGTGGCTTCCAGAAGGAATTCGAGGCCATCATTGCCGCAGTGATCGGTGGCTGTTTGCTTACGGGTGGTTATGGCTCGGCAATCGGCGCCTTTTTCGGAGCGATCATCTTCGGGATGGTGGTCATCGGCTTGACCTATACCGGTTTCGATCAGGATTGGTTCCAGGTGTTCCTGGGCGGCATGCTTCTGATTGCGGTTCTATTCAACAACGCCATTCGCAAACGCGTGACGGGGGAGCGTTAAGATGACCGAAGACAGCACATTCCACCACGGCGACGTGTCGGCGGATTCCGCGCCTATCGTCGAGATGAAAAACATCGAAAAGCACTTCGGAAACATCATCGCTCTGGCTGGCGTAAGCTTCGATGTGAAATCTGGAGAATGCCACTGCCTGCTGGGTGACAACGGGGCCGGCAAGTCCACCTTCATCAAGACGATGTCGGGCGTGCACAAACCGACAAAGGGCGAAATCTTGTTTGAAGGCAAGAACATGGATTTCGAGAGCCCGCGCGATGCGATGGAGGCCGGAATCGCAACGGTGTTCCAGGACCTTGCCATGATCCCTTTGATGAGCGTCGCGCGTAACTTTTTCATGGGTCGCGAACCGGTTGTCGGCAGAGGTCCGCTGAAGCGGATGGACTACGACAAGATGAACTCCGCCACCACGGAGGCCATGCGCCAGATGGGCATCAATCTGCGCGCCCCGGACCAGGCCGTCGGCACATTGTCGGGCGGTGAACGGCAGACGGTAGCAATCGCTCGCGCGGTTTATTTTGGCGCGAAGATCCTGATTCTCGACGAGCCCACTTCCGCTCTTGGTGTTCGCCAAACCTCAAACGTTCTGGCGACCATCGACCGAGTACGAAAACAGGGCGTCGGAGTCGTTTTCATCAGCCATAACGTGCGACACGCGCTGGCCGTCGGCGACAGGTTCACCGTCCTCAACCGCGGCAAGACTCTAGGCACAGCCAAACGTGGCGAGATCACCCCTGAAGAGCTTCAGGATCTGATGGCGGGTGGGCAGGAAATGGCCCAGCTGGAAGGCTCGCTTGGTGGAACCGTCTGACGCCGGTACGCAAACCGTCCTGTCTGCTGATCACAATTCCCGCCCCGAACAGGCGGGGCGCGGAAGTGCCTCCCTGGAACGGTCATCTGATGAACCGGTCCCGGGCTGACAGGTATAGCAATGCGGGACCGTCGACCGCGTCACCGGATTTCGATCCTGGCGAGCGAATGGATAACGAAAGGTCGGAAAAATGAAGCAGCTTGATCTCATCACCATCGGTCGTTCCTCGGTGGATCTCTACGGCGCGCAGATCGGCGGCCGACTTGAGGACATGGGCTCATTCGACAAGTACATCGGCGGTTCGCCAACCAACATCGCCTGCGGTACGGCACGGCTGGGATTGAAATCGGCTGTGATCACTGGCGTCGGAGACGAACACATGGGCCGGTTCATCCGCGAGCAACTGGTGCGCGAGGGCGTAAATGTCGATGGGGTCAAGACCGATCCCGACCGGCTGACTGCACTGGTGCTTCTGGGCATCCGCGACCAGGAACAGTTTCCGCTGATCTTTTACCGCGAGAACTGTGCCGACATGGGGCTGACGGTCGCCGATATCGATCCTGAATTCATCCGGTCTGCGCGCGCCGTAGTAGCAACAGGCACACATCTGTCCCACCCCCAGGTGGAGGCGGCGACACTCAAGGCGCTCACACTTGCGCGGGAAACCGGGATGCGAACCGCGCTGGACATCGACTACCGCCCCAATCTCTGGGGCGTCGCGAGCCACGGTGAGGGCGAGAGCCGTTTCGTCGAATCCGCAACGGTCACGGCCAAACTTCAATCGACGCTGCATCTCTTCGACCTTATCGTTGGTACAGAAGAAGAATTCCACATCGCGGGCGGTACCACAGACACCATCGCGGCGCTGCGTAAGGTCCGGCAGG
This sequence comes from Algicella marina, assembly GCF_009931615.1. NCBI lineage: Bacteria > Pseudomonadati > Pseudomonadota > Alphaproteobacteria > Rhodobacterales > Paracoccaceae > Algicella > Algicella marina. The sequence goes on along the minus strand of NZ_CP046620.1, from coordinate 1,856,989 downwards.
TGTCGGGGGCAACGCTGGTGTGCAAGCGCGGCGCAGCTGGCGCTGTGGCATTTACCGGCGAGGTGCCGGAAAGCCTCGACGATGGCGAGGCTGGTCCAGGCTTTCCTATTGAGGTTTTCAACGTTCTCGGAGCTGGGGACGGCTTTATGTCGGGTTTGCTGAAGGGGTGGCTCGATGATGAGGACTGGCCCACGGCGCTAAAATACGCCAATGCCTGCGGTGCTTTCGCAGTCAGCCGCCATGGATGCACCCCGGCTTATCCAAGCTGGGAGGAATTGCAGTTTTTCTTCAAGCGCGGCATCAAGCGTCCCGACCTGCGCAACGACGTTGAACTGGAGCAGGTGCACTGGGCAACAAACCGTCAGGGCGATTGGTCAACCGTGAAGACTTTCGCGTTTGACCACCGCCTCCAACTCGAGGAGATGGACGGTTACACGCTGGAAAAGGGCGCCCGGTTCAAGGAACTTTGTCTCGACGCTGCGCTCACGGTGCAGGACGGCCAGTCGGGCTACGGCATCCTCTGCGACAACCGGATCGGGCGGTCGGCGCTGCACCGAGCCAGCGGAACGGGCCTTTGGATCGGGCGGCCGACCGAACTGCCCGGCTCGCGCCCCATCGAATTCGAAACAGACCTCGGCGAAGACTTCGGGCGGTTTCGCGAATGGCCACGGGAGAATGTGGTCAAGCTGCTGATTTTCGTGCATCCGGACGACGACCGGGAAACGATGGACGCGCATATCCATCGCGTCCGACGACTGTTCACTGCCGCGCGGCGAAACAACCTGGAGTTCCTGCTGGAAATCATCCCGTCCAAGGTCGGACCCGTGGATGACGAGACCTCTGCCAAGTTGATCCAGACCTTCTACGACGCGGGTGTGTATCCCGACTGGTGGAAGCTGGAGCCGTTCAAGACCGAAGCCGCCTGGCAAAATGCCGCCCGCGCCATCGAATTCAACGATCCCCGCACGCGTGGTATCGTAGTCCTCGGACTCGACGCGCCGGAAGACGAGCTTGCAGCGAGCTTCGCGCTTGCGGCGAAACAGCCGCTGGTCAAGGGCTTTGCTGTGGGCCGCACAATCTTTGGCAATGCCGCGCGCAACTGGCTTACGGGTACCATCACAGACGGGGAAGCGGTGACGGAGATGGCCGAAAACTACGCCCGCCTTTGCGTCATCTGGGACAAGGCACGGGCCGAAGCCCGCCGGAACATGGGATAAAGCCGATGGAAAAGACGATCCGACTGACCGCCGCCCAGGCTATGATACGCTATATTGCGGCGCAGAAAAACGGCGACGGTGAGAGATTCATCGAAGGCTGCTGGGCGATTTTCGGACACGGCAACGTCGCTGGAATCGGTGAGGCGCTTCACGCTAACAAGGACAGCTTTCCCACCTGGCGCGGCCATAACGAGCAGACGATGGCACATGCCGCCATCGCCTATGCCAAGCAATTGGGGCGCCGCAAAGCAATGGCGGTAACATCCTCCATCGGGCCGGGGGCTGCCAATATGGTGACGGCAGCAGCCCTGGCCCATGTGAACCGGCTGCCAGTGTTGCTGGTTCCCGGCGACGTTTTTGCTGACCGTGGTCCCGACCCGGTGCTGCAACAGGTCGAGGATTGGGGGGACGGGACGATCACGGTGAACGACTGCTTCAAACCGGTGACCCGATACTTTGATCGGATCACCCGACCAGAACAGTTGCTGACCGCACTGCCGCGAGCATTCCGCACGATGACCGACCCGGCGGAGTGCGGCCCGGTCTGCCTGTCGTTCTGTCAGGACGTGCAGGCAGAGGCCTACGATTATCCCGAGAGCTTCTTTGAGCCTAAGATCTGGCGCCAGCGTCGCATCCGCCCCGACGAGGCGGAATTGGCCACTGTGGCGGAAATGATCCGCGCAGCCGAGCGGCCGGTGATCATCGCCGGCGGCGGTGTACATTATGCGGACGCGACCGAGGACTTGGCACACTTCGTCGAAGCGCACAACATCCCGGTGACAGAGACCCAGGCCGGCAAATCGGCGTTGCTCTGGGATCATCCGCTAAATCTCGGCCCAATCGGCGTCACTGGCGGCGAGGCGGCCAACGTCGTTTGCGCCGAAGCGGACGTTATCATCGGCGTCGGTACGCGGTTCCAGGATTTTACCACAGGTTCCTGGGGGTTGTTTGCCAACCCGGCGCGCAGGCTGATCTCGCTCAACGTCGCGGCCTATGACGCGATGAAGCACGGTGCGGTGCCTTTGCTGGCCGATGCGGCTAAGGGATTGCAAGAACTGGACAAGGAACTGGAAGGTTACATCTCGCCGGCCCGGACCGACGGGCTCAAGGACGAGTGGTTCGGCAAGGTCGACCCCCTGACCGCCGCCCCGCAAGGCAATGAACTGCCTACCGATATGCAGGTGATCGGCGCCGTCCAGCGTGCCGCTAATGAGGATACGGTCGTGATGTGCGCCGCCGGTACGATGCCGGGCGAATTGCACAAGCTTTGGAAGGCCGGCAGGCCGGGCTCGTATCACATGGAGTATGGCTTCTCCTGCATGGGCTACGAGATCGCAGGTGCCATGGGCATCAAGATGGCCGCGCCGGAGCGCGACGTCATCTGCTTCACGGGCGATGGCACCTACATGATGGCCAATTCCGAGATGGCGACGGCGGCGATGATGGGCATCTCCTTTACCGTGGTCGTGACCGATAATCGAGGCTACGGCTGCATCAACCGCCTGCAGATGGGCTGCGGCGGGGCCGAGTTCAACAACCTTCTCGAACACACGATCCACGAGACGCCGTCGTCGATAGACTTTGCAAAGCACGCCGAGTCGATGGGTGCGGTCTCGGTCAAGGTCGGCTCGATCGCCGAACTGGAGGCAGCGTTGGCGAAGCGCGGCGAGGCAACAGGTCCATACGTGATTGTGATTGACACCGATCCCTATCCGTCGACTGAACACGGTGGAACCTGGTGGGACGTGGGCGTGCCGGAAGTGTCAGAGCGCGACGAGGTCAAAGCTGCCCGCACCAATTACGAGACCAGCAAAAAGACACAGAGGGCAGACTGATGGCTGTGAAGATCGGCATCTCCCTGATCGCTTGGCAGAACGACGACCTGCCGGACCTTACGAGGGATTACACCACAGAAGGCGCGATGCAGGATGCCGCGCGCATCGGCTACAGCGGCGTGGAACGCGGGCGCCGGATGCCCGCCGACACCGAAGGTTTGCGCGCCTACCTTGACCGCTATGGTGTGAGCCTGTGCGGCGGTTGGTGCTCGGGCAACCTGCTGGTCAATGACCTCGCAACTGAGAAGGACGCGATCCGGGGCCAGGTTGAGCAGTTCGCTTCCCTCGGAGCACCGTGTATCGTTTACGCGGAATGCTCCAATACAATTCAGGGCGACATCGCCCGGCCGGTCAGCCAACGCCCCAAGTTGAGCCGCGAGGAGGTAACGGGCTATGCCGCGAAACTCTCGGAACTGGCCAAATGGTCGCGCGATCAAGGCGTTGTACTATCCTACCACCACCACATGGGGGCGATCGTGCAAGATGCCGAAGATATCGACTGGCTCATGGAGGGCAGCGATCCGGCGCTGACATTACTCTACGATACCGGCCACCTGCACTTCGCCGGCGCCGACCCGCTGGCAGTTCTGGACAAGTGGGCCGACCGCGTTCATCACGTACACTTCAAGGATGTGAGGCAGCCGGTTCTGGATTGGGTCCATGCCGAGGATCGCAGCTTCCTCGACGGGGTAGCCTCCGGGGTCTATTCTGTGCCGGGCGACCCGGACGGCTGCATCGATTTCACGGCCATCATCGATCGACTGAAGGCGATGGACTACGACGGTTGGATCGTCGTCGAGGCCGAGCAAGACCCGGGCAAGGCGCCACCCTTCGAGTACTCAAAGCTCGGCTACGACCACATCGTAGCAATCTGCACCCGCTCCGGCCTGACAATAGAGAGTTGAGACCCATGACAGATCTTCTGCGCAAACCCTTCGGCACCCGTGGCAAGGTACACGAAATCACGCCGCAAAGCGCCGGTTGGCGATACGTGGGATTTTCGCTCTATCGATTGCGGGCGGGCGACAGCGCCGCCGAAGCCACCGGTGACCGAGAGGTCATCCTTGTCATGGTTGAGGGCAGGGCGGCCATAAAAGGGGCAGGGCAGGATTGGGGCGTATTGGGCGAGCGGATGAATGTCTTCGAAAAGACGCCCCCGCATTGCCTCTACCTACCGAACGGAACTGAGTGGGATGCCACAGCCGAAACTGATTGCGTGCTTGCCGTGTGTTCCGCCCCGGGCATGGGCGGCCACGCGGCGCGCCGCATCGGCCCGGATGGCATATCCCTGGCAACGCGCGGAAAGGGCACAAACACCCGCCACATCAACAACATCGCGATGGAGAACGAGGATTACGCCGACAGCCTGCTGGTGACGGAAGTCTTCACCCCGGCCGGTCACTGGTCTTCCTATCCAAGCCACCGCCATGACGAGGACGACTATCCCCGCATCACCTATTTGGAAGAAACCTACTACCACCGTCTCAACCCGGCAGATGGCTTTGGCATCCAGCGCGTCTACACGGATGATCTGCAACTCAACGAAACGATGGCGGTTTCTAATGAAGATGTGGTTCTTGTGCCACGCGGCCACCACCCATGTGGCGCCCCCTATGGCTTTGAGATGTACTACCTCAACGTCATGGCTGGCCCGCTGCGCAAATGGCGTTTCGTGCCGGCGCCTCCGGTCGAGTGGATCATGAAGCGTGATGCGTAAGTGTCGGGACACAGCCATCAGTCAACGTTTCCCTCGAACGATCGGCTCCACAATCTCGCACATGGCCTCAACGCTTGAGCTTTCACGACTCTTTGTCAGGTAGCTGCCAACGAGCGGGGGGCGAAGTTTACTTGTTCGTGGCAAGTTTCGGTTCCACAAGACCCGGATTTTCTAACGCAATTGAGTGTCGGGGTTTCGGAGGCAGAGATCACCAATAGGGAGGCTTTTGCGTATTGGACTGTCTCATGATGTCGCGAGCTGAGGGGCAGGGCATGGGTGCGATAGGTGCCGCGAACGAAATGCTCGCGTGGCCTTTGGTGCCTCATATCACCCGCAAACTCAGTATTCGGAAGCCTGTATCGGCATCAATTTGAACGGGGCACCGAGGGTACCGCTACCTTCCGACCTTTCCAAGCTACCGCTACTTCACTATCCCTATTCGGCCGCCAGGTTGTCGATAGGAAAATCGATGATGAAGCATTCCGGCCAAAGGTCGCGGAAGATCGAAATGTCCAATTGAAGTTTGTCCAGATGAACATGCATGGCCTTCACGGCCGTCTCGGCGTCGTGTGCGGCAATGGCATCGACAACGGCAGCGTGCTCCTGCACCACCATTTTCATGCGGCCGGGCTGTGGTAATGTCAGCCGGCGATAGCGTTCAACCTGCACCCGGATATTACTGATCATTGTCCAGAGGCCCGGATATTGGGCGATGGCGGCGACTTCCGCGTGGAACGCATCGTCGGCATCGTGAAAGAACTCGAGATCGCCGGTCTCTGCTCGTTCTCTTTGACGCTGGACAATTGCCCGCAAACTCATGACATCGCTTTCCGAAGCCCTCTCAGCTGCGGCGGCACAAGTCACCGCCTCCAGCGCGCGCCGGGCGACGATGGCTTCTCTCAGGGCAACGAGGGGAATCCTGCTCACGAACGTTCCCGATTTGGAGACAACGTCGACCAATCCTTCTTCGGCCAGGCGCAATACAGCCTCGCGCACCGGGGTGCGGCTGACGCCGTGGCGGTCCCTGATGTGAGCCTCAACCACTGGATCGCCGGGGCGAAGATCCATTCTGATGATTGCAGAGCGCAGGTCGTCGTAGATGACATCTGAAACGCGGCTGGTCCGCAGCCGCTCTCGCCTCGACGGCGCGGGTGGTGCGTTACGGCTGCGCTGCTTTCGCGCTTTGGGGGCGTGTGGCCTGTCTTCCTTCGTCATCGTCTCACCTGGAGTGGCGGTCCTTCATCGGGCGGGCCACGTCGACCAGCACCTGCACAGGTCGATAACACCCGAAGTTACCGACTGCCAGAGCATCCTCAAGGTCCTCAATACAACTGATATATCTTGTATACTAGAAATCCTTCAGCTAACCATGAAGCCATCAACAGCCGGAACGGCGGTGAACCAGGGAGGAAACAATGATTGCAAGAACACTGAGGACAATTGTCGCCTGCGCGGCGGTCGGTGCAGTATGGGTCGGGTCAGTTTCTGCTGCCGACCTGAAGTGGGCTCACGTCTACGAGACAGATTCCAGTTACCACAAATGGGCACTCTGGGCGGCCGAGGAAGTCTCCACCCGCACCGAAGGCAGGGTCAATATCGAGGTGTTTCCTGCATCTTCGCTCGGCAACGAAAGTGATATCAACGAGGGTCTGACCCTGGGATCGGTTGATATTATCTACACCGGACCGAACTTCGCAGAACGAGACTATGGTCCGATAGCCATATCGGATTACCCCTTCATGTTGCGCGATTACGCACACTGGGAGGCTTACCGGGACAGCGACCTGTTTGAGGAACTTTCGGAAGGCTACCGCGAGGCGACGGGCCATTCGGTAATGGCAATTACCTGGTATGGGTACCGTCATGTGACTTCGAACTTCCCCATCTCCAAGCCGACAGACATGGAGGGACTCAAGATCCGTGTGCCCGACAGCCCGGTTATGGTGATGTTCCCGAACGCGGTAGGTGCCAACCCCACGCCCATTGCCTTCGCCGAAGTCTATCTGGCACTCCAGCAGGGCGTGGTCGATGCACAGGAGAACCCGCTGCCCACGATTCAATTCAAGCGGTTTTACGAGGTCCAGTCGAACATCAACCTGACCGGCCATATCGGGAACTCGCTGATAATCATCGTGTCGGAAACTGCGATGGGCGTGACCGGGGAGGATGCCGCGACGCTCGAGGAAGTGATGAAGGAAGCCGCCGCCAAATGTGCGGACGAGATCAACCAGTCCGAGCAAGACCTGGTGCAGTGGTTCATCGACGAAGGCATTCAAATTAACGAAGTCGACAAGGCCGCCTTTCAGGAAGCAGTGGCACCGATCGTCACCGACGAAAGCAAGGTACCCTACACACTCGAGATGTACGAGCGCCTCCAGGCGCTGGGGCAGTAAACAGAACCCGACAAAGAAAGGCTGCCGCAATGCGGGAGACGGACGACAGTGCGGAGGGGCACGGCGATGGAGCCGTGTCCCCTTCCGTCACGTTTGCGGACGAAAGCGATAACCTTGGTGGCCTGCACTGGATCGACCTGCCCGGCATCGTTTCCTTCTGGGCGTTGGCCATCGTGGTGTTTTTGCAGTTCTTCACACGCTACGTACTGAACGACTCGCTCGCCTGGACGGAGGAGGTGGCCCGCTACCTCTTGATACTCGTATGCTTCCTCGGCTCGGTGACGGCGGTCCGTCGGCACAGCCATATCATGCTCGAATTCCTGATCCGCATGGCGCCTCGGCGATTGGGGAAGGTGATGGCGGTCATGGCAGAAATGATCTCCTTCGCCTTCTACGCCGGTCTGTTTTGGATCGGACTCTCACTCGTCGACAAGACGCGACAGCAGATGGTCACGTTACCAGTGCCCAAAAAATACATCTACGCGATCTGCGTCGGAGCCCTTCTCGTCATGACGATTTATTCAGCGTTGAACCTTTGGCGGAAACTGTGGGCGACCCCTGAAGACATCATGCGGCAGCTGGATCCGGCCGCGACCGAAAAGGACTGACCCCTCAATGTCCATCTACCTCATGATCGGCTTGCTTTTCGTGCTCATGGCGCTTGGCGTGCCTGTCGCGGCGGCGCTCGCGCTGGCCTCGTTGACCTTTGTCGTGTTCGAAGGCATGCCTCCTATGATCGTGTTGGCCAACATGGTCAACGGGATCAATTCGTTCCCCCTGATCGCTGTGCCGTTCTTCATCCTGGCCGGCAATCTGATGAACTCCGCAGGGATCACGACTCGGATATTCGCCTTCGCCCGGGCGGCAGTAGGCTGGATGCACGGCGGGCTCGGCCACGTGAATGTCGGTGCATCCGTAATATTTGCAGGGATGTCAGGGGCTGCCGTGGCCGATGCCGGAGGCCTTGGCAACATCGAGATCAAGGCAATGCGCGACGCAGGTTACGATCCTGACTTTGCCGTCGGTATCACGGCTGCTTCCTCGACCATCGGCCCGATCATTCCGCCGTCGCTGCCACTTGTGATCTACGGCGTCGTGGCACAGACCTCGATCGGACAACTGTTCGTCGCCGGGCTCATTCCGGGGCTGATAATGGCGGGCTCGCTCATGATCATGGTCGCCTGGTACTCGCGCCGAAGGAATTACCCGCGAGATCAGCATTTCTCGCCAAAGCACTTCGGCACAACGTTCATTCAGGCACTGCTGCCGCTTATGACGCCCGTTATTATTGTTGGGGGTATCATGAGTGGAGCCTTCACCCCAACAGAGGCAGCCATCGCAGCCGTTGCTTACGCGCTGGTGCTCGGCCTGCTGGTTTACCAGACACTCACATGGCGCAGGATAGTGCGGATATCGCTCGAAACTGTAGAGACCACAGCTGCCATCCTGCTTATCGTAGCTGCTTCGGCAATCTTTGCATGGCTCCTGACAGCCAACAGAGTGGCAGAGACAATCTCTACATCCCTCCTGTCCGTCACCGACAACAAGGTCGCATTGCTGCTGTTAATCACCCTTGTTGTGCTCATCGTCGGCTGCTTCATGGAAACACTGGCAGCTATAACCATTCTGACACCAGTGCTTCTGCCAGTCGCTGTACAAATCGGCTTGGATCCGGTGCACTTCGGGATCATCCTGGTTCTGAACCTGATGATCGGCCTCCTGACACCACCGGTCGGTCTGGTTCTCTACGTTTTGTCGAAAGTCTCGGAAGTTCCGTTCGAGCGATGCGTCACCGCTACAGCGCCCTTCCTCATACCGCTGATCGCTGTGCTCATGCTCCTCACATTCGTTCCCGCTCTCTCGATGTGGCTGCCGCAGCAGATATATCGGTGATTACCTTCCGGGTAGTGGCGGTTTGCCAACAATTCTTGCACTCTGATCGACCCGGAATAGGCACTGGCATCGGGCGAAACCGGCTATTTTGCCGACCATCCGCCCACCCCGGTCCATCGAACTCCAGCCGTTCCGGCACATGACACTTCGAAATTGTCTCCGGCTTCGTCGTCGTGCGCGCGTGGTTCCACGGTCACGCCTTTTCTTCAAGCGGCGCTTGTACGAGGCCCGTTTCCCATGCGAACCACACCATCTGCGCATCGGTTTCGAGGCCGAGCACGCTCTTGATTTGATAGTGGTTATTACGCACCGTCTTGAGGCTGATCGATAGTGCTTCCGCGATTTTTTCTACGGGCCAGCCGCTTGCCAGCAGCCTCAGTATTTCGGTTTGGCGCGTGGTCAGGTCATCAAGACGATTGCCAGCTCCGGCAATTCGGTCCTGTGCGATGGATTCAATGACGTCCGGCGAGATTACTGTACGGCCCTCCAGCACTCCGAAAATGGCTTTGATCAGATTTTCAGGGTCGCTGCTCTTCGTGACGTATCCGGCGGCCCCGGCCTCGATAGATTTCAGGGCGAAAGCTGAACCCTGGTGCATGGTGAAAACGACGATCAACGCGCTTTCATCGTACTGACGAATATGGCGGATCGCCTCGATTCCGCTTACCCCGTTCAGGGTGACGTCCATAACGACCACGTCGGGTGAAGTCTCGCGAAAGCGGATGTAGGCGCCGCGTGCATCCTCGGCTTCTGAAACGATGCTCAGGCCCGGTTGCAGATCTATCAACCGGCGGTAACCCTCGCGCACGACGGGGTGGTCGTCGACAATCATGACGCGATGGTCGGTCATGCGGCGGTTCTGACGGTTGTGGATGGCAATGTCACTGCAACGCGCACGCCATCGGCAGTCTCTTCCATGCAAAGCGCGCCTCCCATGGCGCTGGCGCGTTCGTTGATCCCGAGAATTCCATGTCCCGCCGCGTCGGGGGCGAGGGTGCCGCCACCATCATCTTCCACTGTCAGGGTGATGGTTTCCCCCAAGTTCCGCAACGTTACGTCAACCAGTCTGGGTGTCCCGTGCCTCATGGCATTGGTCACGCACTCCTGCACAATCCGGTAGAGGTCAAGCGCCACTGCATCATCCATACCGCTTTCATCCACGCTGCAGTCGAGCACAAACCTCGTCCCACTCTGCGTCTCCCAACCTGACAGCATAGTGCGCAGACTGGCCGTTAGGCCAACTTCTTCCAGATCGGGTGGGCGAAGCCGCGCGAAGGCACCTCTCAGGCATTCCATCATATTGCGGATGTTAGCCCCAATGGCACGCGCGTCGCGCTTGATGTCGTCACGGTCGTCAGGAGCCGCGTAACTGATGGAGGCAGCCAGTGCTGCCGTCGCGGTTAGGGTTTGACCGAATTCGTCATGAAGATCCCGTGCGAGCTGTCGACGTTCCACATCTTCAACCTCGATCAGCTTGCGCGTCAGGGCGCGGCTTTGCTCGGCACTGGCGCGCAAACGTTCGGCAAGATGGTTGACCGCCTGGGCGATCTGACCGAACTCTTGTGCGCCGCTCGATTCCACCCGCGCGTTGAGGTCACCCCGGGAAAGCCGGTCAAGCTCCGATACGATGCCGCGCACCGGCCCAAGTCGCCAGATGATCGCGATCGTACCCAAAGCCAATACGCCGGCCGCCATCGCCAGAGTCTGCCACATGGCCAATCGTGTTCTCTGCCATGCCAGCGTCGCCGCAGCGACGGGATCGAAGGATGCCTCAATATGAAACGGGCCGCTCTGCGATGCCGATCCCTGCCGCGCAATCGGCTCCGGCGGGTCAAAAACTTTCTCGACGCCCTGTCTGAACCAGGACGGCGCGATCTGGCCAAACACCTGCCAACCGGCACAGAGCCGACGTTGAGAGATTTGCCGCTGCTCGTAAAGAATACAACTGCCGGGTGCCATCACGCTCAACAGTTTGATGGACGTCATTTCGGCGTACAGCGGGTCCCCGACTCTCGGCTCCATATGGTAATTCCGCTCGAGCACATAGCTCGCACGGGTGAGCGTGGTCTGGGTGTCGCTTCTTGCCGAATTATAGGCATCCGCAGCCGCCAGACCGAGAGTGATCACACCGGCAAGCGCCGTGACCATCCAAAGTGTCAGTACAAGTCGGAACCGCAGACTCATATCTCTTCCTCCCGGAACATGATGCCCGCCAAGATCGGGCAATTGGGTCGTCTTGTCTCGGGCAAATTGCCCGACATACGCTGAAACCCGTTTCTGTTCTTTCAAGTTGTCCGCGGGCCGTGGTTCTGTGGCCTTCAGACGAAGAGGAGAGCGGGATGGAAGATATCGCAATGAAGGCGGCCGACAATTGCGCGGCCACCGCAATGGCGCTGGCGTCCCGGATGGAGGCGGGTCTTGTCGGTCACAAGGCACTTGTCGAGCGGCTGATGATCGCACTTCTGACGGGTGGACACGTGCTCATAGAAGGGGCGCCGGGTCTTGCCAAGACACGCTCGGTCCGGCGGCTTGCTGACGGCGTCGAGGGCAGTTTTGCGCGCATCCAGTGCACGCCCGATCTGATGCCATCCGACGTCACGGGAACGCAGGTCTACCGGCAGGACAGCGGTGTAATGGACTTTCTGCCAGGCCCTGTTTTTCACAACCTCGTTCTCGTGGATGAAATCAACCGCGCTCCACCAAAGGTACAGTCAGCCCTGCTCGAGGCAATGGGCGAGGGCCAGGTTACGGCTGGGGGTGAAACACGCGGCCTTCCTGAACCGTTCATGGTGGTTGCGACCCAGAACCCACTTGAACAGGAGGGCACCTTTCCTCTGCCCGAAGCCCAGCTCGACCGTTTCCTGATCCATGTCGTTCTGGATCTGCCGGACGAAGCGGCAGAGATGGAGATCCTTGATCTGGTAGAGAGCGAATTACGCACGCATTTCTCACCGGAGGCCCATGCGTTGGATCACGCTTCGCTCGCCGAGATGAAGGAGCAGGTGCTGCAGGTTCACCTCTCGCCCGCGCTCAAAAAATACATGGTCGAACTTGTCATGGCGACGCGACGCGGCACCGAAGGGTTGGATGTGACAGACAGGATCCGTCACGCGGTCAGTCCGCGCGGCACACTTGCGCTGGCTGCGACTGCGCGCGCCCGCGCATGGTTGCACGGGCGCGACTACGCCGTGCCCGAAGACGTGGCGGCGTTGGCGCCTGACGTGCTGTGCCATCGCATGGCGCCGACATGGCGGGCACAGGCCGCGGGTGAAACCGCCCGCACGATCTTCGCTGACATCCTTTCGGGCGTGGAAGCGTTGTGAGCCTGCCTCGGACAACAGGGGCGGAAGTTTCTCTCGACCGTCTCGTTTCACTTGCCGACCACGTTGTCGCGGAAGGCGTTCCCGGCCTTTCCCACGGGCTTGCCGGCGGTCTGTCCGGGCCGCGTCGTGGCGATGGCGGCGATCTTTTTGATCTCCGCCCGTTTCAGGAAGGCGATGACCTTCGGCGCATCGATCCGGCGGCTACGGCGCGAAGTGGCAGGCCGCAGGTACGCAGTCGTCACGAGGAGGTCGAACGGACTTTGATGCTTGTCGCCGATTTTCGCGGACCGATGCTTTGGGGTACGCGCGGCCGCTTCAGATCCGTCGCCGCAGCAGAGGCTTTGGCGCTGGAAGGATGGCGTGCGGTGCTTGCCGGAGGGCGCGTTGGCATCATGATTGTCGGCAACCGTCAGGTGGATTATCTTGCCCCGCGTGCTCGAGAGACGGCGATGCTGCGTGTGGCCGAAGTCTTGGTGCGCGCGCACACTTCAGCCTTGGCCGATTTTCAGACTGAGCATGACAGCGCCGCGGCACTGCTTGATGTAATTATCGAACGGATCGCGCCGGGCACCGCGGTACGCTTGGCGACGGGCCTCGATGAACCAGGGCCGGATTTCGGCCCGGCCGCAGCGGCTCTGATGCGGAAGTGTCCGCTGGAGGTGCTGCTGGTGCAGGACGCCGTCGAGGCAGCGCCGCCGCGCGGGAGCTTTTCCGCCCGGATCGGTTCGCGCATCGCCAAGGGCCGTTTCGGCCCTTCGGCATCCGCTGATCTTCTATCACTGAACGGCATTCCCACTCGCATTGTACCCGCGGCGGATCCGTTTGTCGTGAGTGCGGCATGACCCCAGAGGAACTTGCCGCCCGTCTCGCCCACGTCCGCATTCCGGAGAGTTTCGCCCGGTTTGGAATACAGGATGCGTTGGCGGCCTGCGCACTCGGCCTGATTGCAGCATTGCTGATCTCTTCGCTGCTGCGGCTGGTCACGGTGCGCCGGAACAACCCACTTGTAGAGGCTCGCAGCGCAATCGAAAGACTCGCTGGCCTTGAGAAGCAGGCTCGGATCACCGGCCTTGCCGCGCTACTGCGGGAAAAAGGTGGCACTGCTCCAGATGGGTTGGACGAGGCGCTTTACAATCCGAATGCGGCCCTCGACCCAGCGAAGGTTGAGGCCGCCGTCGTGGCGACCGCAAGGAAAGGACTGCGCAGATGAGTTTCGCAGCCCCTTGGGCGGCACTGCTGCTGCCCCTGCCGTTTCTGCTGTATCGCCTCCTCCCGGAAACAAAGGAGGCGGCGGGGGCAGTGGTGCTGCCTCCGGCCATTGCGGCGGCCTTCCTGCCGAGAGACACCGCCCCGTCCCGGCGTCACGCCCGGGGGATCGTACTGTTCATGGCTTGGGTCGCCTTGGTCGCGGCACTGACCGGGCCGCGGGAGGAACGCACCCTCAGCGTTGTGCCGGCCTCCGGTCGAGACATCATGCTGGTTCTGGATCTTTCCGGCTCCATGGAGCGTGAGGACTTCGATCTCGACGGAGCGCAGGTGTCGCGCCTTGCGGCTGTTCAAAGCGTCGGGTCACGCTTCGTGCGAGGGCGCGCGGGTGACCGCGTCGGGCTGGTTGTTTTTGGTGATCGGGCCTATGTGGCCGCGGCGCTGACACACGATGTTACCGCTGTTGCACAGGTAATCGAAACCGCGCAGATTGGCGTTTCGGGAAAAGCCACCGCCATTGCCGATGGTTTGGGTTTGGCAATCCGGCGGCTGCGCGAACGTGATGCCGAAAGCCGTGTTATCGTGCTCTTGTCCGACGGGCAGGACACCACGGGCGCTGTCGATCCCGTCGCAGCGGCGGTCACAGCCGAAACCCTCGGCGTGAAGATATACACCATCGCGCTTGGTCCGGCCGATCTGGAAACTGTCCCGGGCGCACGGGATGCGGTCGACAGCGAGACTTTGCGCCGCATCGCTCATGTCGCGGATGGCGAAACGTTCCGCGTGAGGACGACCGACGACTTGATGGCCGTAACGGATGCCATCGACCGGTTGGAACCGAGTCTCGCCGATGCGCCACCGATCCGCGCCTGGCACAATTACTGGCCTTGGCTGGCCGGCGTCGGATTTGCACTCATAGCCGCATTGCTCGCTTTGCAAGGGAGAGAGGCCACGAAATGATGTACGTCCTGGATATCGAACTGCTTCGCCCGATCTGGCTGATCGGCGTTCCGCTGGCACTGCTGACTGGCGGCCTGATAGCCTTCACGTCAAGCGGCCTCGCCCGATGGCACCGGGTGATTGACCCCGATCTCCTGAACGCCCTGCGCAAGCTCGGCCAGGTGACCGAGGCGCGTAACGATCCCGGACCGTGGTTGCTCGCGCTGGCGGCAGCGCTTGTTGCCTTTGGTCTTGCGGGACCTGCCACACGTGATCCCGATGCGCCGACCCTACGCAATCTCGACGCCATTATGATACTGCTCGATCTTTCCCCTTCTGTCACCGAAGGCGGCGGCTTCGACGACGCTCAGGCTGCCGTCTCGCGTCTGATCGACCGACACGGCACTCGGCCGCTGGCGCTTGGAGTCTATTCAGCTGAGAGTTTTCTAGTCAGCGTGCCCACCGACGACCCGTCCGTATTGCAAACTGTCATTGCAGTCGCAGACGCCCAAACGATGCCTGTGCAGGGCAGCCGGCCCGATCGTGCGCTCGATATGGCGCAACAGACGCTTACTGATGCGTCCGCTGCACGTCCTGATGTCGTGCTGGTCTCCGATGGCGGAGGGGTTGGCCCGGAGGCAGTGGATCGCGCCCGCCAGATGGCCGCAGCAGGAACGCGCATCTCGGCAGTATTCGTTTCACCCGATGCTCCGCCCTATGGAATGCCGCCTGCCCACCGTGAAGGGCTGGTCGCCATCACGGCTGCTGGGGGCGGCATCCTCGTTGATGCAAGCGACATCAGAGAGTTGGACTCAATCCTGACCGCCAGACGAGGCGCTGTCGCCACGGACGCCGCAAGCCGCAACCTGCGGTACAGGGATCAGGGGCGCTGGTTTGTGGGCCTTGCACTCTTGCCGCTTGCATTACTGTTTCGGCGTAGGCGGCCATTATGAGCCGCGTGTCTCTCGCTGTTCTCACGGCTGCCATGCTCTGTGCTGTCGCGGCTGGCCCCGAAGCATGGGCCAAGCTGGTCTGGCGCGCCGGATTTCCACAATTTGCGTTGCCATTCATCGCAAACCCCGGCGCACGAGGCGCGGCGCTCTACGAGGCCGGACGCTATGCCGAGGCAGATGCCGTGTTTGCCGAGATTGGTCGCAGCGCCACTTTTGATCGGGGACTGACGCTGGCAACGACCGGTGACTACAGCCTTTCGGTTGCCTACTTCGATGCCGTTCTGTTCGCCGACCAGTACGACGCCGACGCCAGGCACAACCGCGAAATCGTGCTTACTCTGGTAGAGCCGGTGGTTGGTGAGGCGCGCGGCCACGGGCGGATAGAAACTGTTCTTTCTCAGTCCGGAGTCGGCACAGCCGACTTCGACCCGGACGACCCATCGCTGCCGATTCAGGCAGCGCAGCGCGACCCCGTGCGTGCAAGCATCAAGCGCTCGGTGACAGGGGAGCGCACGGCGGCGGCGGATGCTGGCTGGCTCGACTCACTGGTCGATGCGCCGGGCGAATACTTCAAGAGCCGACTTGCCGCCGAAATGGAACGACGGCGCAAGGAAGGCGAAGCGCATCGTGAGGAGCCGAGCCGATGGTAAGACTGCTGGCGTTGCTGTTCGCTCTGGCCGGACCTCTTGCCGCTCAGGATCGGGATACGCTGCATCTCGAACTGGTGCTCGATCCGCGTGCGGAGGCTCCGCTGGAAAGCGAAATGATCCTCGCCACCATCCGTGGTGTCTATCGGGAGACCATCACCAACGAGGAATTGAAATTGCGCAGCATGACTGATTTCGACTGGACGCGGCTCGGACAGGATGACTGGACCGATCAGCAGGTCGACGGTCGAACGGCCCGCGTGTTTGAGCGGCGCATCGCGTTCTATCCCAAGCGCGCCGGAACGCTTGAAATATTGCCGATCGTCCATGAACTCCAGGTCCTCGACGCAGAGGGACAACGGGAAACGGTCCTTGTGAGGTCTGCGCCGGTAAAAATCGAAGTTGGCGAAAAACCCGTGAATGCAGGTGAGAAATGGTTTCCGGTCCGCGCGCTGGAACTGTCCGACACTTGGGAAACGGATGCCGGAAAACTCGAAGATGGTCAGAACGTCGAACGCAGGGTCGTGCTGCGCGCGCTCGGTGCCACGCCGGAAATGATGCCTCAGCAACCGCCGCTCCGCGAGCCTTGGCTGATCACTTTCGCCCCGCCGGCGGAACAGAACTTTCAGGTCACCTCCCAAGGGCCGGTCACGACTCTGGTCTGGACATGGCGTCTCCGTCCGATCACCGGCGAACCGGGTGTCATCCCTCCGGTAACGATTCCGTATTTCGACACGTCCATTCGCGAAAGTCGCACAGCAACGATCCCTGCCGCGCCTATAGGTTACGCCAGCTTTTCGGACAACGCAGCTTCGGGCTGGCGTAAAGATCTTGGTGTCGATTGGCCCCTCTTGGCCACATTTGTCCTAACGCTCATTTTGGGTTTGACCCCAACTCTGAAGGGACGCACAGGTTTTCCGGTTGTTCTTGGGCGCCTGCGCAGAAAGTTCCAGACGAGGCAGAAGTTGCGCCGACTACGTCGCCATGCCGACGATGGCGATGCGGTCCGCTTCCGGGCGCTTGCGCAATCGCTCATTCGAACACGCTCAGGGACTCGCCCCTTCGAGGTCCATCCTGTTTTGCAACCGGTTGACGCCATGCTCTTCGGAGGCAAAGAGTTTCACGAGTCTGTCGACTTGCGGGTCGTATTCCGGGAGGTCCGTCGCCACGTTTATTCAAGCGAGAATGTCGCCGGTTCCCGCTCATCGGGGATTGCTGCCTGATTGAGTCGAGAGTTCCGGTTCGACGCTCAAACACCGAAGTCGGCGCGTGCTTGATCGCGACGGACGTCGCATGGCAAAGACCTCAGCAACAAGCGCTATCGAACACCGCCTCCAAAACGGTCAGGTCGAGCGAACGGTTCTGAACGCGCTGGCCAGGAGGAATGCGACCGCCGCAACACAAACAATGCTCGGCCCCGCCGGGGTGTCGAGCGCGTAAGCTGCCTGCAAACCCACCACTGCCGATCCGCATCCAATGATCCCTGCGGCCACCGCCATCTGTTCGGGCGTCCTGCAGAGGGGACGGGCCGCGGCAGCCGGAATGATCAGCATGGCGGCGATCAACAGCACGCCGACCACCTTGATGGCCACCGCAACCGTAATCGCCAGTGCCAGAGTAAGTATGAGCTGCTCCCGCTTTGGATTGATCCCTCCGGCATAGGCCAATTCTTCACTGAGAGTAGAGGTCAGCAATGCCGACCAGCGCCAGCCGATCAGGCCGACAACCAGCAGCGCACCGCACCAGATTACGGCCAGGTCGACCCGCGAAACGGAAAGGATGTCGCCAAAGAGATATGCCATGAGATCGATGCGCACACCCGAGAGGAACGAGACGGCAACCAGTCCGAACGCCAATGCAGAATGCGCAAGCACGCCAAGCAGGGTATCCATCGCAAAACCGCGTCCGGTCAGCAGTGTCACAAGGAACGCCATGACAAGCGCAACTGTCATAGCGCCGGCGAAGATGGAGACGTTCAGGGCCAGCGACAGAGCGACCCCGAGGATCGCCGCGTGCGCCGTGGCATCGCCGAAATAGGCCATCCGCCGCCAGACGACGAAACTGCCCAGTGGAGCGGCGGCTATGGCCACACCAATACCGGCGAGGGCCGCGCGGGTCATGAAATCATCCAGCATTACTGAGCTACCCCTGTCCGCGATTCTGCTTGCATCTGCGAATGTTCGTGATCGAAGCCATGATCGCAATTTTCATCATGTGCATGGTCGTGTTCATGTCTGTAGAGCGCCAATGCGCCCCCCGTGCCCGTCCCGAAAAGGGCGCGGTATTCTGGGGCGGCGGAGACGATCTCCGGCGTACCTTCACAGCAAACATGGCCGTTGAGGCAGATCACCCGATCCGAGGCGCTCATCACAACGTGCAGTTCATGGCTGATCATCAGCACCGCGCATCCGGTCGCTCTCCGGACTTCCTCGATCTGAAGATAGAAACTGGCCGAACCGGGCTGATCCAGACCTTGTGTCGCCTCGTCCAGAAGCAACAGGTTCGGTTGGCTGATCAGGGCGCGCGCCAGCATTATCCGCTGGAACTGCCCGCCCGACAGTGCCGACATCTGCAACCTCGACAGATCGGCCACGCCGGCCTGCTCCAGCGCTTCAATACAGCGTGCGCGGGCGATGCCGCCAGGCAAACGCAAGAAACGTTCTACCGTGATCGGCAAGGTCGGGTCGATATGGAGCTTTTGCGGCACGTATCCGATCTTCAGGCCAGAGGATTTGCGGACATGGCCCGACGTTGGCGTCACGGCGCCGATCAGGGTTCGCAACAGAGTTGTCTTTCCGGATCCGTTCGGCCCCACCACGGTGACTATTTCGCCCGGTTCAATTGTCAGGGACACTCCGCGCAGCACTTCATTTGCGCCGTAACCGACACTCAGGTTCTCCAGTGTAACAAGGCTCATGCCGGTGACTTTTCCAGGCAGGTCGGGCACACGCCTTCAGCTTCGACAACCGTACGCTCAATCTCGAAACCTGTGTCTCTGGCCGCGTCTCCAAGCGCCCCTCTCGTGGCGGAAGTTCGGGCCTCTGCCACCGATTGGCATTTCCGGCAGATCATGAATGCCGGCGAATGGCTCGCACCCGGGTGAGCGCAGGCAATAAATGCATTCAGAGATTCGATCTTGTGGGCAAAACCGTTGGCGACAAGGAATTCGAGTGCCCGATAGGCGACAGGGGGTTGGGAGCCGAAACCGGATGCCTTCAGCAACTCCAGCATTTCATAGGCGCCAACGGCACGATGTTCCTCAAGCAGAAGTTCCAAAGTCCTGCGGCGAACAGGGGTGAAACGCAAGCCTTCGCGGGCACACAAATCCTCGGCCGACGTGATAGCATCGCTAATGCAACCGGAGTGATCGTGCGTATCAAAACCCACAGCACTCGTCGGCAGTTCGGATTCTGAACCAGCAGCGCTTGTCATGTTATTTCATTTCCTGTAGTCGGTACGTTACGTTATATAATCACATGAGATGAGACATGTCCAGAAACCTGCTTTCTTCTTCCCTTCTTGCCCTCGGCCTAGCATGTCCCGCAATGGCGGAAGTTCCGCGCGTGTCGGCAGACATTGCGCCGGTGCATTCACTGGTAGCACGGGTGATGGCCGGGGTAGGGGAGCCGTCTCTGATTGTGTCGCCCGGAGCAAGCCCGCATGAATACAATCTTCGTCCCTCTCAGGCCGCCGCCCTCCAGAATGCCGATCTGGTTTTCTGGGTCAGCCCGGACCTGACCCCCTGGCTCGAAGGCGCAATCTCTTCCCTGGCCGCAGATGCTGCCGTCACGGAATTGCTGGAGGCGGAAGGTACAATCGAACTGGAGGTTCGCGAAGGCGCCCTGTTCGAAAGTCACGACCACGATGAAGATCGCGAAGCCGAGGATGGGCATGCGGACGATCTGGAGGAAGATCATTCCCACGAGGGCCATGCGCACGATCCTCACGCATGGTTATCGACGGACAATGCGTCTGTCTGGCTGAACACCATTGCCACGGAACTTTCCGCAGCCGATCCGGATAATGCATCTACGTACAAGGCGAACGCGGCCGAGGCGCAGGAAGAACTGAGTACCCTTCGCACCGAAATCAATGAGGTGCTGGAGCCGAAGCGTGGCGGCAAGTTCATCTCCTTCCATGATGCTTACCAGTACTTCGAACATGCCTTCGAGTTTCCAGCCTCCGGCGCGATATCCCTTTCCGACGCATCCGCTCCGAGCCCCGGCCGAATTGCCGAAATCCGGGCTCGCGTGGCAGAGCAGGGGATAGGCTGTGTTCTTTCCGAGCCACAGTTCGATCCGGGTATCGTCAATGCCGTCATGGAAGGTTCGGCTGCTCGGACGGCAGTTGTTGACCCGCTGGGTGCCGAAATCGAGCCGGGGCCGGAGCTTTACCCGCAGGTTCTGCGCAACCTGGCGGCGAAGCTTGCGGATTGCATGTAGTTTCCACGGCCCCAGTCATCGCACCAGGTGTCAGCCGCAAGGGGCCACAGTTTCAGGGACTCGAGGCCTGCACTCGGCTGATACCATTGCTTCCAAGTCAGCGCGAATCTGCTGTTTGACCATCGGCGCTGCTACAGGTTCAAGTTTTGTGGCGCCTGCATCCGCGCTGTGATAACGCTGCGTCCGCGGCACTCAGGCAGCTCTCCCAGGCACCGCGGAAACGGTCACGGCGGATGGAAATGCTGCGGGAATTTCTCAACTATTACCGACCATGGAAAGCCCTGTTCTGGCTGGATTTCGGAAGCGCCGTACTTTCCGGAATCCTCGAACTGGCCTTCCCCTTTGCGATCAAGCTGTTCATCGATGTGCTGCTTCCAAGCGGCGATGTCACCCTGACGCTGCTGGCCGCTGCGGGGCTGGTGGTCATATACCTGTTCAATTCGGCACTCATGGCCATCGTCATTTATTGGGGCCACATGTTGGGCATCAATATCGAGACCGAGATGCGCCGCCGTGCGTTCGAACAACTGCAACGGCTGTCCTTCTCCTACTTCGACAAAGTGCGCACCGGCAAACTCGTCGCTCGTGTTACCCGGGATCTCGAAGAGATTGGTGAAGTCGCCCATCATGGGCCGGAGGATTTGTTCGTCGCAGTGATGACCTTCGTCGGCGCATTCGTGATGATGATGGCGATCAACGTCAAACTTGCGCTGCTCACAGCCGTGATCGTACCGGCCTGTACTGTCATCGTAATGTTCTTTGGTGGCCGCATGACGCGGATCTGGCGGTCAATCTATGCACGAGTCGCTGATTTCAATGTCCGGCTGGAAGAGAATGTTGGCGGCATTCGGATGGTTCAGGCCTTCGGCAACGAGGAACACGAGAAGAAACTGTTCTCGGCGGACAACGGTCGCTATCGCGACACAAAGTTGGCCGCTTACCGCTACATGGCAGCGTCTTCCACACTGAATTACATGGGCATGCGCTTCGTGCAGGTGACCGTAATGGTTGTTGGCGCGCTCTTCGTCCTCCGCGGCGAACTGACAACGGGAGGGTACGTTGCATTTCTTCTGCTTGTGGCGCTCTTCTTCCGTCCGCTGGAAAAGATTGCAGCCGTCATCGAACTTTATCCGCGTGGCATCGCCGGTTTCCGCCGTTATCTGGAACTGATGCAACTGGAACCCGAAGTGTTGGATTGCAGCAATGCCCGGCCGGCCCCGAGGTTTCGTGGCGATATCGAAATCGACAATGTTGTTTTCGGGTACAACAAGGCGCGGCCGGTGCTCAATGGCGTCAGATTGGCGGCCGCGGCCGGTGAGACCGTGGCCATCGTCGGCCCGTCTGGTGCAGGCAAGACCTCGCTACTCTCGCTTGTGCCGCGCTTCTATGAGGCTCAAGCCGGACGCGTCCTGATTGATGGTGTTGACATCCGCGAATTCTCTCTGCGCTCACTCCGCCAGCAGATCGGTGTCGTCAGCCAGGATGTCTTTCTTTTTGGCGGTACGCTGCGCGAAAACATCGCTTACGGTCGGTTGGATGCCACGGAAGCGGACATCGTGGAAGCCGCCTCCAAAGCCCGCCTCGACGACATGATCGCCGACCTGCCGGAAGGGCTGGACACTGTGGTCGGTGAACGCGGTGTCATGCTCTCCGGTGGTCAGAAGCAGCGCGTCGCCATCGCCCGGATCTTTCTCAGAAACCCGCCCATCCTCATCCTGGACGAAGCAACTTCGGCCCTCGACACTGAAACGGAGCGCCGCATCCAGCAATCGCTCACCGCGCTCTCGAAAGGACGTACCACACTCGTGATCGCGCATCGGCTGGGCACCATTCGCGAAGCAGACAGGATCGTCGTCATGGAACGGGGCCAGGTCGTTGAAACCGGAACCCACGCGCAGCTTATTGAGCGAAACGGACGCTACGCGGCGATGAATGCCGCCTGATACAGCCTGACCCACTGATACTCACGCCGGAAGATGGGTATGGAACACCAAAAAAGCCTCTCTTTGCGTGGCGTTTAGTTATTCTGACAGTCGAAAGTGTGATGTGGCGCGCCCAAACAGAGTGATTTCGAACTCCGATTGTGGCGGATTCGTTGGATTTGACCAGCAGGAGCCCTTCGACAAACTGGAGCGCTGGGAAGCGGTTCTGAGGCCCCATGCCGAAGCCTTGCGTGGGCCACGGCCATGCAACCCTCAACCAAATGCTAATCAACATACTTGAGCCGACAGCGCAAACTTGGTCTTTGTGGCCCAACACTCATTGATTTCACACAGGATGATTCATGAACCCTCCCTCTCATCCGTTGGAGATCAAGACCGGCGCCGATTGGCTGGACCCGATGATCTGGACCGATGCGCCGCTCTATGGGCTCACGTCCGCGGAGGGCCTTTCTATGCCGCTACAACGAAAATCAGAACCGCGTCGACGACATCTGCAATTCGGACCCGACCGGGAGACCCGCATCCTCGAACCCGAAACGAAAGCCAGATGGGACGTCTTGCCCTTGCCAGAAGGAATGGAGGACTGGGCCTACGGCGAACTGACCATCCCGGACGACGCGCTCAGCGATTATCTCTGGAGCAGCTATACCTGCGCGGATGCCGCACTGGCACTGCTGCCGGAGGCTTTCGTCCTCAACAATCTGGTCGTGTCCGCGCGGGTCCGTGATCTGATTGAGGCATACATGCCGGGGCGCTGCCATTTCTCAGTAGTCACGTTCACGGGGCGCGAGACCGGGATCACGCCCGAGACGCCCTATTTCAACGTCACCGTCCGGCGGCTGCTGGAGTATCTGGGCGAGAAACCAAAGCACGGGTATCGTGGCAAGTATCGCGTCTTGAACGGTATCTGGCATCCACTCTGCGAAAACGCGGCAGCACAGGCGTTTCACTACGAAGAACCCCTCTTGGTTCACTCGCGTCACGATAGATATCCGATCCTGAACCGGGCCTTTTACAAGCACCTCAAGGATCACAACGTCACAGGTTTGTTCGACTTCACCGACGGCGCCCGCCCTGGCGGCCAAGCGCTTGCCCTTTTCGAATGCGTGCACCCGCTCAACCCAAGTACGGCTGAAGCCCGGAGATAGAAGTGGTTACAATTAACCTGAGTAAGAGCTCGTCCAATTACGTTTCAGCTTATGATCAAACATTTCCGAACGATACCGCAATGTTCAATAGTTTTGGCGTTCAAAGCCAGGTACATCATGCGTTGCCCAAGAATGTTCTAAATCAATTTGCAGGTGTGATGACTGACGCTTTTACGCAGGCGGGGCGCGACCTCGACATAAACAACCCAGTCGTCATGACCCGTCTGCCAACAACAGTCGCGGGACAAAACGCCAAGTCGAAACACACACTAGAGGAGATTTTCGAAATCACCTTGGCTTTTCTCGCAAATCCTTGGAATATCTGGAAAACGGCGATCTCACTCTCAAGAAACAGTGCTGAGAATCGTGTTTAAGGCGCTTATGGTCTACTCTCGCGAATATGGATTTCGAACTTCGCAAGTCTCTGTAATTTTTAGGTTTTTGGGCGTTTTGAAAGAAAATGTGAAATGGTGCCGCTGGAGAGAATTGAACTCTCGGCCTCACCCTTACCAAGGGTGCGCTCTACCACTGAGCTACAGCGGCCCGTAGACTGGGGCGGGTTTTAGCCGATTTGCGGCCGCGTGCAAGTGCAAACCGAGTCTTTCCAGAGCCTGACTGCGATTTCATCGACGGCGCAGGCGCTGGACGCGGACGTGCGTGCTTGCTACGCAGGATGTCATGACGGATCGAACTACAACGGACAAAACGACGGCAAGAAACGATCGCAGCGAACGGCTGGCGGCGGCACTTCGCGAGAACCTGCGCAAGCGCAAGGCACAGGCCAGGGTACGTTCCGAAGGTGGCGACGCCGATCCAAGGCCGGACGAGACGAGCAAGGGCGATGGCTGACCCGTGCGGGTAGCCGGGCGGTGAGCAGCAGGGAGAACCAAGTGCAGGACGCGACTTTCGAGGACGGGGCCGAGCGCCCGCTTAATATCTATGCCGAGTCGAATGAAGACGTCGTCGTCATGTCGGCGCTCTTGCAGGACAGCGTCCTGGAAACCGGGGATATTTCGTGGATGCCGAGGCGGCGGCGGCTGGCCCTGTTGTGCAATCGTTTCCGCTGGGAAGAAAAGGATCGGGCGGAAACGGCAGGCCGTCCTTTCGAACGGGTGCGCAGCCTGCTGATCATCGAGGATGTGCAGGCCGTCTCGTCCAACGGCATCGACCCGAAGGAAAAAGACACGGTTCTCAGCATCCTTCAGGCGACTTTCGAGCCGGGGGAGGACGGGACCGGCAAGCTGGTGCTTACCTTCGCCGGTGACGGCCAGATCGTCGCCGATGTCGAGTGCCTCGGTGTCATCCTCAAGGATGTGACACGTCCCTACAAGGCGATATCTGGCAGCTTGCCCAGCCACGACATCTGACATCCGCCGTCCCATTTGGCTTGAGACCCACTTGCCCAGAGGGTAAGTCAGCAGGGAGTTTTTCAAGGGGTTGCGCATGCCGTTGTGGCTTGAATCCGATGATCCGTCATTCGCCGAGGCGTTTCAGCGCTTTCTCGGTCTGAAACGCGAGGTCGAGGAAGACGTTGATCAGGCGGTCGCTGCCATTCTCGCGGATGTGGAGCGGCGGGGCGATGCGGCCTTGCTGGAGTACACTGCCCGGTTTGATCGCATGAACATCCCGAAAGAACGCCTGCGCATTTCCGAGGAGGAGATTACCTCGGCTGAAACCCAGGTGCCGCAGGATGAGCGCAGGGCGCTGGAACTGGCTGCCGCCCGCATCCGGGCCTACCACGAAAAGCAGTTGCCGCGTGACGAGTCCTGGCAGGATGAGAGCGGCGCCACCCTCGGCTGGCGCTGGACGGCGGTGGAGGCGGCCGGCATCTACGTTCCTGGCGGGCTGGCCTCCTATCCCTCGTCGGTACTGATGAACGCCATTCCCGCGCGGGTGGCCGGGGTCGACCGCCTTGTGATGGTCGTGCCGACACCCGATGGTGTGCTCAATCCCCTGGTGCTGCTGGCAGCAAGATTGGCGGGGGTGGACGAGATCTATCGCGTCGGCGGGGCACAGGCGGTCGGGGCACTGGCCTACGGCACCGAAACCATTGCCGCGGTGGACAAGATAACAGGACCCGGCAACGCTTATGTAGCAGCGGCCAAGCGCCGGGTGTTCGGTCGTGTCGGCATCGACATGATCGCCGGCCCCTCGGAAATTCTTGTTGTCGCCGATGCTGACAACGACACGGACTGGATCGCATGCGACCTTCTCAGCCAGGCCGAGCATGACGAGAGCGCCCAATCGATCCTGATCACCGACGACGCCGGGTTCGCACGGTCGGTCGAACGGGCGGTGGAGACGCGGCTGTCAACGCTGGAGCGGGAAGACATCGCCCGCAGAAGCTGGGAAGACTATGGCGCGATCTTCGTAACCCCTTCTCTGGAGGAAGCGGCCCGACTTACCAACATCATCGCGCCGGAGCATCTGGAGCTTTGCGTCGGTGACCCCGATGCGTTGAGTTCGAAGATTCGCAACGCAGGGGCCATCTTCCTCGGCGCCTGGACGCCGGAGGCGATTGGCGATTATGTCGGCGGCCCCAATCACGTTCTGCCTACTTCGCGCACAGCACGGTTTTCCAGTGGTCTGTCGGTGCTCGACTTCATGAAACGCACGACTCTGGCCCGGATGACACCGGCCAGTCTCGCCGCAGTCGGCCCGGCCGCGGAAACACTTGCCCGGTCAGAAAGTCTGCAGGCGCACGGGCTGTCCGTCCGGTGCCGCCTCGACCGCATAAACGAGGCCAGCCGATGAGCAGATCCCGCCTTGTCCATGTCACGCTGGATGATCGGGGGCTGCCGCCACCGACCCCGGAGATCGAACAGGAACGCCGTGTCGCCATCTTCGACCTGCTGGAAGACAACAGTTTTGAACTTGTCCCGCGCGAGGGACGGCCAGTCCCGCCGGGGCCGTACAAATTGTACCTTTCCATCAAGGACCGCCGCCTGATCTTCAATGTCGCCGACACTGACGACGAGCCAGCAGCGGAATTTCAGCTGTCACTCAGCCCATTCCGGCAGGTGGTGAAGGACTATTTCCAGATCTGTGAAAGCTATTTCGACGCGGTCAAGCGCCTGCCTCCGAGCCAGATCGAAGCCATCGACATGGGACGGCGCGGTATTCACAACGAAGGCAGTCGGGTGCTGATGGAGCGTCTGGAAGGCAAGGTCAAACTGGACTTCGATACAGGCAGGCGCCTGTTCACTCTCGTTTGCGTGCTGCACTTCAAGGGTTGAAATCATGACATCTCAGGCACCTACGTCGGTCCTGTTCTGTTGTGACTACAATTCCGTCCGCTCACCCATGGCGGAGGGCATCATGAAGAAGCTGCACGGCAAAAAGATCTACGTACAATCCGCCGGAGTGCGCCATGAGCTTGAAATTGACGGTTTTTCCATAGCTGTCTGCGATGAGATTGGCGTCGAGCTGACGCGCCACCGCTCCCGCTCCTTTGAGGAGATGGAGGAATGGGGTGATGAGATCGACAGCTACGATCTTATCGTCGCCCTGAGCCCGGCCAGCCTCCGCAAGGCGCAGGAATACACCCGGCATCATGCGCTGGAAGTCGAATACTGGCCGATCTTCGACCCCACGGGGCTTGGCGAAACGAGAGAGGAAAAACTGGCTTCGTATCGTCAGAGCCGGGATCAGATACTTTCAAAGATCAAGGAACGCTTTGCGTGACGACTGCAGCGAGGTAACATCGCGGCATTCAACAAAACGGCGATTTGACTTGAATTTCCGCACTTTTGCACCCATCTTCCGCGCGCACCTCCAAGGAGGCGCATTTTCGCAATAAGAATCGGAGAGACCATGGCCAAGGAAGAGCTTCTTGAATTCCCAGGTGTCGTGACCGAGCTTCTGCCCAACGCGACATTCCGGGTGGAGCTCGAAAACGGCCACGAGATCATTGCGCACACCGCAGGCAAGATGCGCAAGAACCGCATTCGCGTGCTTGCCGGCGACAAGGTGCAGGTCGAAATGACCCCTTATGACCTGACGAAGGGCCGGATCAACTATCGCTTCAAGTGATGCGTCTGATCCTTGCCTCCGCAAGTCCGCGGCGACTGGAACTGCTGGAAAGCATCGGCATCGTACCGGATGAGGTGCGACCTGCCGACATCGATGAAACGCCGACAGCAGGCGAGAAGCCGCGCCCGTATGCCAAGCGCATGGCATACGAGAAGGCCCTTGCCACCGAGGTGCGGCCGGGCGAGATCATTCTCGCCGCAGATACAGTTGTCGCCGCCGGCTCTCGAATTCTCGGCAAGCCGAACGATGCCGCAGAGGCCGAACGCTTCCTTCGCCTGTTGTCCGGACGGCGTCACCGTGTGATCACAGGCGTCTCGGTGCGGAGTGCAGATGTGCAGCGCACACGTGAAGTGGAAACTCTGGTTAAGATGAAGAGATTGAGCGAGGCGGAAATCACCGGCTACATCGCGTCTGGCGAGTGGCGAGGAAAGGCGGGGGGCTATGGCATCCAAGGTCGCGCCGCCGCGCTTGTACCGTGGCTTCAGGGGTCGTGGTCGGCCGTCGTGGGGCTGCCGCTGGCCGAAACCGCCGGGATGCTGCAAGGCATAGGCTATGCGCGGTCGGATACCGGAGCTGTCGCATGAAAGGCCGCGTCATCGCCGTAGACAGATTGCCAGATGGGCGCGAGATTGCGGCCCTGCAGGTCGATGGTGTACTGGAGGATCTGCTGGTTGATGCGCCCGCAGAGGCCGCCTCACCCCAACCGGGCGCAACCTATCATGCCATAGTCGACCGGCCTCTGAAGGGCATGGGCGGCGTGACCGTGCAGTTGGGCGGCGGCCGGAGAGGATTTTTGCGGGAGCACAAGGGCCTTGCGCCCGGTCAGAAACTGCTGGTGCAGACGACCACCAATGCCGAACCGGGCAAGGCTGTGCCGGTCACCACCCGCATCCTGTTCAAGAGTCGCTACACCATCGTCACGCCCGACCGGCCGGGCAACAACATCTCCCGCCAGATCAAGGATGAAGAAGAACGCGCGCGCCTCGCAGACCTGTGCGCGGAGGGGATGGAAGGTGCCAGCGGCCTCGGACTGATCCTGCGATCAGCTGCCGAAGGGCGCGATGAAGAGACGATCCTTGCCGATATTTCCGACATGCGCAAACTGGCCACCGAAATCATGGCCGACACGGGCGCCGATGCACCAACCCTGCTGCTGGACGCACCGGGTGCCGCCGAACTGGCCTGGAGGGACTGGGCATCGCCGGAACCTGACGAAGTGCGAGAGCGCGCGGGATCGTTCGAGGAACTCAGTCTGTGGGAGGCCGTCGAGGCGGCAAAAGGTAGTGTCGAGAAGCTGTCAGGCGGCGCCTGGTTCAGCGTGGAGCCCACCAGCGCCCTTGTGGCCATCGACGTCAATACCGGCGGCGACACTTCGCTTGCCGCTGGCCTAAAGGCCAATATTGCCACGATCCGCGCTCTGCCCAGGGCGCTGCGTGTCCGGGGCCTCGGCGGGCAGATTACTGTGGATTTCGCCCCTTATCCCAAGAAGGAACGCAAGGTTCTGGAACAGGTTATCCGCTCCAGCCTGAAGGGGGACAGTGTCGAGACCAGTTTCGCCGGTTGGACGCCCCTCGGCCACGCCGAGTTCCAGCGGAAGCGAGAGAGACGGCCCTTGCGGGAACTGCTGCCATGACCTGCCCGATCTGCAGGCGGGAAAGCGACCGGAAATACAAACCCTTCTGCTCCAAGCGCTGTGCCGACGTCGACCTTGGACGCTGGCTGACGGAGAGCTACAGGGTTGAAACGGACGACGAATCCGAAACCCCGGAAACCGAGTAGGACATGCGTGGTCCATTGCGAACGTCAGGTGAAAAAGGCATGAAAAACGCTCTGGACACCCAAGTTCGCATGGCCTAAACCCTCTCCACCCGAAGAGACTATCTTCACCCGTGCCCGGGTAGCTCAGGGGTAGAGCAGCGGATTGAAAATCCGCGTGTCGGTGGTTCAAATCCGCCCCCGGGCACCATTGCACCTCCCTGGATGAATGATATCAATGGGTTATGGGGCAAAATCGTCCCACCGTTTTCGCGTCTGGGCAAAAGTGGGACTTTTTTGTTCGTGAGACGTTCGCGTTCCGGTGCGTGAAATCGCGCCCTCGGTGCTATCCGGGGAGTCGTGGATTTTGATGAAGTGAAGACCTAGACAAACTCGGCTGACCCGACCGCCCAGCCAAGGTCGAGCGGTTTGCCGGAGGGCAGGATGTGCCGCAGCGGAGTTCCGCGCGTGGCTTCGAGCCCGAGCAGGCTGGTGAAGGCTGCGAAATCCTCGAACCACCGGTGCTCCTGGGAAAAGGATTGCACAATCATCGCGGCGCGGTCAGTCTTGAACCGCGTCGCTTCGAGCACGGCAGCCGCGGTGCGGTGGAGCAACTGGTAGCGGACGTGGTCGATCGCCCCATCCGGCAATCCCAGCAGGTCACGGATGAAGGTCATCCGCTCCGTCTTGCCCGCGCTGGCGCCGACCATCCATTCCCCGACCGTCGGCCCGAAGGGTTCGTTGACTTTGGCTTCGACAGCAAGGGCGATCGTCTCATCCCCGGCCCGGGCGACGGCAAAGACATCGCACTGGCTTTCCCGTCGCCCGCCGGGAAGGGCGACCTTGTGCTCCGGGATCGCGAAGAGAAGTTCCACGTCGGGCCCGAGCAGCGCGGCGATCTCCGGCGGTAGATCCTTTGCTGCCTCCCAAGAAAGGGCCGCGGCCATGGCGGAATAACCGCGTTTCCACTGCTTCTGCGGATCGGCAAGGAACTGCTGCCAATCGTCGGGGCCACTGCTGGGTGTGAAGATCTTGCTCATCAAGAACGGACTACGGGATCACCGTTGCTCGGCTTTGGTCTTGCCGACATGCGTGACGCCCTCGCCGCGGTTCCTCCGTCTCTCCCAACCCTTCCAGCGCCACCGGAGCCTTACCCGGGAACTCGACCATCAGTTTGAGCTCCCCGCCCATCGCGCGGACGTAGCTCGTCAGCGTCGAAAGCAGGAGGTCGCTTTGCCGTTCATATTTCGCGACGGTGGCCTGCTGGACGCCGAGAGTTTCCGCCAGCTGCACCTGGGTCAGCTTCTTGGCTCTCCGCAACTCCTGCAGTGTCAGGTACTCGGCATGCAACCGATCCGCCTCAGCCTCGATCACCGCGCGGCGGGCAGGGTCCAAGGTCGCCAGCTTGTCCTTCAGGCTCCGGGCCATCGTCGTCATCCTTTCGGTCTCTCCAGGTGGCGGTCGAAGCGGTCGTCCGCCCGGGCGATCAGCGACTTGTAGAACCGCTTCTCGCTGCCACCGGATTTGTCCCCGCCGACAAGCAGGATCGCCTGCCGGTCGGGGTCGAATGCGAAGGCGATGCGCCAGACGCCATCGGCGGCGGTGCAGCGCAGCTCCTTCATGTTGGTATGCTTCGACCCGGTCAGAGTGTCCGCATGGGGTCGCCCGAGCATGGGGCCTTCCCGTTCGAGCAGCAACGCCCGGGCGAGGATCGCGTCCTGCACCTCTTGTGGCAGGGCATCGAATTCCGGCTCGAATTCCTCGGCAAAGGATACGGTCCACGGCATCGGGCGAATCCTACTTTGAAGCTATATAGCTTTGAAGAACTAATTTTGCAAGATCGGGATGCGGAACGGTAGCGTTGCGTCCGCAGGCACGGGGCGAGGATCAGTCTGCCTCTTTGAGCAGTCCCTGTGCCTTTTCCGCTGCGCGAGCGAGGCCGCGAATCCGTGTGCCGGGGGCATCCGTTGCTCGCTGGAACTCGGCAAACGCCTCGGGCGAGAGCGTTGAGGATTCGCCTTCGTCCAAGGTCACGCCGCTGTCCATGGCAAAGGCAATGGCAAGGTCGACTGATTGCGCCGTGTCCAGCCGTTCGGCGAGCAACGGCAGGAGCGGATCGCGGCCGCCGGTCGTCAGGCGTGCGCCACTGGCTTCCCGCAGGTGGAAATGGTCGTGAACGAATGCGGCAACGAAACCGGCCGCACCGCGACCAAGTGCGGCGCCGACCTCGGCCAGCATGGTCATCTGTTCCGGGCCGGTCAGGTCATCCCACGCGGGCACATGCCGAGGGGCGGGGATCAATCCGGCCTCACG
The DNA here is from genome assembly GCF_009931615.1 of Algicella marina. Taxonomy (NCBI): domain Bacteria; kingdom Pseudomonadati; phylum Pseudomonadota; class Alphaproteobacteria; order Rhodobacterales; family Paracoccaceae; genus Algicella; species Algicella marina. Next base: position 1,825,233 of record NZ_CP046620.1, on the reverse strand, counting down.
GTGCATGCAGATCGGGCAGGTGAGGCGTGGGTCAGTCACACTCGTCCAGATTGATCTCTTCTACTGAGACCATTGGTAAGGATCGCCGCTGCCATGTCCAGGCGCTGGGGCGATGCGACGACGGCTTAATTTGATATTTCCGGCCTTAATCCCCTTCGGAAAAGTGGGACATAAATCCAAAAAATCCAATAAACATGGTGAAAGAAGATAGTCCCACCGCCTCGTAACTTAACGCAACAAAAACAACAGGTTATTCTGCCCCCGGGCACCATTAAATCAGAAGCTTGGCGAGCCGGGGCCGATCCGCTGTCCTTTTTTGCTCTCCCGATTTCGGGCGGACACACCTCTCACCCGCTGGCAACCATTGCCGTGAAGTCACGCGCTTGGTGGGATCAACGCAGGATTAGTTCAGTCCTTCCGTTCTAGCTTCTGTCGGATGAGGTAACAGAGCACATCCTGCGGAATCTTGAGCAGAAGCACCAAGTGGGCTTCCAAAAATGCGTCTCGCCTTTGCTGATGATTGAGAGCGGTCCGAAATGCGAAAGCCCCCACTTTCGCCCAGGCACACAATGGGCAGGACGATTTTGGTTTCAACCAAATAAAATTTTCCAAACTGGGAGGAGCTTTGGTGCCCCCACACGGACTCGAACCGCGGACCTACTGATTACAAATCAGTTGCTCTACCAGCTGAGCTATAGGGGCTTGGCCGGCTGTTTAGCGGGATGGTTCGTCGCTCGCAAGATCAAAAAACGATGACGGTCCTGACAACCTTCTTACTTGACGGAAATACTCGGAATAATGCATGTAGTGCCCGACAAAATATGTCGGAAAAGGGAGATCAACATGCATCCTTCAAGAACGGTCCTCGCCGGGCTGATCGCCAGCATCGTCGCTGGCTCTGCCATGGCCGATGGAGTCGTGAACCTCTATTCCTCACGGCATTACGATACCGATGAGCGCCTGTACTCTGATTTCGAGGAAGCCACCGGCATCACCATCAACCGCATCGAGGGCAATGCCGACGAGCTCATCGCCCGGATGGAAGCCGAGGGAGCTAATTCGCCTGCAGACATCCTGCTCACGGTCGATGCCAGCCGCACGTGGCGTGCCGACCAGAAGGGCCTCTACCAGCCGATCGACTCGGAAGTCCTGAACCGTGCCATTCCCTCCTACCTGCGGCACGAAGATGGCAACTGGTTCGGTTTCTCCCAGCGCGCACGCATCTTCTTCTATGCCAAAGACCGTGTGGACAACCCGCCGCAGACCTATGACGACCTCGCCGATCCGGCGTGGGAAGGCCGCGTCTGCATGCGCTCCGCCACCAACGCCTATTCGCAGACGCTGCTGTCCTCGATCATCCTGAACGAGGGTGAGGAAGCGGCAAAAGCCTGGGCGGCCGGGCTCAAGGACAATCTTGCCCGCGATCCCCAGGGCGGCGATACGGACCAGATTCGTGCCGTCGTGTCCGGCGAGTGTGATGTTGCCGTCTCCAACACCTATTATTTCGCCCGTGCGATCCGCACCGAGGTCGAGGGTATCTCCGACCAGATCGAATCCATTGGTTGGGTTTTCCCGAACCAGGCGACGACGGGCACACATGTCAACGTCTCCACCGGCGGCGTCGCGGCACATGCCCCGAACAAGGAGAACGCTATCGCCTTCCTGGAGTATCTGGCCTCTGACAGCGCCCAGAAATATTTCTCCAACGGCAATGACGAGTATCCGGCGGTGCCGGGAGTGGGGCTCAGCCCGTCCGTCGCTGCACTTGGCTACTTCCGCTCCGACACGGCGGCCCTTGACGCGATTGCGGAAAACACCGCCCGAGCGCAGGAAATCTACAACGAAGTCGGTTTCGAATAAGCCGCAGGACAATCGAGCAGCAGGCCCGCGTACCGAAAGGTGCGCGGGTTTTTCATTTTTTGTCAGGGTGTGATCACCGCCGCCCGCCCGTAGCGCGCCCGCATGATCGTCCTGCACAGCAGCACCACGGGCACCAGCCCGAAGGCCGCGATCACCAGCGAGGGCACCGCTGCCTGCTGCAGTCGCTCGTCGCTCGCCAGCCGGTGCGCCTGCACCGCCAGTGTGTCGAAGTTGAACGGGCGCATGATCAGCGTTGCCGGCAATTCCTTCATCACGTCGACGAACACGATCAGCAGGCCTGTCCACAGGCTGGTGCGGATCAATGGAAGATGCACCTGCACAATCATCCCGCCCGGGCTGCGCCCCAGTGTCCGCGCCGCCGCGTCCACCGATGGATTGACAGTGGCGATGCCGCTGTCAAACGCGCTCAGCGCTGCCGCCATGAAGCGCACCATGTAGGCGACAACCAGCGCGGCAATCGAGCCGGTCAGCAACAGCCCGGTGGATATCCCGAAGGTCGTCCGCATCCACCCGTCCAGCCCGTTGTCGAAGGCCGCCAACGGCACCATCAGACCCACCGCGATCACGCCACCGGGTACCGCGTACCCAAGCCCCGCCACCAGTTGCGTCAGCCGCGCCGTGTGACCGGGCCGCAAGCGCACGACATAACCGATCGTCACGGCGGCGGTCACCGTGAGAATGGCGGCAATGCCGGCCAGCACCAGCGAGTTGCGCATGAACCCCAGATAGCGCCGCGAGAACAGATCCTGTTCCGCTCCCGCCGCCATGTTGCCAAGCAACAGCACCGGCAGCAAGAAACCGAACAGGACGGGCAGGGCGCACAGCAGCGCAGCGCCCCAGCCCTGCCAGCCACGCAGGTCGTGGACCGGGTGGCTCAACCCGCTCGCCCGAGGCGGATAGCGCTTGGCCGCCCCGCGCTGGATCCGTTCCAGCACCGCCAGCAACAGCGCGACCGACAGCAGGCACAACGCCAGTTGCGCTGCGGCCGCCCGGTCGCCGAGGCTGAACCACGCCTGATAGATGCCGGTCGCGAACGTCTGCACGCCGAAATAGGCGACCGTCCCGTAATCGGCGATCGTCTCCATCACTACCAGCAGAAGCCCCCCGGCGATCGCCGGTCGCGCCATCGGCAGGCTTACCCGCAGAAAGGCCCGCAGCGGCGTCTGCCCCAGCACCCTTGCCGCCGTGTAGCCGCCAAAGCTCTGTTGCAGAAAGGCCGCCCGCGCCAGCAGGTAGACATAAGGATAGAGCACCAGCACCAGCATCGCTGCCACTCCGCCCAGAGACCGAATCTCAGGAAACCAGTAGTCACGCGGGCCAAGGTCGAAGGCTGCGCGCAGCCAGGTCTGCACCGCACCGGGATGATCCAGCAGGTCCGTATAGGCATAGGCCAGCACATAGGCCGGAAACGCCATCGGCAGCGCCAGCAGCACCTCGAACAGTTTCACGCCCGGAAAACGGCAGACGGTTACCAGCCATGCCGCGCCGGTGCCGATCACCCCCGTTCCCAGTGCTACCAACAGCACCAGTTGCACCGTGTTCCAGCTGTACCGCGGCAGCACCGTTTCGGCGAGACTACCCCAGCCGGAACCGCTGCCAAGCGCCGCCGCCAGCACCACCGCGCCAATCGGCAGCAGGCACAGCGCCGCGCAGATCCGCGACAGCCAGATCAGGATCTTCTCGCTCATCACCACCTCTTGAACGGGCTTTGACATGTGCGCCAAAGTCCTATGTCTCATCTCATAGACCCGGAGGATGCCGAGATGAACCTTTTCCGCTCGATTTCACTGGCAGTGATTGCCGCAATCGTTGCCACCGCGCTGTTCGTGACCAGCGAGGCCGAGGCCGAGACGGTCCCCGTAGACGGCGGTGAGGTCGAGGTCACCCGTATGGTCACAGGCCTCGACGAACCTTGGGCCATCGCCTTCCTGCCCTCCGGCGGTCTCCTGATAACGGAACGGGACGGTCGATTGCTGCGGGTGATGGAAGGCAGCGCTAGCCTCGTCTCCGGCGTCCCGGAAGTGGCGGTTCTGGGGCAGGGCGGTCTGCTCGATGTTGTTCTCGCCCGTGATTTTGCAACCACCCGCACACTCTTTATCTCCTATGCCAAGCCCATGCAGGGCGGTGCCGGCACGGCGCTGGCCGCTGCTGAACTTTCGGCTGATGGCTCCAGCCTGCAAAACGTCCGCGACATCTTCACGATGAACAACGGCTCCGGTGCCGGCCAGCATTTCGGGTCGCGTATTGTCGAGGCACCTGATGGCAAGCTCTTCCTTACCATCGGCGAACGTGGTGCCCGCGAGCTTGCGCAGGACAAGTCCCGGTTCAACGGCAAGGTTGTCCGCATCAACCGCGACGGCTCCATCCCGGCCGACAATCCTTTCGTCGGGGGCGACGGCCTCGACGCCATCTGGTCGCTCGGCCACCGCAATCCGCAGGGCGCGGCCCTCGACGAAACCGGAACCCTCTGGACGGTCGAGCACGGCGCGCAGGGGGGCGACGAGATCAACCGTCCAGAGCCCGGCCTGAACTACGGCTGGCCTGTCATCTCCTATGGGCGCCATTACTCCGGCGGCAAGATCGGGCAGGGCACCTCCGCCCCCGGGCTCGAACAGCCGGCACATTACTGGGATCCGTCCATCGCCCCCTCCGGCATGATGGTCTATTCCGGCAGCCTCTTCCCCGAGTGGCAGGGAGACATTTTCGTAGGGTCGCTCAAGTTCAACATGATCTCGCGGCTGGTACGTGACGGCAGCGAGGTGACGGAGGCCGAACGCCTGTTCCAGGATCGCTACACCCGCATTCGCGACATCCGCGAAGCCCCCGATGGCAGTATCTGGTTTCTCAGCGTCGGCGACGGCGCTGCCTACCGTATGACCCCGGCGGACTGAGCATACCCTAGCGGGGCGCCAGCCGTATCGCCCCGTCCAACCGCATCACCGTGCCGTTCAGCATCGGGTTTTCCGCGATTTCCAGCACCAACCGTGCGAACTCGGAAGGCTTGCCCAATCGTGGCGGAAACGGCACCGCCGCGCCGAGGCTTTCGCGCACCTCCGTCGGCAGCCCTTCCACCATCGGCGTCTCGAACATCCCCGGCGCAATCGCACAAACGCGGATACCCTGCCGGTGCAGGTCGCGGGCCATTGGCAGCGTCATGGCCGCCACCGCACCCTTGCTGGCGGCATAACCGATCTGGCCGATCTGTCCCTCGTAGGCGGCAATCGAGGCGGTATTGACGATCACCCCGCGCTCCCCATCCTCGCCCTCAGGCTCCAGCGCCACCATTCCTGCCGCCGCCTGTGTCGCCAGGTTGAACGTGCCCATCAGGTTTACCGCCATCACCTTCGCGAACACGTCGGGATCGTGCGGCTTGCCCTCCCGGTCAACCGTCTTCGCCCCGGGCGCGATGCCTGCGCAGGAAACGGCGATCCGGGCCACGCCGTGGGCCTCCGCCGCCTTGGCCAGCGCCGCGCTCACCGCTGTTCCGTCAGTCACGTCTGTGGCCACGAACAGGCCGCCGATCTCGTCGGCCACCGCCTCACCCGCATCGCGGTTCAGGTCCAGAACCGTCACCGTGGCGCCCCTCTCGGCCAGCGCCCGCGCCGTTGCCGCGCCCAGCCCCGATGCCCCGCCGGAGACGACGGCCGCGCAGCCCGCGATTTTCATGCCAGTTCCACGGCTACCGCCGTGCCCTCGCCGCCGCCGATACAGATCGCCGCCACACCGCGCCGCAGCCCGCGCTGCTCCAGCGCGTTCAGCAGCGTCACGATGATCCGCGCTCCCGAGGCGCCGATCGGGTGACCCAGTGCACAGGCGCCGCCCAGAACGTTCAGTTTCTCGCGCGGCACGCCCATCTCTGCCATGAATGCCATCGGCACCACCGCGAAAGCCTCGTTCACTTCCCACAAATCGACATCGCCCGCGTCCCAGCCCACGTAATCCAGCACCTTCCGCGCCGCCGGCACCGGCGCGGTGGTGAACAGGCCCGGCGCCTGCGCATGGCTCGCATGGCCATGCAGGTAGGCACGTATCGCCAGCCCCCGTGCCTCTGCCACGCTCCGACGTGTCAGCACCAGCGCCGCCGCGCCGTCGGAGATAGACGAGGAATTGGCCGCCGTCACCGTCCCGCCTTCGCGAAACGCAGGCTTCAGCATAGGTATTTTCTCCGGGCGTGCGGTCTTCGGTTGTTCGTCCTCAAGCACGTCTACATCGCCCTTGCGCGCCGCAACCGTTACCGCTGCTATCTCCGGCGCAGAATCAGCCGCAAGAGCCGCCTCAAGGGAAGCGAGTGCATACCCGTCCTGCGCTTCGCGTGTGAACTGGTAAGTCTCCGCGCAATCTTCCGCGAAACTCCCCATAAGCCGCCCCTTTTCATAGGCATCTTCCAATCCATCGAGGAACATGTGGTCGACCACTGCTCCGTGTCCCAGCCTTGCCCCGCCGCGCATCTTCGGCAAGAGATAGGGCGCTTGCGTCATGCTCTCCATCCCGCCCGCGACCACGACCTTCCCGGCACACAGCCGCACCTGGTCATGGGCGATCATCACCGCCTTCATGCCCGAGCCGCACATCTTGTTCAGCGTCGTCGCCGGCACATCCTCGCCCAGTCCGGCGGCAAACCCAGCCTGCCGCGCGGGGGCCTGCCCCTGGCCTGCTGGCAGCACACAGCCCATCAGCAACTCGTCCACGTCCGCAACCGCCACGCCCGCCCGCTCCAGGGCCGAGCGGATGGCGACACCGCCGAGTTCGGCCGCCGTCACGCCCGAGAGCGCCCCCTGAAAGCCGCCCATGGGCGTGCGTGCCGCACCCGCGATAACAACCGGATCTTCCATGGTTTCCTCCCCGCGCGGCCCGTCGCCGCGTCATGATCTTCAGTTCCACTCCACACTATCGGCGGCCACGGCGTCAACGACCGACATTCCTGCTGCCAATCCGCGTCACCCGTGGTAGCCATGGCCGCAATGGGCCCGAACGTGCAGGTCCGCAGGCAACGGATGGAGGAAACGCCTTGCTCAAGCCACTCAGACGCCGCACCGCCCTGCTGGCTCTCGCCTTCTGCCTCGCGGTGCCCGCCTTTGCCCATTCGAAGAAGGAGGCAAGCAGTCCCGCCGATGGCGCTACGCTTTCCGCTGCGCCGGAGGTCATCACCCTGACTTTCGACAAGCCCACCACGGTCACCTCCATTCGCCTGACCGGCAGCGACGGCACAGACCACGAGGTTGAACGGCGCTCCCCCCTCACTCCCGCAACCACGTTCGAGGCCACGCCCGCCGCCATCCCCGCCGGCAGCTACATCATCGAATGGCGTGGCCTTGCCGAGGATGGCCACCCGCTTCAGGGCACGGTCAGCTTCAGCATCCAGTAGGGAGGGCAGGGCGATCGAGGCGCTCTTTTCCGATGGCATGACCCTGCTGTCCGTGGCGGTCAAATTCGCCGCCTACGCGGCCACATTGCTGGCCGCCGGCAGTGCCCTCGCGGTCTGGAGCCTCTCCGAACTCAACTACGAAACCCGGTCGGAAACGCGCCGCGTCGCTGTCCTCGCGGCACTCGCCGCAGCGGTGTTTTCCGCTCTGCGCCTCCCGCTCCGCGCCTGGTTTCTCACCGGCGGCACATTGCGCGAAGCGGCGGAACCGACGATCTTCGGCCTGATCATCAACAGCCCTCTCGGCACCAGCCTCGAGATTCGCCTTGCCGGTCTCGCCCTCATCCTGTTTCTGGTCACCGATGGCCGCGCTGCCCAGTTCATCGCCGCCACTGGCGCCGCCATCGTCGCGGCTTCCTTTGCCTTTCGCGGGCATTCACTGGGGGAGCCGCGCCTCGCCCTCGGCGTGCTGATTTGGCTGCACATGCTCGCTGTGTCCTTCTGGATCGGCGGCTTCCATCCGCTCCACCGCCTCGCCCTCGCCGACGCGAAACAGGCAGGTTTTGCCGCCCGGGAATTCGGCCGCATCGCTCTTGTCACTGTCGCTCTGCTGGCGGTCTCCGGCATCGCTCTGCTCTACCTCTTCACCGGTGATCCCATTGCCGCACTGGCCACGCCCTACGGCCGCATCTTTACCCTGAAACTGCTTGCCTTCGCCGCCCTTATGGCCATCGCCGCCGGCAACAAGCTGTGGCTGACGCCCGCATTGCTGAAGGGTAGGCCGCAGGCCGGAAGCCGCCTGCGTCGCGCCATCCGGCTGGAGGTGCGCATCGTCGCCGTGATCCTCGCCGTCACGGCCGTCTTCACCACGGTCACATCGCCGGAACGCCCGGGCGAGCCCGCCGGCATGCAAATGCACTGAGTCCCCAGCACCGCCCCGGCGGCCCGGCGGTCAGGTTGCTGGCTGCGTTCCCCGCTCACGATAGGGTGTGGTACCGAAATGCGCCCTGTAGCATTTCGAGAAATGCGACGGCGATGCGAAGCCGCAGGCCAGCGCCACATTGATCACGCTCATGTCCGTTTGCATCAGCAGGTTTCGCGCCCGTCCCAACCGCAGTTCCATGTAATAGCGTTTGGGGCTGCGGTTGAGATAGCGCCGGAACAGCCGCTCCAACTGTCGGGTAGACATGCCCACGTCTGCAGCCAGTTGCGTCGGCGAAACCGGCTCCTCGATACTGCCTTCCATCATATGGATCACGGTCGACAGCTTGGGATGCCGCACGCCGATCCGTGTCGGGATCGACAGCCGTTGCTCGTCCCGGTCGGTGCGGATCGAGGTGTGGATCATCTGATCCGCCACCGTATTGGCCAGAGGCGAGCCGTGCCGGTCCGCTATCAGTTTCAGCATCATGTCGGACGGTGCGGTTCCGCCGGAGGAGGTTATGCGATTGCCGTCGATGACAAAGACATTCTGCGCCAGTTCGATTTCCGGGTAATCCTCGACGAAACTGTCGCGATTGTCCCAGTGGATCGTCGCCCGCCGTCCGTCCAGCAGCCCGGCCTTCGCCAGCACGTGGCTTCCGGTGCAAACGGCGCCCACCGTCATCCCCTTGCGATGCTCCCGCCGCAGCCAGGCCAGCACCGCCTTGGTCGTTGAGTTCTTCACGTCGCGCCCGCCGACGACAATGATCGTCTCGTCCCGGTCCAACTCCACCAGTCCGGCGTCCGGCGTGATCCGTACCCCGCCGGAACTGGATACGAGCTCCGGATTCTCGCCCAGCACCCGCCAGGAATACAGCGTTCCATGTGAATTGAAATTCGCCAGCCGCAGTGGCTCGACCGCGCTGGAAAAGGCAAGCAGCGTGAAGTTTTCCAGCAGCAGGAAAGCAAACCGCTCCGTCTTGTGTTCCACTTCGGTCACGACCAGCTACCTTCCAAAGCTCCAGACCCGGTTTGGAACGCCATGGAAGGGTAGGTCAAGGGATAATAATCCAGGCTCCAGGGCCCGGAAATTTTCTTGCCGCATTCGGCCTCAATTGCTTCCCATCTGTCGCCGATCCCCCTATAAGAGCGCCTCACAGCAAAAACCTCACACGGGATGGAAGAGATGACAGCTCAGTGGCAGAAGACTGAATGGCGCGCGAAGGAACGGGTCCAGATGCCCGATTATACCGACGCGGAAGCCCTTGCCGCCGTGGAGAAACGCCTGTCCAGCTATCCGCCCCTCGTTTTTGCAGGGGAGGCGCGCAAGCTTACACGCGCTCTCGGCGAAGTCGCGGAAGGCCGTGGATTCCTTCTTCAGGGCGGCGATTGCGCTGAAAGTTTTGAGGAATTTTCCGCCGACCTGATCCGCGACACCTACAAGGTGATGCTGCAGATGGCCGTGGTCCTGACCTTCGGCGCCAAGCTGCCAGTGGTCAAGATCGGCCGCATGGCCGGCCAGTTTGCCAAGCCCCGCTCCGCCCCGACAGAGGTGAAGGATGGCGTCGAACTGCCCAGCTACCGGGGCGACATCATCAACGATATCGGCTTCTCCGCCGAATCGCGCATTCCGGATCCGAACCGGATGCTTCAGGCCTACACGCAGGCCGCGGCCTCGCTGAACCTGCTGCGCGCCTTCAGCCAGGGCGGTTTCGCCGACATCGCCCGTGTCCACTCGTGGACGCTGGACTTTGCCAAGGACATGCCGGGGTTCGAGCGTTACGACGCGCTCGCCAACCGCATCTCCGAGTCGCTCGACTTCATGGAGGCCGCGGGCGTCACCGGCGAGACGGCGGACACCCTTCACCGCGTCGATTTCTACACCAGCCATGAAGCATTGTTGCTGGAGTACGAAGAGGCGCTCTGCCGCGTGGACAGCACCTCCGGCCTGCCCGTCGCCGGCTCCGGCCACATGATCTGGATCGGTGACCGCACCCGCCAGCCTGATGGCGCGCATGTCGCCTTCTGCCGCGGCGTGCAGAACCCGATCGGCCTCAAATGCGGCCCGTCGATCAGCACCGACGACCTGAAAAGGCTGATCGACACCCTGAACCCGGACAACATCCCGGGTCGTTTGACGCTCATCAACCGTTTTGGCGCAGGCAAGGTCGGCGATCACATGCCGAAGCTGATCCGGGCGGTGCAGGAAGAAGGCCGCAAGGTCGTTTGGTCCTGCGACCCGATGCACGGCAACACCATCAAGGCGGCCTCCGGCTACAAGACCCGCCCGTTCGAAAGCGTGCTGCGCGAAGTTCGCGAGTTCTTCCAGATCCATGCGGCCGAGGGCAGCTATCCCGGCGGCGTGCATTTCGAGATGACGGGCAAGGATGTCACCGAATGCACCGGCGGTGTGCGCGATGTGACCGATGGCGATCTTTCCGACCGTTACCACACCGCCTGCGATCCGCGCCTCAACGCCAGCCAGTCGCTGGAGCTTGCATTCCTCGTCGCCGAGGAACTGGACCAGCGCCGCCGCACCCGGGCGCAAGCGGCGGAGTAACGCGTGCCACCCCGGGCCGTCCTTACCTCGGCCGCAGGGGTCGGAGACGCAGAGGCGCAATGGCTGGCGGAGGCTTTCTCCGCCCGCCCGCGCCGCCTGTCACCCACCGCACTGGTGATTCCGGTGGACGAAGCCCCCGAGGGCCTCGTCGCGCCATCGGGGTGCGATCTCAACATTCTTTCCGGCGGTTTCGTGCCCCGGCTTTTCATCGCCGACATGGACAGCACCATGATCGAGGTGGAATGCATCGACGAACTCGCCGATTACGCCGGCGTCAAGCCACAGGTCTCCGACATCACCGAACGGGCGATGCGCGGCGAACTCGATTTCGAGGAAGCACTTCGCGAACGGGTGTCGCTGCTCAAGGGGCTGCCGGTTTCTGTTCTGCAGGAATGCTACAATCAGCGCATCACCTTCAGTCCCGGCGCCGCTGCCTTGCTTGCGGGCTTGCGCGGGGCAGGGGTCGAAACCGCACTCGTTTCCGGCGGGTTCACGTTTTTCTCGGAGCGGGTGGCAGCTGAACTTGGCTTCCACAGCCACCAGGCCAACTCGCTTGAGGTCGACAACGGCCATCTCACCGGCCGCGTCACCCCGCCGATCCTCGGGCGCGCCGCCAAGGAAGAGGCGTTGCGCCGTATCTCCGAGCGTCTCGGCATCAGCCCGTTCCAGGCTGTGGCCATCGGCGATGGCGCCAACGATCTCGCGATGATCGGCGCCGCCGGTCTCGGCATCGCCTACAAGGCCAAGCCGGCTGTCGCCGCAGAAGCCGATGTCCGCCTCGATCACTCGGACCTGAGCGCTGTACTCGCCCTGATCGGAGTGGCGCTGCCCTAGTCAGGGTCCGCGCAGGCAGGCCGCAACGCAAAACGCGCCCCAGCAGGGACGCGCCGCACAACTCAATCCTGAAATACCGCCGTCAGTCGCGGGACGATACGATCCGCAGATGCCCGCGTTTCGGCGCCGTCCGCTCCACCTCGGCGTTGGTCTCGACGGTCCGCAGGCGTGCCCCTTCCGGAAGAGCCGCCGTGTACGGGTCGGCTTCCTCAGCAAACCCTGCGGCCATCGAACGGCTCTCGCCCTCGCTTTCGGTGATCGTCGCCATCTTTACACCGGTGATGGAGAAATTCGCCGGTGACGAGACGATTTTCTCATCCGTCACCACGCAACCCAATACCCGTGTGACCTCACCGAAATCGCTGCGCAGCGGCATCATCAACATCCGGGCCTTGGTTTCCTGCCCGTCATGGCCCCGGCCCAGGAGCTCCAACTCGATCACCGCCGGCGAGTTCAGCACCGTGTTGATATGCGCCGTAAATGCTGCACGGTGCGACGCTTCCATGAACGCCTCCGGCGGCATGCCCCGAACTTCCATGCCCATCATCTCGCACAGCGACATCCCCGCGAGCCGCACTCGCAACTGGTTCGGGTTGAGTTGTTCGAGAATGAACATGTGTTCCAGCGCATCTTCGAATTTGCGCGGGTCCAGTTCCGCCCTGTAGGGGGCGACGCGTCCGTTCCGCAAGTTCTCCCAGTACTGTCTCAGGTTGGCAAGAATATCCGATTTCATAGTCTGGGTTCTCAACACGGGCCTACTCTCCTCAATCAAACCGAACTCGAACGCCCTGCGTTCCTTTCTGTGTTGAAAGAGAATTTAATCGCATTTTACACAATTGTCCCATGTTTTGGTAGAGATTGCTTAACGCACCGCCTAAAGAGTGCGGAAACCAAAGCAATTTCAAAACGCTGCGGCGAGGGGGAGAGGCACGTGCCCATGAAATCTATGACAGGCTATGCCAGTGTGTCCGGCAGTGCCACGGGCCTCGATTGGGTCTGGGAGGCCCGCAGCGTCAACGCCCGCGGTCTCGATATCCGCGTGCGCGTGCCGGAGGGGGCGGAGGCGCTGGAAGCCGACATCCGCAAGGCCGCGCCCGCCGTTTTCAGCCGCGGCACCGTCTCCGTCTCGCTGCGCGTCTCCGGTGGCGAAGTCGAAGGCGGCTTCACCCTGAACTCCGACGGCGTGCAGAGCGTGCTGGCCGCGGCCCTCTCGCTCGAACAGTCGGCCCTGCAGGCCGGCGTCAACATAGCGCCCCTTTCCCTCGGCGACCTGCTCGGCCACCGCATGGTTGTCGATCACGGGCGTCTGGCGGATCGGCTCGCCAAGTGCCGCGATACCATTGCCGCCGACATTCCCGGACTGCTCGCTGACCTGGATGCCGCCCGCGCGGCCGAAGGCGACAAGCTGCGCGCGATTCTCGCGGCCCAGGTCGCGGAAATGGCGCGTCTCACTGAAGCCGCAGCCACCACCGCCGAGGCCCGCGCCGCCCGCGCGGGCGACGTGCTGCGCGCCCGTGTTCAGACCCTGCTCCACACCACCGAACGCGCCGATGAGGCAAGGCTCCAGCAGGAACTGGCGCTCCTCGCCGTCAAGTCCGACGTAACGGAGGAACTGGACCGCCTGCGCGCCCATATTGCCACCGCCCACGAATTGCTGGCCGCGACCGTCCCCATCGGCCGGAAGCTCGATTTCCTGATGCAGGAATTCAACCGCGAGGCCAACACCCTCTGCTCAAAGGCCGGTGCCGCGGATCTCACCGCCATAGGGCTTGACCTCAAGGTCGTGATCGACCAGATGCGCGAGCAATCGGCGAACGTGGAGTGAGCATGGCGAACATAACGCGCAACGGTCTTCTGATCATCCTCTCGTCTCCTTCGGGCGCGGGCAAGACAACCCTGTCACGCCGCCTGCTGGAGGCCGATCCCAATGTCGCGTTCTCCATCTCCGCCACCACCCGTCCGCCCCGGCCGGGGGAGGAAGAGGGCGTCCACTACTACTTCAAGGAACCGCAGGAATTCGCCCGCATGGCCGCCGAGGGCGAGATGCTCGAACACGCGGAGGTGTTCGGCCATCATTACGGCTCCCCCCGCCTCCCGGTCGAGGCGGCGGTGAACGAGGGCCGCGACATCCTCTTCGATGTCGACTGGCAGGGCGGCCAGCAGATCAAGAACTCCGCCCTCGGCAATCAGTCCGTGTCCATCTTCATCCTCCCGCCGTCCATCGCCGCCCTCGCCGCGCGGCTCAAGGCCCGCGGCCAGGACACGGCCGAGGTGATCGGCTTTCGCATGAAGAAAAGCCGCGACGAGATCAGCCACTGGGATTCCTACGACTATGTGCTCGTCAACGAGGATCTCGCCACCTGCGAGAGCGAACTGAAGGCCATCATCCGCGCCGAACGCCTCCGCCGGGAACACAGCAAGGCCGCCCTGAACACCTTCGTCCAGGGCCTCAACGCCGAATTCGAAAGGGGGCTCGCATGACCGGATTGTTTGATCTCGACGGCATTGCCCCGCACCTGCCCGAGGATGGCGACTGCTGGGTCGCACCCGGCGCCTGCCTCATCGGCAACGTCCATCTGCACACCGGCGCGTCCGTCTGGTTCAATGCCGTCCTGCGCGGTGACAACGAACCGATCACGCTGGGCGAGAACTCGAATATCCAGGACAACTCGGTCCTCCACACCGATCCAGGCTACCCGCTCACCATCGGGCGCGAGGTCACAGTCGGCCACCGCGCCATGCTTCACGGCTGCACGGTCGAAGATGGCGCACTGGTCGGCATGGGCGCCACCGTCCTAAACGGTGCCCGCATCGGTGCCGGCGCACTGATCGGCGCCAACGCCCTGATCACCGAAGGCAAGGAAATCCCGCCCGGCGCCCTCGTCATGGGTGCGCCCGGCAAGGTGATCCGCATTCTCGACGAAGCCGCCCAGGCCGGCTTACGCGAAACCGCCGCCCGCTACGTCGCCAACATGCGCCGCTACCGCAAGGGTCTCAGCGCCTCGATGCTGAAGGGCTGACAGCCGGTCCTCACACCGTTGGCGTGCCGACCACGACGTAAATCCCCGTATCTATATACCGCAGAACGCCCAGTTGCCCCATACCCCAGAGCGAGCAGGTGTAATTGCGCGCGTAGGCGGGATCCATATAGGTGCCGTCGCTCCGGTACAGGACCCAATGCAGTCCGAGCCCGCCGATGCCAACCGCCACCAGCATCCGTTCGTTCTCAGCCAGCGCAGGCGTGCCGGACAGGATCTCCACCCCCAGCTCGTCCAGCTGGTCGCGGACATTGGGATACTTCCATTCCAGCACCTTCGGAACCACGCAGCCGCTCATGGAAACGGAAACATCCAGCCCCAGCATCTGCCCGGCTCTGGCGATGCCATCGGGCATGGAATACGTGTCGACGCCGTTGGCTGTCACGGCGTAAATCGCGCGTTCGCAACCGTTGGAAAGCTCCAGCGGCTGCCCGATCCACATGCCGGTGTTTGGCACGCCGCTGCCCGTCATGTCCGGCATCTGGGCAATGCCCAGTTCCTTGGCCGCGACCAACAGGCATGCAGCACCGCAGGAAAGTCCGGTAAATTGTTGAAAGGTAAGGTTTGGCATTGAATTGGCTCCGTCAAATCCGGTGCACGACCCTGCACCCCGATTGTCCGCGAGCCTAACCGCTCAGACAGTGCGCTTCTGTGACCTCAGAAACAGACTCGCAAGTCATTCAGGCAACCGCAGGTAGAAACCCTCCCGATATCACGCGCCATCCGGCCCACGCTCCCGATACCAGTCGCTGATCGCCCCCGCCGTCGTCCACCATACCGTGTCGCCACCCGCGGTCTGCATGTACCGCAGCGCCCGCTCCAGGTGTTTCAGCCGATGCGGCTGGCCCATGATGTAGCCATGCAGCGCAATGCCCATCACCAGTGGCCGCCGCGCGCTCTCCGCCAGCATCACGTCGAAAGCGTCGATCATCATGTCGGCAAACTCCGCCCCCTCGCGTTTTCGCCCGACGATCTGCGGGATGTCGTTGATCTCCTGCGGATATGGCACGGACAATATCCGTCCGTTCCGCGTCTTCATCCACACGGGCTGGTCATCGTGGCACCAATCCAGCAGGTAGTCGTAACCCGCTTCCTGCAACAGGTCCGGGGTCAGCGCGCTCTGGCTGATCCACGGCCCCAGCCAGCCTTTCGGCGCTGCGCCCTCCCTGGCGGTCAGAGCTGCCGTCGCCTCGGCGATCAGCGCCGCTTCCCCGGCCTCGGGCAGCACTCCCTGCCGTTCCGCATTGGTGCGCCCGTGCCCGGCAATTTCGTCGCCCCGCGCCCGAAACGCCTCTACCAGCCCCGGCGCTTCGTCATAGGCCATCGCGTTCACCAGCGCCGTGCATGGCAGCTCCAGCCTGTCGAACAATTCCAGCATCCGCGGCGCGCCCACCCGGTTGCCGTAGTCGCGCCAGCCATAATTCAGCACGTCCGGTTGCGGCCCGCCCGGCGCCAATTCCGCCCCCAGCCCGTCACCGAAGGAAAATACCTCCAGGTTCATGCCCAGATACACCGCCAGCCGCCGGCCATCGGGCCAATCGAAATCCGGGCGTGTGGTAATGGCCGAGTAGGGATAGCGATTATGGTGGTTCAGCCGCATGGCGTTCCTTTCAGCGGTTGGTCAAAACACGGTCAATTGGTCAGAAAAATTGCCCAAAAAATCACCCAACACCAAAGTTCGCACAAAAAATACCTTCATTTTGCGGTCCGGGCCTCGCCAAATGGAATGCCACGTATACGACCCGAAGGGCAAGGGGCCGGGAGTGGCCGCACCAACAGGAGAGAAAACATGGATCGTCGCAAGTTTATCGCAGCGGCCGGCATCGGCGTGGGTGGTGCCGCGCTGGCCACGCCGCACGTCGCCCGCGCCCAGTCAACCCAGTGGAAGATGACCACGGCCTTTCCGCCCGGCCAGCCGTTCTACTCCACCGGCCCGGGCTCCCTGACCGACTTCGCGGATCGCGTCCGCACCATGTCCGGCGGGGCACTCGACATCCAGGTTTACCATGCCGGCGAACTCGTGCCCGCGTTTGAGGGGTTCGACGCCGTCCGCCAGGGCATCGTCGAGATGAACGGCTGGGTCAGCTACTTCGGTGCCGGCAAGGTGCCAGCCGCCCAGTTCTTCGGCGCCGTGCCGTTCGGCATGTCGACGCAGGGCCAGAACGCCTGGTTCTACTCCGGCGACGGCATCGACCTCTGGAACGAAACCTATGAACCGCTCGGCCTCGTCGCCATGCCCGTGGGCGCCACCGGTGTCCAGATGACCGGCTGGTTCAACAAGGAAATCAACTCCATCGACGACATGAAGGGTCTGCGCATGCGCATTCCCGGACTTGCCGGTAAGGCCTATGCCCGCGTCGGGGTGGAAGTGAAACTTCTGCCCGGCGGTGAAATCTTCCCCGCGCTGGAACGGGGTGTCATCGACGCCGCCGAATGGGTCGGCCCGGCACAGGACAAGATCCTCGGCCTCAACACCGCCGCCAAGTATTACTACACCACCGGCTGGCACGAACCGACGACGGTTACGGAACTCGCGATCAACAAGGCCGCGTGGGAAGGGCTGGGGCCGGAGCTTCAGGCCATCGTTTCCAACGCCGCGGCCGCCTGCAACACCATCTCGCATTCATGGGCGGAGGCCAACAACGCCATCGCGCTCAAGGAATTCGAGGAAGCAGGCACCGAGCTCAGGGTTCTGCCGGATGACGTGATCGCGGCGCTCAAAACCGAAATGGGCCCGGTCTACGACGAACTCGCCGCCGCCGATCCGCAGTTCAAGAAGGTGATGGAGAACTATTTCACCTTCAAGGAACAGCATGACATCTGGGCCAATGCGTCCGAGGAAGTCTGGCATTCCCAGTTGCGCGACGCCTGATCCGGCAACAGGCGGCGCCCCCACCGGGGTGCCGCCACTCCCCCAACGCACAGGTCAAAATGAACTTCGCCCTCAAATGCGCCGACCGGGTGGATACGCTCACCCGCTGGGCCTCCCGTCTGGCCACGGCGCTTCTGCTCGCCCTCGTGGCCCTCGTCTTCTTCAACGTCTTCGGCCGGTACGCCATCGGTGACAGCCCCGTCTGGATGCAGGAACTGGAGTGGCACATCATGGCGCCGGTCGCACTTCTGGGCATCACCGTGCTGATGCTGGAAAACGGCCACGTCCGCGTCGATTTCCTCTATGATCGCCTTTCCCCGAAATTGCAGAGCGCGCTGGACCTCTTCTCCATGCTCTGCGGCATCGCCATCGGCATCCTGTTCATCAAATATTCCGCCGGCTTCGTCGACAGCGCCTGGTCGATCCGCGAAGGCTCGCCCGATCCCGGTGGCCTGCCGGGCCGCTATGTCGTCAAGGCGATGATCCCGGTGGCCTTCGGCCTGTTCGCGCTGCAATGCGCCGCCAATGCTGTCCGCCATGCCGCCGCCCTGAAAGGACCGAACTGATGGAAATGATCGCCATCTACATGATCCTCGGCTTCATGGTCGCACTGCTCATCGGCATGCCGGTCGGCATCGGCATCGCCGTCGCCGGTTTCGTCTTCGGCTGGATGGGCTTCGGCGATTTCCTGTTCAACCTCGTCCCCGCCCGTATCTTCGGCGTGGTCACGAAATACGAATTTCTTGCCATTCCGCTGTTTGTCTACATGGGCGTGATGCTGGAGAAATCCCGCGTCGCTGAGGATATGCTGGAGGTCGTCGGCCGCCTCTCCGGCCGGCTCAATGGCGGCATGGCCATCGCGCTGATCGTGGTCGGCGTGCTCATGGGGGCCTCCACCGGCATCGTCGGCGCCACGGTGGTGACGCTGACACTGCTGACGATGCCCATTCTGCTGAAGCGCAACTACGATGGCGGTCTCGCCGCCGGAGCCATCTGCGCCTCCGGCACTCTCGGCCAGATCATCCCGCCGTCACTGGTGCTGATCCTGCTGGCCGACATCATGGGCGAAAGCGTCGGCACCCTCTTCGCCGCCGCGATGATGCCCGGGCTGATGCTCGCCGCGCTCTACATCGCCTACATCCTGATCCTCGGCAAACTGCGACCGGAGATGATGCCGCCGATCCCTGCTGAAGAACGGGCAGAGATCCGCGGGCGCGCGCTGGCATGGAAGGCGGTCAAGGCCCTCGCCCCGCCGCTCGCCCTCGTCGGCGGCGTTCTCGGCACCATCATCGGCGGCATCGCCGCGCCCACAGAGGCGGCTGGCGTCGGTGCTGTCATATCCATCGCCATCGCCGCGCTCTACGGGCGTCTGACCCTGTCGATGATCTGGGAAGCGGGGCAGAGCGCCCTGCGTATCTCGGCGATGATCTTCTTCATCCTGATCTGCGCACAGGTCTTTTCCGTAGCCTTCCGCGGCCTCCATGGCGAGGATCTGGTCAAGGATACGCTGGCGCTTCTGCCCGGCGGCGAGACCGGGGCGCTGATCTTCCTGATGCTGCTGCTCTTCGTCCTCGGCTTCTTCCTCGAATGGATCGAGATCAGCTACATCGCGCTGCCGCTTCTCCTGCCGTTCTTCAAGGAACAGGGCACGGATATGGTTTGGCTGGCGGCGCTCATCGCGCTCAACCTCCAGACCAGCTTCCTGACACCACCGTTTGGCTGGGCGCTGTTCTTTCTGAAAGGTGCGGCACCGCCGCAGATCACTACGGCGATGATCTATCGCGGCGTCCTGCCGTTCATCGCCATCCAGGCACTGGCGCTCGTGCTGCTGTTCTTCGTCCCGGGCATCGCCACGTGGCTACCGGACGCCATCGGCTGGTAGAGCCGGCGCGGCACCGGGCTGTTCCCGGTGCCGTTGCCTTACAACGCCAGCGAAATCCGGATCGCGCCATCAGTGATCTTGCGCTGGAACTTGGCCCGCTGCAGTGCCACCGTCGTGCCCAGCAAGATGAACTGCACATCCGATGCCGCCAGATCCTCGACGACGATCCCGCCATCGACCATATCCCAGAACGCTTCCATCGGCTTTACCCGCTCGCACTCGACGGCAATGCTGAACCCCATCGCCGACAGCGCCACCCGGATCTCGCCTCCCAGAGGCAGCGATTTCTCCACGCACAGCAGCGTCAGCAGCAACAGCTTGCCGACAATCCGGGGCAGTTCCGTCGCGGCGGTATCGAGCACCACCACCGTCCGGCCCTGGAACATTGCACCGGTCGCCAGCCGCACCTCGCTCATCTGCAGCTTCGATTCTTTCGGCGTCGCCCCGAAGGCAATCCGGAAATAGCGCAGCTTGGCGCTTGCGGAATTGACGCTCTCGCCAATCAGACCAAGTTCCGGTGAAGGTTTGTTTGTCAGGTCCTGCATCAGCTCGACACCGTTGCTGATCGCGCCGATGGGGCTTATCAGGTCGTGGCAGATCCGTGAACTCACCAGCGCGGAAAGATCTTCCTTGTTCATCCGGGGTACTCCTTCAGGCAACAGAAAGCGCTATCCATGACGTCACTTCTCGAACCCGGAATGCTCGTCCGCCATCCCGATCAACCCGATTGGGGCTTGGGTCAGGTCCAGTCGGTCATCGGTGACAGGATTACGGTAAATTTCGAGCATCAGGGCAAAACCACAATCAATTCGCGCATCATTCAGCTCGAACCGGTCTGGAGCACTGGCTGAGCGTGCAAAAACCTAGTGGCAACAAGCTTAACGTGTGATTAACGCAACGACCAAGTGCTTTATGGGATACCAGCCGCGGTTGCCACGCCTCCAGCTTTTCACTAAGTAACGGTCGCACGAAACCGGGCCATGTGGGGGCCCCTTGCGCCGGACACTGCCGAATGGAGTATGACAGCAGCCGTTTTAGCGTTCGGCTGGCCGAAACCGAGACGGAACTGCGCGCCGCCCAGCGGCTGCGCTATCGCGTGTTTGTGGAGGAAATGGGCGCAAAGGCGGCCGAGGCCGACCACGCCGCCCGGTTGGAACGCGACAGCTACGACGATATCTTCGACCACCTGATCCTCAGCGACCGCCAGATCGAGGATCCGCTGGATCGGGTCGTCGGTGCCTACCGTCTCCTGCCGGACGTCCGCGCCCGCGAAACCCGCGGCTTCTACGGGGCAGGGGAGTTCGACCTCTCGCCCATCCTCGCCCTCGGTCGCCGTTCGGTGGAACTCGGCCGTTCCTGCGTGGCGCCCGAGCATCGCGGCGGGGTTGCCATGCACCTGCTCTGGAACGCCCTCGCCGAATACGTGCTGTCCCGCGAGATAGAGATCATGTTCGGCGTCGCCTCCTTCCACGGCACCGACGCCAGCGCCATCGCTCCG
The DNA here is from genome assembly GCF_009931615.1 of Algicella marina. Classification (NCBI taxonomy): domain Bacteria; kingdom Pseudomonadati; phylum Pseudomonadota; class Alphaproteobacteria; order Rhodobacterales; family Paracoccaceae; genus Algicella; species Algicella marina. Next base: position 1,804,385 of record NZ_CP046620.1, on the reverse strand, counting down.
GCGCTGTCTCTCCTGCACACCAAGCACCTCGCTCCGCCCGACCTCCGCGTCCGGGCGCTGACCGAAAACGCAATCCCGATGGATGTGCTGCCCGAGAGCGAGATTGACGCCCGCATGGCCATGCGCCAGATCCCCAACCTCATTAAGGCTTATCTCCGCCTTGGTGGCTTCGTCGGGGAGGGCGCCTTCGTTGACCATGATTTCAACACCATCGACGTCTGCCTGCTGATGGACACCACCCGGATGACCAGCCGCTACCGCGACTACTACACCCGCAATGCCGGTTGAAACGCCGCCCCCGATGCGCTGGGACGGTGCGCCGCAGCCCAGTTTTCCGCAGCCGACACCGCTCCAGCAGGCCGCCATCATTCCCCGTGCCACCGCGCTCCTGCTCGGTACCTTCCTGCTGACACCCTTCGTCCTGTTGTTCCGCCAACTGGAACGGATAATTCCGGGTAAGACTTCAACCCGCATAATCCGGCTCTGGGCGCGGCTGAACCTCTGGCTTTGCGGCCTGCGCCTCACCCGCATCGGCACGCCGATGCGGGGGGAGGGTGCCTTCGTCGCCAATCACATCGGCTGGCCCGACATCTTCACCATGCTCGCGGCCACGGAAACCTACTTTGTCTCCAAGGCCGAAGTTCGCGGCTGGCCGCTCGTCGGTCCCTTCAGCCAGGTCGTCCGCCCCGTCTACATCGAGCGTCGGCGCACCGCCGCCAAGGCTCAGGAAGACCAGTTGCGAGAGCGTCTGGCCATGGGGCATCGCCTGTGTTTCTTTCCCGAAGGCACCAGCACCGACGGCCAACGCGTGCTACCGTTCAAATCCAGCCTGTTCTCGGTGTTCTTCCACGAGGATATGGCCCACGCGCACATCCAGCCCGTCACCCTCACCTACCACCCCCGGCAGGGGCTGCCTGCATCCTTCTATGGCTGGTGGGGGGAGCGTGGGTTGGGCGAGCACCTGAAGGCGGTCTTCGCGCTGTCATGGCGCGGCGAAGTCCGCGCCACCTTCCATGAACCCATCGCCATCGCCGATCATGTCAACCGCAAGAGCCTCGCCACCGCGAGCGGCGAGGCGGTCAGGGCCGAACTGGAACGCATTTTCATGGCAGAGGCGCCGGAGCGCACCGCTCAGGGCTGAAGCCAAACCTCGACCGTCCCGCGCGGAGGCTGCGGTCGATAGGCCGAAAGGTCACTCAGCAAAGCATCCTGCTGCAAGCCCGCCTGCAACCACATCGCGAGCGCCTGATCCTCGCGATGGAAATACCGAACCACGGTGGCCTGCGGGCCGAACGCCGTCGGCTCCTCCATTTCCACCGTCGCCAGTTCCAGCGCTCGCAGTTCTTTCTCCACGCGCTCGGCCAGATCCTGTGCCGGCCCCTCCGGCGCGTGCAGCATCACCTGCATCGCCGTCGAGTCCAGCCCGGCCGCACCCAGCACAGCCACAAGGCTTTCCGGGTCGAAGATGAATTCGCTGGCCTCAGGCGCAGCATCCCCGGCGTCTTCCGCCGCCGCATCCGGCACCACGGCCGCCACCTCGATCTCTGCCACTGCCGGCGGGTCGGCAACCGGATCGTCGGCCGCCACCTCGCCTTCGGTTCCGGTCTCAGGGGCGAGTTCAGCCTCGGCTGCCGCGTCCGGCGCATCACCCGTGTCTGCAACCGCTTCAGCCGCAACCGCGATGCTGTCGTCAGCATCTTCCACAACGGCCTCTTCAGCAACGTCCTGCTCAGCTTCGACCGCCGGTGCCTCCACCGCCGCGATCACCGCCTCATCCGGCGCGGCGTCGCTTTCCGCCACCTCCGCTTCAACCTCGGCCGCTTCGGTCTCCACCGTCACGGCCCGTGTTGCCTCCAGCTCTTCCGGGGCCAGCGCCGCCACCTGAACCGGCTCCGGCGTCCGCTCGTAAGGATACACCGCATCCGCCGTCAGCAGCGCCTGTGGCAATGCAGTCCGGTCCCAGATCGACGGGCCCGGGCCGGTAGTCCATGCATTCAGAACCTTTTCCCACGCCTCACCGTCCCAGGAGGCCAGCGCGAGGCTGGTCAGAACATTTGGCGCGGTTGGCCGCGTCTGCGTCACGATCACGGCCGCATCGGGCGCGGTATCGGCCAGCACCATGCCGGGGTCGCCCTCCGCCCACCATTTCTCCGGCTGAACTTCGCCCTCGGGCAGCACTGCCTGCGCGAACAGCGTGTCTTCGTCCGGTGCCAGCAGGGCCTCGGGCGCGCTCGCCAGTATGGAAATTTCGTCCGTCTCCGGTTCCGCATCGACTGCCGCGGTCTCCGCGACCTCTTCCTCGCCGCTCTCGAGGTCGCCGAAGGCCCGCGCCAGTGCTTCCTCCGGTGCCGGTTGGGGGGCGGCGCTCTCGCCCTCGAACAGGTCATCGACGACGAGGAACATCAGCAGGCCACCAACGATGACCACGCCGCCCAGTACCGGCACCACCGTTTCCGCCCGCGAAGACTTCCGCGCCGGCCGACGTTCCGGCCGTGCCTTGCCGCTGGTCTTGCCGGCCGGAAACGGTGCCGAACTTATCGCCTCCAACCCGCTGCCAGGGGCCGTGCTGGGCCGAATCACCTTGTCAGAACTGCCGCCGCGTCTAGCCAAACCTACATCTCCTGGGGGGCCTTGGCCGCATCGCGACATTCCCCCGTTGCATTCACGTCCAATACAGGAATTGGTTTCACAACCCTGTGCGTTTTATCGCGTTTTCTTACTCATTTCGTCCATAGCGGGAAAAACCATCAAAAATGTGGCCGCTTTCGGTCGAAACGCTGGACAGGCAATCCCTCCCGCTTATCGTATTCGTTAAGGAAGTGTTAATTCGGCAAACTTTATCGAGTCGCCGACAGTCGGAACGCTTCCCCGTGTATTTATCAGAAGTAGGGGAGTAAAAAAATGACTGAACGTCCAATGAAAACTGTATTACTTGCAGTTGCGCTCGTGGCGTCGACGGCTTTGCCTGCGTTTTCGCAGGAAGATGGCGAAGGCATCAAGATCTACTTTGATCTTGGAAGTGCAAGCGTGCCAGCGCCGGAGCAGGCCAAGCTCGATGCGGCCGCCCGTCTTTTTCGCGAAGGCAATCCTTTTGTGATGATTGTCTCAGGCGCTGCCGATAAAACAGGCGATCCTGGGGTCAACCTCGATCTCTCGCTGGCCCGCGCCAACAAGGTTGCTGACGCCCTCGTTGCCCGCGGTATACCGGTTGAAAGGTTGCAGGTTCTGGGTCGCGGAACCAGCGAACCCGAGGTAGAAACCGCTGAAGGCGTGGCCGAAGAGCGTAATAGACTGGTGGAGATTAACTGGCGATGACAATTCGGACGGCCCTGCTGGCAAGCTTGATCGGCGCATTTCTCGGTGCGGACGCGCGTGCGCAAGTTGACTGGCCGGACGGGGCCGCCGCTTTCGGCGCCCAGGATTTCGCCGCCGCCCGCACCCTGTGGGAGGCGGAGGCCAACACCGGCTCTGCCCGCGCCCGCTTCGGTCTCGGCCTGCTCTACGATCTCGGCCTTGGCGTCGGGCGCGACCCGGTGAAGGCGATGCGCTGGTATCTTGAATCCGCCGAACAGGGGCTGCCCAAGGCCCAGTTCAACGTCGGTGTAATGCTGGATGCGGGCACCGGCGGCACCCGTTCGGTGGAGGCCGCCGCCATCTGGTACGCCCGCGCTGCCGCCAGTGGCCACCGTCGTGCCCAGTACAATCTCGGCCTGCTCTACGCCCAGGGTGACGGCGTGCCGCAGAATCCCGATGTCGCCGCCTTCTGGCTCGCAGCCGCGGCCGAGGAACTGCCGGCTGCCGCCGATCAGCTTGCCGGTCTGCCCGAGGTCGATGAAGGGGTGCTCACCGCGCCGCTGCCGCTGGCCGAAGCCATGGTCTCTGAAGAGGGCCCGCTCCGGGCAGAACTCGTCTGGTCCGCGCCGCCGCAGCCCGCGGGCAGTGTCTACGTGGTGGAACTCCGCGCCGCTGACCGCCAGGGTCTTCCGGTCGAGATAACGGAGACAACCTCCGCCTCCGCCACAGCAATTCCGCTGCCGGAGGAAGGCCGTACCTACTTCTGGCGCGTCAGTAGCGTCGATGCCACCGCCGCCGCCTACGAAAGTTCGCCATGGCGCCGGCTCGAGGGCGGCGAAGTCGCGGACCCTGCGCCGATGGCCGGTCAGAGCATCACCATCCGCACCCGAGAATTCGATATTCCCGCCCTGCGCCTTGGCCGTGAGATCGCCGAGAGCTTCCGCGCCGCCGGGCTTCGCACCCATCTCTCGGTGGGCGCATCCAGCGCAACGCAGACCACGGTCGCATACGCCTTCGAACGCGATGCGTCACTGGCCCGCGACGTTGCCGCCTTCCTGCCGGTCCTCCGTCAGAACGCCGCCGCTTTCGGCGCGTCTCGTCAGGCACTCCCGGGAAACATCACCGTCGATCTCGTCGGCGGCACGGCGGAGTAGCGCCGCCACCTCGCGATTACCGCCGCGGAAGTCAGTACATCGACTTGCGGTATTCCACTTCAAGGTCCTCGTCGATCCGCTGCATCTCCTCGGTGTCCTCGGGCGCCCCGGTGGTCTGGTCGAGAATGATCTTGGCCAGAGATGGCATCTCCCGCCGGTCCTGCAAATGCTCAGGATCCCACAGGTGAGAGCGTCGGAACGCCTTGGCACAGTGCAGAAACACCTCCTGCACCTGCACGACGATCGCCAGACGCGGCAACCGCTCCTGCACGCTCATCCGCTCCAGCAGTGCAGGCTCCGTCACCAGCGAGGCCTGGCCGTTTACCCGCAGCGTCTCGTCATATCCGGGCACGAGGAACAGCAGTCCCACCGTCGGATTGGCGATGATATTTGCAAGGCTGTCCAGACGGTTGTTCCCCGGCCGATCCGGAATCGCCAGCGTCCTCTCGTCGAGAATCTGCACAAAACCCGCCGGGTCGCCCCGCGGGCTGACATCCGCCCGCCCGTCCATGTCCTGCGTCCCGAGGCACAGAAATGGCGACCGGCGGATGAAGTCCTGCGCATGTCTGTCCAGCGCCGAGAGGCATTTTTTCGCCGCCAGGTCATGCGTCGGCGGAAACAGCGCCCGCAGTCCGGCCTCGTCCTGCACCACGTGTTCCGGCGCTACGTCAAATTTCTGCACCTAAGGACTCCCCCCTGAACTCTCATCGCGTCACCGCCATGCCTGCGTCGGAGCCTAAGGCCACCGCCAGCCACCGGTCCACCTGAAACCTGCCGGCGGTGGTCAGAGTTCGGCATAGCCCTTCAGCGCCGCCAGCGCGTCGTCCGTTTCCCAGACTTCCGCCCCCAGCGCGAAGAAATCCACCACCGGTGCCAGGGTCCGCGCCAACTCCGGTGTCAGCCCTCCCTCGGCCACCACCGGCAGTTCGATCATCTCGCTCCACCAGGCGAAGGTTTCGTGCGCCGCCACCTCGCCGTCGCCCAGCATCGGGTCAGCCGTCACCGGACCGAAGGAAATGTAATCCGCCCCGATCTCGCCAGCCGTCATCCCCGCGTGGCGTGAAGAACCACAGAACGCGCCGACCACCGCCTCACTGTCCAGCGCCTTGCGCACTTCGCGTACCTGCCGTGCGCCGTCGCCCAGATGCACTCCGTCCAGTCCCAGCGTCTCCACCAGCTTCCAGTGGGCGTCGATCACCAGCGGAACATCGCGCTTGTGCGCGACTTCGCGCAGCACGTCCGCCGCCCTGGCGATCTCGTCTGCCTCTCTGGTCTCCATCGCCAGCCGCACACAAGCAATCTCCACCCCGTCGAGAACCCGGCCCAGTTCCGCCTCGAACCGCGAGAGTTCGAACCGGGCAGGGGTGATCAGGTATATCTGGGGTCTGTCAGCATCAGCCATTTCGGCACCATTTCCCTTTTGCGCCCTTCTATCCATCGCGTTTCGCCCCGTCCAGCGCCCTTTCCGCCCTTCCAACTGCAGGCGTTGCGTATTAGGTCAGGGTGCAGGACATAAGAGGCGCGCGATGGCATTCTTCCGAAATCTCAAAGAGAAGCTTTTCAAATCCTCGTCGAAGCTGGAGGAAGGCCTCGAAGCCTTGGTGGAAGACGGCGGCGAGGAAGTGGCACCCGCCACACCGCCACGGCCAGACCCCGCACCCACGCCGCAACCGTCGCCGGAGCCGGAGCCCATGCCCAGCCCGGCCCCTGTGCCTCCGCCCGCCGCATCGGAAACCGCAGCGCCCAAACCCGGCGTCCTCGGCCGCATGCTTGGCCGCAACGTCGTCCCGCAGAAGGTCCGCACCCTTGACGACGCCATGCTGGAATCGCTGGAGGAAGTGCTCATAACCGCCGACATGGGCGTCGAAACCTCGCTGAAGGTCGCTGCCAATATGGCCGAGGGCCGCTTCGGTCGGAAACTTGGCCTCGACGAGATCAAGCGCCTGCTCGCCGCCGAGATCACAGCCATTCTCGATCCCGTCGCCCGCCCCATGCCCCTCACACCGAAGCGCCCGCAGGTGGTGCTCGTCGTCGGCGTCAATGGCTCGGGCAAGACCACCACCATCGGCAAGCTCGCCTCGCAGTTCCGCGCCGCCGGCAAGTCTGTCGTCATCGCCGCGGGCGATACGTTCCGCGCCGCCGCGGTGGAGCAGCTACAGGTCTGGGGCGAACGGGCAGGGGTGCCGGTGCTCACCGCGGCGCAGGGTTCCGATCCCGCCTCGCTGGCCTTCGAGGCGATGACCAAGGCCGAGGCGGATGGTGCCGACCTGCTGATGATCGATACCGCCGGTCGGCTCCAGAACCGCGGCGACCTCATGGAGGAGCTGGCCAAGATCGTCCGCGTAATTCGCAAGAAGGACCCGGAGGCGCCGCACAACACCCTGCTGGTGCTCGATGCCACCACCGGCCAGAATGCGCTCGAACAGGTGCGCATCTTCCAGCAGGTCGCTGATGTCACCGGTCTCGTGATGACCAAGCTCGACGGCACTGCCAAGGGTGGCGTGCTCGTGGCCCTGGCCGACAAATTCGGCCTCCCAATTCACGCCATAGGCACCGGCGAGGCCATCGACGATCTCGCCCCCTTCGATCCGCAGGAATTCGCCAACGCCCTAGCTGGGGTCGAGGCGTGAGCGTCTCACTCCTCGCCGATCCCCTTCTTCAGCGGTCGCAGCAGCCGCAAGATCACAACCCCCAACACCGCCGCCATCAGTGCCAGCGTCGCGTTGCCAGTGCCCACTGCCAGCCCGATCGCCCCGGCCAGCCACATGCTCGCCCCGGTCGTCAGCCCCTTGATCGTATCGCCTTTCGTCAGGATCGATCCGGCGGCGAGGAAGGCCACCCCGGCGGTCACCGCCTCGATCAACCGCAGCGGATCGTAGCGCAGCGCCGTCTCGTCACCCGTCGGCAGATCCACCAGCAACAGTGCCACCAGCGCAAACAGGCAGGAGGCGAGGCTGATCATCATGTGGGTGCGCAACCCCGCTGGCCGGTCGTGGCTTTCCCGCTCAAATCCGATGAAACTGCCCAGAAGCATGGCCGTCACCAGCCGGATCGCCGTGACATCCAGCCCGATCGCCGGCTCCCCGGCATACAGCGCCTCCCTCAACATGGTCCCTCCGCATATGTTTCCTGCATTCCTTGAAAACGCCCGCGTTTCCCGATTGTTCCGGCTTCTGGTCGCTACCTGCCTCCTCGCCGGCCCGGCGGCGGCAGAACCGGATTTCCGCTCATGCGAAGAAACCCGCCTCGATCTTGCCGGTTTCATCAGCAACAAATCGGTCGATTTCGGCAGCCCGCTCGTGTTCGAAGACGGCACCTGCATTCAGCGCGATGTCACCGTCGAACTGCGCGATGAACGCCTCCGGTTCACTGCCGACGAGGTGCGGTGGCAGCGTCAGGGCCTCCGGCTCGAAGCAGGCGTTCCGCAATCCGGCAGCCTGAATTTGCAGGCCACCGGCATCCGCACGGGTACACTCTCGGGCAACCGCCTTGTCGACTATCACCAGACGCTCCGCAACGAGAACTTCCCCAGCACGTTTTCACTCGATCTCGCCTATGACGCGGACGCGCAGCGCCTCACCGTCACACGGGCGGAGGCATTGCTGCCCGGCGACAACAGCGTCGCTCTTACCGATCTTGCCATCACGTCGGGTCCGCTCAACGCAGACACTCAGCCGATGATTTTCTTGTCGACACTGAAACTGGAAAATCTTGCCGTTTCAGTGGTTTCGCACGGTTTGTTCGAGAATATTGCGCTGCTCCCGCTCCTCACTGCCCTCGCCGGGCATGATCTGGATCCGGAGGCTGAACTGACCCGTGCCCTGCAACAGGCCGAAACCTTCCTCGCTGCCGTGCCCGCCGATGCCATCCCCGCCGCAAGCCGCAAGGCGCTCGAAAGCCTACTTGCCGACATGCCTACACCCTTCGGCAAACTTATGGTGCGCATCGACGCACCGGCGGGCTTCGGCATGGCCAACCTCGTACCGATGATGCGCAAACCGGGTCCCGAAGCCCTTGCCACTACCCTCGGTGCCGTCGATATCGCCATCCGGTACACGCCGACACGGGGCCCGCAATGAGCGCACTCAGTCTGTCGTGGTCTGCCTCGCCGCCCGATCCCGCCGCCTATTGCGCCCTGCGTGTCGCCTGTGGCCTCAGCCCCCGCACACCGCAGGCGGCCACCGTCGCCTTTGGCGGCTCTCTCCATGCCGTTTTCCTTCATGACGGCAACCGGCTGGTCGGCATGGGCCGCGTCATCGGCGATGGCGGCACCCATGCCGCGCTGGTCGATATCGCCGTCCACCCCGATTACCAGCGCCGGGGCCTTGGGCGGCAGATCGTCACCCGCCTCAATGCATGGTGCGACGGCAACCTGCCACCGCAGACCTTCATTGCCCTCATCGTCAAACCGGCTGCCATGCCGTTCTATCATTCCCTCGGTTTCTCCGACCAGCACGGCATGGGTCGGCGCGTTCCATGAGTCCTGCCGATCTCAACGATTGGGTCCATGCCATCGAGGGGCAACCCGCCGGTCACACCGCCGCCATGGTCCTCGCCCTCGTCTCCGCCGTCGCCCACTCCGTCTTCGGGGCACTCCAGAAATGGCGGTTCGATCCATGGCTGACGCGCGGTGCCATCGACGTCTTCTACGCCTCCATGGCCCTGCCGGTGGCGCTCTTCGTCGTGCCGCTGCCCGAAGCCCATGTCTGGGTCTTTCTCATCGGCGTCTTCCTGATCCACTTCGCCTACAAGTACATCCTTGCCATGGCCTACGAGCGGGCGGCTTACACCGTTGTCTACCCGGTCGTGCGCGGCACCGGGCCTCTGGCCACCGTCGTTGTCGCCGGGCTGGTGTTCTCGGAGCATTTCACCGGCACCCAGTGGCTCGGCGTCCTCCTGCTCTCCGGTGCCATCTTCGGACTTGCCGCGCTCAACTACCGCCGCACCGCCCATGTCGACAGGCAGGTGCTCATCGCCGCTCTCGGTCTTGCCTTCATCACCGGCATTATCGTCGCGGTTTACACCGTCTACGATGCCTATGGCATGCGCATGGTCGAGAACCCCTTCACCTTTCTTGCATGGTTCTTCGTTGTTGACGGGATCGCCTTTCCGTTTCTCGCCTGGCGCCGCTGGCAAAGACTGGAGGAGCGCCCCGATCCCCGCCCGCTTCTCGCCCGTGGGTTCCTCGCCGCACTCATTGCCTATGTCTCCTTCGGCGCAGTCATGCTTGCCACCCGGCTGGACAAGGTCGGCGAGGCCGCGGTGCTGCGCGAAACCTCCACCGTCTTCGCCGCAGTCATTGGCTGGCTGTTCCTCAAGGAAACAGTCGGCTGGGGCCGGGCCGCGCTGATGGCCTGCATCGCCCTCGGCGCCATTGTCGTGGAGTTTGGCGGATAAAAATTTTACCAACCAGTCAGGAACGGGTGGAACGCCCTTGCGAACCCACCATCCGCTCCGTTAACCGGGGCAGGGTCGGCAGGACAGCCATACCGAACCCATACCAAACCCATACCGAAACCATATTTCGGAACAAGCAGCGGTCGAGGCATTAACCATGGTGAAGAAACAGTTGAACCCGATCCTGAAACTGGTGCTGGAGCTCGGACCCGTCGGTATCTACCTGCTCGCCTACAAGCGCTTTCAGGACACGCCGTTAACCGTTGGAGGCACCGAATACGGCGCCGTCGTCGCTGCCACAGCCGTCTTCGTCCCCCTGATGCTGCTCGCCATGGCCATCACCTACGCCCTCACCCGTGAACTGCCCCGCATGGCGGTTTTCACCGCAATTGTCGTCGTGGTATTCGGCGGTCTCACCGTCTGGCTGAACGACGACACCTTCACCAAGATGCGGCCCACGGTGGTCTATTCGCTCTTTGCCTTCGTTCTCGGTGTCGGCCTCTGGGTGCAGAAAAGGTCTTATCTTGAGTACCTTATGGGCCAGATGATTCCGATGACGCAACGGGGCTGGATGATCTTCACCCGCAACTGGGTGTTCTTCTTCATCTTCATGGCCGTGTTCAACGAATTCGTCTGGCGCGTTCTCGGTGAAGAAGCCTGGGTCTGGCTCGACACCTTCGGCCAGATGGCGCTCACCTTCGGCTTTCTCGCCACCCAGTGGCCGCTCCTGTCCCGTCACATGGTGGAGGAAGACGGCGGCGAGGGTTAACGCACCGCCCTCCGGTCACACGCCGTTAACCCGTCGCTGCTACTCTGCCGCTTCCATAGCCGGACGAATGCGGTTCTCCAGCGCCGTCTCGTTCACCGGCCCCGGAAACCGCAGGACCACTTCCCCCGCACCATTCACCACAAACGTCTCCGGCACGCCGTAAAGACCCCACTCGATCCCCGTTCGCCCACTGTCATCGGCACCGACAGCAGAGTATGGGTTTCCCAATTCTTCCAGGAATCCCAGGGCGTTATCGGGCTGGTCCTTGTAGTTCACCCCGATGATCTCCACACCTTCCGCCGCCAGCTCTTCGAGGTAGGGATGCTCGATCCGGCACGGCCCGCACCACGAGGCCCAGAAGTTCACGAGTTTTACACCCGGCGCATTCAGCGCCTCGCGGTCCGCCAGAGGCAGGTCGCCAAGCGTCGTCAGCGCCATCCCCGGCGCCACCTGGCCGATACGGGTCGAGGGCAACTCGTCCGGGTTATCCCGCTGAAATGCCAGCCAGAACAGCCCCCCGAGGCTCAGGAAGATCACCGGCGGCAGCACCAGCAACCAGTTGAACTTCCGCTCAGCCATCACGCCCCTCCATCCGCGCCAGTTCCGCCTTCACCCGCCGGTTCCGCACCACGCTCCATCCTACCAGCGCCGCCAGCATCGCCAGCGAAACCCCATAGGCCAGCAGCACGGCACCGGCATATTCGCCCAGATCCACCATCAGGCCATTTCCCGCGCGTGCAGGGCCGCTACCCGTCGCGCCCGGATCTCGGTACGTGTCCGCAGCAGCACCAAGGCTATGAAAAGGAAGATGAATCCGGCAATCGAAAGCAGCAGCGGAAAGTAGAACACATCGGCGATGTTCTCCTCCTTGTCGAGCGAGAGCGTCGCCCCCTGGTGCAGGCCCTGGTTCCAGAACAGCACCGCGTAGCGGCTGAGCAAAGCGAATACGCTGCCAACCATCGCGAGCATCGCCGTCAGGTCAGCTGCCTTTTCCACGTCCTCCACCGCCTGCCACAGCGCCATGTAGCCGAGGTAGAACACGAACAGGATCAGGAACGACGTCAGCCGCGGATCCCACTCCCACCACGTGCCCCACATCGGCTGGCCCCATACCGCCCCGGTGAACAGCGCCACCAGCGTCATCACAGCGCCCACCGGTGCCGCGGCCTTCGCAGCAAGGGCCGATACATGATGCCGCCGGATGAACCAGATCAGCGACGCCACCAGCATCATGATCCACGCATTGATTGCCATCAACGCGCTGGGAACATGCAAATAGATGATCTTGACCGTCGACCCCTGCTGGTAATCCTCCGGTGTGAAGAAGAACCCCCAGATCAGCCCACAGGCCATGCACGCTGCGGCCGCCACCGATGCCACGCGCAACACCGGCGCAGAGACGCGCATGAACTCGGCTGGATTGGCGTATTTCCACAGTGACATGCAGCCCGATTATCCTGTCTCGCAGCTTGCATCAATGGCCAGCAACGTCACATCCCCGGCACTCGTCGCAAGTGCTGCATCGCCAGCGGCGTGAAATACATCGGGAACTGGTAGAGCGCGACGAACAATGCGAAATTCGGCTCGAAGGGCAGGGCGGCGAGGTAGATCGCGATTGTCCGGTTGCCCATCAGCACACCTGCCGCACCCGCATCCTCCGCTGCCGCGAACCGCAGGAACGCCCCCCGCACCGCGAAATTCACGCCGAGGTTCATGATGGTCGCGAATGCCAGCATCACCAGCCCATGCAGCGGGTCCGCCACCAGCAGGCCGGACACTCCCGCGAACAGCGGGATCACGAACACCAGCATCACCAGCGCGCCGACCCCGTCGAACACCAGCGCTTGAGCAGAGATCCGCTCCGGCCCAACAAATCGCCGGATCAGCACCGCCAGCACCACGCCCCCGAGGATCATCCGCCCCAGCGACAGGGCCAGCGCCATTGGCTCCAGCGCCGCCGTCTCCGGCAGGAAGAACGCCACCGTCAGCGGTCCGAGCAAGGGTGTCAGCAGCGTAGCACTCACCGTCACCTCCACTGCCAACCGCGCGTTGAACCCAAGCAGCAGGCAGAAGCCGGCGCTGGAAGCGATTGGCGGCGTCGCCGCCAGATACACCAGCACGAAGCGATAAGGTTCCGGTAGCAAATGACCGATAAGATTGTAGCAGATCGCCGTCATCGGCATGAACGCCAGTGACACCCCCACAAGAAACAGCATACGCCTCGGCCGCAGGGCGGAGCGTACGGTGCTCTCAAGGTCGATCCGCGCCATCCCCAGGGCCAGCACCAAACTGACGAGCATGGGAAGCGCCGGACGCAGGAAGTCGGAGAGGGCTGGCAGGAACAGCGCCACGATGCAGCCGATTGCCAGCACATAGCGGGCATTGCGCCCGGCGGTTTCCAGCAGGCGCGTCAGTGCCTCAGCCGCCGGTGTGGCTCATGTGACGGGTCATCTCGCCCCCGACCCGCTGGCGCGAGTAATCGAAATCATGGCCCTTCGGCTTGCGGGCGATGGCGGCGCGAATGGCGCCATCCAGCGCTTCGTTGCCCGGTCCGGCCCGCAACACCTTGCGCAGATCGGCTTCGTCTTCCTGCCCGAGGCACATGAATAGCTGGCCCGTACAGGTCAACCGCACCCGGTTGCAGCTTTCGCAGAAATTGTGGGAAAGCGGCGTGATGAAGCCCACGCGCCCACCGGTTTCCTCCACCCGCGAATACCGCGCGGGCCCACCGGTGTTCAGCGGTATGTCCGTCAAAGTATAAGCGGTTTCAAGGTGTTGGCGAACGTCTTTAAGGCTCCAATATTGGTCCAGCCGCAGCCCGTCACCCATGTCCTCGCCCATCGGCATCACCTCGATGAAGGTGATGTCGAAGCCGCGCGCCCCGCACCATTCGACCATGCGGATCGCCTCGTCGTCGTTCTGGCCCTTCAGTGCCACGACGTTCAGCTTCACCTTCAGCCCGGCTTCCACCGCGGCGTCGATCCCGTCCATCACCTGCGCGAACCGGCCCCAGCGCGTGATCGCCTTGAACTTGGCCTCATCCAGCGTATCCAGCGACACGTTTACCCGCTTCACCCCGGCATCCGCCAGCGGCTGCGCGAAGCGCCGCAACTGCGAGCCGTTGGTCGTCAGCGTCAATTCCTCCAATGCGCCGGATGCCAGATGCCGCGACATCGCATCGAAAAACGTCATGATCCCCTTGCGCACAAGGGGCTCGCCGCCGGTGATGCGCAGCTTGCGAATGCCATGCTCCACGAACCGCGTGCACAGCCGGTCCAGTTCCTCAAGGCTCAGCAGGTCGTTCTTCGGCAGGAAGGTCATGTTTTCCGACATGCAGTACACACACCGGAAATCACAGCGGTCCGTCACGGAGACGCGCAGATAGGTGATCGCACGCGCGAACGGGTCGATCAGTTGCGGCAGGTCGGACATTCTCATTCCCCTTTGATCAGACACTATGCACAGCCGCACCCGGTTTCAAGCGATAGACCCGGCCGTCGCGACAGGATAGAGAGGCAGGCAAGTGAGGTGTGTCATGTTGCCAGAGAAATTGCTGGAGCCAGGAAGTTCCTGGACCGCGTTACGCAAAACGTTCCGCTGGCCGGAGTTTTCCCGCTTCAACATCGCCGAAGTCGCCTGCGAGCGTTGGGCGCGAACCGCTCCCGAACGTCGCGCCCTGCGCTACCTGCGCCCTGACGGCGGCATCCGTGATTACAGCTACGTCCAGTTGTCCAGAGCTTCAAATCGCTTTGCCAACGTGCTGAAAGAACACGGGATTTCACGCGGTGATCGGGTTGCTGTTCTGCTGCCGCAAACACCGGAAACCATCCTCACTCACCTTGCCGCCTACAAGATCGGCGCCATCGTCGTACCGCTCTTCACCCTATTCGGCGAAGACGGCTTGCGCTTCCGCCTCTCCCATTCCGGTGCAAAGGCTGTCGTGACGGACAGTGCCAACCTCGAGAAACTGTTCGCCATCAAGGGCGATCTCCCCGAGCTTGAAACGATCTTCTCCATTGATCAGCGAGAGGGCGGCACGGCTGGGTTCTGGCAGGAACTCGGCAAGGCCGCCGACACGCTCGAGATGGCCGACACCCACCCAGACGACCCGGCCTTCATATCCTACACTTCCGGCACCACTGGCCCGCCCAAGGGTGCGCTCCACGCGCATCGCGTGCTGCTTGGCCATCTTCCCGGCGTCGAACTGCCCCACAACTTCCTGCCCCAGCCCGGTGATTGCCTCTGGACGCCCGCCGATTGGGCATGGATGGGCGGTCTCACCAACGTCATGCTGCCCGCACTCACCTACGGCGTGCCGCTCATCGCCCACCGCATGGCCAGATTCGATCCCGAATACGCCTTCTGGATGATGCGCGAACTGGAAGTGCGCAACACTTTCCTGCCGCCGACCGCCCTCAAGCTCATGCGCCAGTCGAACTTGCCGCGCGCCCCGCGCCTGCGCTCCGTCGCGTCCGGGGGCGAGGCACTGGGCGAGGAACTGCTCGGGTGGGGCCGGGCGATCTTCGATCTTACGATCAACGAGTTCTACGGCCAGACGGAATGTAATCTCGTGCTGGCCAACTGCACCGAAATCGCCCCGGCCCGGCCGGGGTCCACCGGCCAGGCTGTGCCCGGCTCCGATGTCGCCATTCTCGGGCAGGACGGCACCCCGCTGCCACCCGGCGAGATCGGCGAAATCGCCGTCCGCCGCGGTGCGCCCGCCATGTTTCTTGAATACTGGAAAGCCCCCGAGAAGACGGCGGAGAAGTTCGCAGGCGAGTGGATGCGCACCGGCGATACCGCCCGCATGGATGCCGACGGCTATGTCTTCTTCTCCGCCCGCGCGGATGATGTCATCACTTCTTCCGGCTACCGCATCGGCCCCACCGAAATCGAGGATTGTCTCACCGCCCATCCCGCTGTTGCCATGGCAGCCGTCATCGGCGTGCCGGATCCGATCCGGACGGAGGCCGTCAAGGCCTTCGTTGTCCTCAACAAGCAGGACGGTTCCCCCGAGCTCGCCGACGCGCTTATCGCCCATGTGCGCAAGCGCATCTCTCCCCATGTCGCCCCGCGCGAAGTCGTCTTCGTCGACAGCCTGCCGATGACGGCCACAGGCAAGATCATGCGCCGGTCGTTGAAGGAAGGAACGCAATAGCATGTTTTCCTTCTTTATTTCCCTGCTCAAGGTTTGCATCTGGCTCACCCTGGGCCTCATTCTCGCGGTCGTCTTCTCGTCTCTGTGGTTCGGCCGCATCGCCGGGGCACTGACGCCCGCCGACGCGATTCTCGTGCTCGGCGCCGGGCTGTCGCAGGACGATCAGCTCGATGCTGCCACCCGGATGCGCGTCGAGGCCGGGGTCGCCCTCTACAAGGCTGAACTCGCGCCGGTGATGGTCATGAGCGGTGGTCCGGCCCGGCCCGGCGGCCCCTCTGCCGCCGATCTCATGGCCGCCATCGCCGAGGCCAAGGGCGTGCCACCTGCTGCCATCCTGCGCGAAGGCCGCTCCACCTCCACGCTGCAGAACGCCATCTTCACCGCTCCCATCCTGCGTCAGGCGGGCATCGTCTCCGTCATCGCCGTCACCGAGGGTTTTCACATGGCCCGCAGCACCGCCAGCCTCCGCTGGGCCGGCGTGCAGGTGCGGGGGGCGCATGTATCCACCATCTTCCGCCCCGGCAGCGCACTGAAGATGATCGTTCGCGAAGCCCTTGCATGGCCTTACAACGCCTTCCGCGTGGCTTTCTGGCACTACGACCAATGGCGCGGCGTCCCGGCGGATGTGCGCGACGCGAAATTGCGCTAGATAGGCCGCAACGGCAGCCGAACGGGGGAAACCATGGAATCTGCACCACTCTTTGCCCTGATCGGCGGGCTCGGCATCGGCTCGCAATGGCTCGCATGGCGGCTGCAGATCCCGGCCATCGTCATGATGCTCTTCGCCGGTGTCCTTGCCGGCCCCGTCTTCGGCCTCGTCGATCCCGAGGCCGCCTTCGGTGATCTCTTCCGCCCCATGGTTTCCATCGCCGTCGCCGTCATCCTGTTCGAGGGCGGCTTGACGCTCAACTTCTCGCAACTCCGCACCACCGGGCTCGCCGTCCGCCGCCTCGTCATCTTCGGCGCGCCGCTCGCCTGGGCATTCTCGACGCTTGCGGCCCGTTACGCCGGCGGCCTGTCGTGGGAAAGCGCCACCGTCCTTGGCGGTATCCTCATTGTAACCGGCCCCACCGTCATCATCCCCCTCCTGCGTCAGGCCCGTCTGGCCCCGCGCCCGGCATCGCTGCTGCGCTGGGAGGCCATCGTCAATGATCCCGTCGGAGCCCTCGCCGCCGTGCTGGCCTTCGAGGTCATCACCGCCGTCTACGGCGCGGGCACACTGGGCGAGGCCGCCAAGCATCTTGCTCTCGGCATCTCCGTTGCCGCCGTCGCCGGCTATGCCGGGGGCTGGGTACTAGCCCAGGGCTTCCGCCGCGGTATGGTGCCCGAGTACATGAAGGTGCCGGTGCTCTTCGGAATGGTCCTCGCCGTCTACGCATCCACCGACAGCCTCCTGCATGAGAGCGGCCTGCTTGCCGTCACCATCATGGGCGTCTACCTCGCCAACGCCCACCTCCCATCGCTGGACGAAATCCGCCGCTTCAAGGAACACGTCACCGTCATCCTCGTCTCCGGGGTCTTCATCCTGCTCGCCGCCAATCTCGATGTCGCCATGATCACCGGCCTCACCTACAAGGCCGCGCTCTTTGTCATCGCCATTGTCTTCGTGGCCCGCCCGCTTGCCGTGTGGTTGTCGCTCTCGGGCACCGGTCTCAGCCGCGAGGAAAAGGTTATCACGGCCTGGATCGGCCCGCGCGGCGTCGTTGCCGTCGCCGTTGCCGGGCTGTTCGGCACAAGGCTGGAACAACTCGGCATCGCCGATGGCGCCCAGCTTGCGCCGCTGGCCTTCGTCCTCGTCACCGCCACCGTCATTCTCCATGGCTTTTCGATCGTTCCGCTGTCCCGCCTCCTGGGCCTGACCTCGACGGAAAAGCCCGGCGTCCTCATCGTCGGCAGTTCGCCATGGGCCGTGCAACTTGGCGAGGCGCTGAAAGCGGCGGAAATCCCGTCGCTGATCGCGGATCGCAACTGGTTCCGCCTCCGTGCCGCCCGCCAGTCCGACATCCGCGTCTATCACGGGGAGATACTCTCCGAAGCGGCGGAGCATACGGTCGATATGAACCGCTACGGCCTGCTGCTGGCAGCCAGCGACAACGACGCCTACAACGCCCTCGTCTGCACCGATTTCGCGCCGGAATTCGGTCGCGGCAACGTCGTCCAGATCGGCCGCCACACCGATGGCGAGAACGAGCGCGATTTGCCGGTCACCCTCGGCGGCCGTTCAATCGGCAAGGGCAAAACCTACGGCGAGATCGAAAGCGCCGTCCGCGATGGCTGGTCGTTCCGCGTTACCGCTCTTTCGGAGGAATACACCCTCAAGACCTATATGGAGGACCGCCCCGAGGCCGATGTCTGGGCCATCGTCCGCAAGTCCGGCAGTCTTGAAATCGTGCGTGGCAAGGAAGAGTTCCGCGCGCAGGCCGGTGACAGCATCATCGCGCTGGTCCCTCAGAAGGCGCGCAAGGAGGAACCGCCAGAGGCTGGCGAGGGGCAGGGGGGCTGAGCGCTCGCTATGACAATGTCAGCAAATCCTGTGGGTCGATCACTGAGATTGCCTATGGATTTGCTCTGCTGAGGCGTGCCAACACAACGACGTTGGCTCTGGGCATCGAATGTGGAGTGGACTTGACGAGGAAGCGGCTGGCCATCTGCATGGGGTTCCTGACAATCGGGGTGCTCGCCGGTTATCTGTTCCTTTTTCCACCAATTCCCTTTCCGCCAGAGATCGGTCGTGGGTTGCCGATCGGCTTTGCCCAGGCAGATTCGGAGTTCAAGCAGCGTGTGGCGAGCCATTTTGCTCTTCCCATTTCCGAAACCGAACTCACCTCCCGCCTGCAAGACCAAGGCTTTACCATTGAGCGAGAAAACCGCTTTGCCGTTTTCGAGAAGGCCCGCTTTCCCTGCACCCTTTTCTGGCGCGTGCACTGGGAAAGCGAAAAGGGAACTGTCGCCAGCATCTATGCGAGATATGGCGGATCTTGCCTATAGGAGGCAGGGTGACCGGAATGTCCGGAAGCTGGGAGGGAGTATCTTGCACGCGGCCTCTCCGGGCGGGTTGCAGGGGCGATATCGCCCGTATTCTGCGGAACGAAGGCAGACGGACGCAATTTGCCGTCATTCCCCTCCGTACCGCTACGCCCCGTCCGGCTTCACCGTCGCCAGTTGCCGCAGCGCTTCGCGCACCGCGAACGGCTTCATCGCGTCGCCATGAGCGTCGATGAAGGCCCGCACGGCATCTGGATCGTGCTTGGATAGTGTCCGCAACCACCACCCCACCGCTTTCTGGATGAACCACTGGTGGTCGGTCGTGTAGTCCGCCGCCCAGCCCAGCACCCGCGTCCGCGCCGCTTGCTCCGCCGCCTTGGGATGCGGCAGTTTCGCCAGAGGCAGCGTCGAGACCAGCGCTGCCCGCTTCGTCCAGAGGTGATCGGCGCCCGTCCACGCCGCGACCTCATCCAGCCGCGCAAGCTCCGACATGATCCGTCGTTCCAGCGCCTTGCTGGCATGGTCGGCAATCGCCCAGCCGTCGAACTCGGGTACCCAGCCGACGAGTTCCCGCCAGACGTCCGCGTCGCCCTCGGGCATCCGTGCCTTCGTCAGCAATTTCGCCGCCGCGATCCGCGCCTCGAAAACCTCGCTGCGCCACAGCGCCCGCGCCTCGTCCAGTACCGCCTGCCAGTTCCGCCCGGCCTTCCAGTCCTTCACCGCAGCGTCGATCACCGGGTTGGCCACCCCCAGCACCTCGCGTGTGGTCTTGTGATAGCGGCGCATTTCCTGCGCCTTGGCGGCATCGCTTCGCGCGGTCAGTGCCGCCAGTATGCCACCGGCCTCGGCCATCACTCCACGGTAACGGATTTGGCCAGGTTGCGCGGCTGGTCTACATCCGTGCCCTTGGTCGTAGCCGTGTGATAGGCCAGCAACTGCGCGGGCAGGGCATAGAGGATCGGCGCCACGAACGGGTCTACCTTCGGCATCCGCAGGCTCTTCCAGATGCCATCGGAGGCGGAGGCAAGCCCCTCCGCGTCGGAGATCAGCAGCACCTTGCCGCCCCGTGCCATCACCTCCTGCATGTTCGAAACAGACTTCTCGAATAACGCATCCGTCGGCGCCATCACCACCACCGGCACAGTCTCGTCGATCAGCGCGATAGGCCCGTGTTTCAACTCGCCGCTCGCGTAGCCTTCGGCATGGATATAGCTGATTTCCTTCAGCTTCAGCGCGCCTTCCAGCGCCAGCGGATACATTGCCCCGCGGCCGAGGAACAGGATGTCACTCGCTTTGGAAAGATCCCAGCAGATGCTGCTGATTTGTGGCTCCAGCGCCAGTGCATCCACCATCGCACCGGGCACCGTGCCCAGTTGCGCCAGCAGTTCCGCCTCGCGGTCGCTGTCGATCTCGCCTCGCTGCCGTGCTGCGAGCAGCGTCACCGCCGCCAGCACGGTCAACTGGCAGGTAAAGGCCTTGGTGGAGGCCACCCCGATCTCCACCCCGGCGAAGATCGGCAGCGCGTGGTCGCTCTCGCGTGCAATCGTGCTGGTCGGCACGTTGATGATCGACAGGATTGTTTCGGCCTTGTCCCGGCAGTAGCGCAGCGCCGCCAGCGTGTCGGCCGTCTCGCCCGACTGGCTGATGAACACCGCCAGCGTGCGCGGGGCGATCGGCGGCTCGCGATAGCGGAACTCCGACGCGACCTCTATTTCCACTGGCAGGCGCGCGACCTGCTCGAACCAGTATTTCGCCACATGCGCCGCCAGGTAGGCGGTGCCGCAGGCAACCATGGTCACCCGGTCGTATCTGGTGAAGTCGAGATCGACACCCGAAATCTCCACCTTCAGCCCGTCCGGTGTGGTGTAGTTGTTCAGCGCATAAGCCATGACGGACGGTTGCTCATGCATTTCCTTGGCCATGAAATGCTTGTGGTTGCCCTTCTCGGCAAAGGAGTTTTCGGCCTGCACATAGCGGATTTCACGCTCCACCGGCGCGCCGTCAGCGTCATAAACCTGCACGCTGGTCCGCGACAGTACCGCAAAATCGCCCTCTTCAAGATAGGAAATCCGGTGCGTCAGCGGTGCCAGCGCCAGCGCGTCGGAACCGACATACATCTCGCCCGTGCCATAACCGATCGCCAGCGGCGATCCGCGCCGCGCCGCGATCATCAGGTCTTCCTCGCCCTCGAACAGGAAGCACAGCGCGAAGGCACCCTCCAGTTGCGCCAGCGTCTCCTTCACCGCGTCCAGCGGCGTCTTGCCGTCACGCAAGCCCATCTCCGTCAGATGCGCAACCGTCTCGGTGTCCGTCTCCGTCTCGAACACCGCGCCCTTTTCCTCCAGCCCTTGCCGCAACGCCCGGAAATTCTCGATGATGCCATTGTGCACCACGGCCACCCGCGCGGTCCTGTGCGGATGCGCGTTCACCACCGTCGCCGCGCCATGGGTGGCCCAGCGGGTATGGCCGATGCCGGACTTGCCGCGAATGGGGTCCTCGACCAGCAGGTCCGACAGGTTGATCAGCTTGCCCGTCGCCCGCCGCCGCCCCAGCGTGCCCTCGTGCAGCGTCGCGATACCGGCGCTGTCATAGCCCCGGTATTCCAGCCGTTTCAGCGCGTCGAGGATGATCGGCGCCACCTCGTGCTCACCCAGTATGCCAACGATCCCGCACATCAGTCTGCCCTCTTCGCCTTCAGCGCCCGCAGCCGCTGCATCATCCGCAGGCCGAGGCCCGTCTTGTTTTCCTGCCTTGCACGCGCCAGCGCCAGATCGCCCGCCGGCACGTCCGTCGTGATCACCGCGCCAGAGCCGATCAGCGCATCCTCGCCCACCGTGACCGGCGCCACCAGCGCCGAGTTGGAGCCAACAAACGCCCGCGCCCCGATCTCCGTGCGATGCTTGAACACGCCGTCGTAATTGCAGGTGATGGTCCCGGCCCCGATGTTCGCGGCCTCGCCGACGCTGGCATCACCGATGTAGGAGAGGTGGTTGACCTTCGCCCCGGCCCCCAGCGTCGCCGCCTTGATCTCCACGAAATTGCCGACCCGCGCGTCCGGCCCCAGTTCCGCCCCGGGCCGCAGCCGCGCGAACGGTCCAACCTTGGCACCGGCGCTCACATGGCAGCCCTCCAGATGACAGAAGGCGTTGATCTCCGCACCCGTCTCCACCGTCACCTCCGGCCCGAATACCACGTTAGGGCCCACCGTCACGTCGCGGCCGATGATCGTGTCATAGGCGAAATAGACGCTCTCGGGCTGGTACAGCGTCACCCCTTCCTCCATCGCCAGCTTGCGGGCCGCGCTCTGAAACACCGCCTCCGCCGCCGCCAGATCCCCGCGGGAGTTGACGCCAAGCGTCTCCTCCTCCTCGCAGATAACCACCCCGGCCTTCATGCCCTTGCCGCGGGCAATGGCGACGATGTCCGGCAGGTAATATTCGCCTGCCGCATTGTCGTTGGTCACGGCGCGCAACAGTTCGAACAGAACGCTGCCGTCTGCACAAACAACCCCGGAATTGCAAAGGTTTATCGCCAGTTGTTCAGGTGTTGCGTCCTTGGCTTCGACGATCTCCATCAACGCCCCGTCTTCAACCATCAGCCGCCCGTAGCGCCCCGGATCACGGGCCTCGAAACCCAGCACCACCACGTCCGTCCCGGCCTGCCGCAGCGCCAGCATGTCCTCCAGTGTCGCCGGTGCGATGAATGGCGTGTCACCGTAGAGCACGATGGCATCGCCCTCGAAATCGGACAGCGCCGCCTCCGCCTGCTGCACCGCATGCGCCGTGCCCAGCTGCTCGGTCTGCTCGACGACGATCGCATCCTCGTTCTGCGCTTCTGCCGACGCCTGAACCTCCGCGCCGCCGTGGCCGACGACGACCAGCGTCCGCTCCGCCGCGATCAGTTCACCCGCCCGCATCGCGTGCCACAACAGCGGCACCCCGGCCAGCTTGTGCAGCACCTTCGGCAGGTCGGAGCGCATTCGCGTGCCCTTGCCAGCCGCCAGAATGATAATCGCCGTACCCATACCCTGCCTCCGGTTTTTCGCCCTCTTACCAGCCCCCGGGCCGGGCCGCAAAGCTCTACTCGATCAGAAATGGTTTCAACTCGTGTCAAGGATATGGCAAGGGGGCGGCGGGCATCACAAGGGCAGGCACATGCGCGCAGCGATCTTCGATCTCGACGGAACCCTCGCGGACACCTCCGCCGACCTGTTGGCCGCCGCCAACGCCTGCTTTCCGCAGACGTGCCTCACCATGGCCGAGGACAGGGCGCTGGCCTTTCAGGGCGGCCGCGCCATGCTGCGCGTGGCACTCGAACGGCAGGGCCGGGCGTGGACGGAGGAGACGGTGGCGGAACTCTACCCGCGCCTGCTCGAACACTACGAACGCCACATCGCCCGCGATACACGCCTCTTTCCCGGCGTCGAAGCGGCGCTGGACAGGCTCGCCCTCGCTGGCTGGGGCCTCGGGGTCTGTACTCTGAAGCCCGAGGGGCTGGCCGACCTGCTGCTGCGCAAGCTCGGCGTCCGCGACCGTTTCGCCACCCTCACCGGCCAGGACAGCCTGCCCTACAAGAAGCCCGATCCCCGTCACCTGCTCGACACCATCGCCGGGGCAGGGGGCGTACCCGCCCATTCCGTGCTGATCGGCGATTCCCAGACAGACCGTGATACCGCCGCCAACGCCGATGTCGCCTGCATTCTCGTCACCTTCCGGCCGGACGGCCTCGATGTCGGCGCCATGAACGCCGCCGGCCTGCTCGATCACTTCGACGATCTGCCGGCCCTGCTGGACGGCCTGATCGCGCGGCCCTGACGGCACCTGCCTTTCCGACGGGCGGATCGCCGCAATTGGCGGCCCTGTACGCACTTCCCTGCCGCTTTGGCCTTGACAGATATTTAACCCCGGTAGCAACTGTGCCCCGTGTCTGACTTGCATCCATCTGTTGCCGTTCATGTTTTCCCGGTTTCCGCACGGCGCAAATCGCGCCTCCGGCCATTGCCGTTGAACCCGGCCTGCAAGAAGGCAAGCCAGCGATGATCGCCGCGATGAAGGCCTATATCCGCTGGACGGATACATTCAATCACATCACCGGCCGCATCATGATGTACGGCATCTTCGTGATGATGGGCATCCTGCTCTGGTCCTCGATTTCCAAGACCTTCTTCGTGCCGACGCTCTGGACGCTGGAGATGGCCCAGTTCGCCATGGTCGCCTACTACATGCTCGGCGGTCCCTATGCGATGCAGATGGGCTCCAACGTCCGGATGGATCTGTTCTACGGGGATTGGTCGCTGCGCCGGAAGGCATGGGTCGATGCGTTCACCATCTTCTTCCTGATCTTTTATCTCGTGATCCTGCTCTGGGGCGGCATCAGTTCCACGGCCTATTCCCTCGGCCATTTTCAGGGAGAGCCGTTCACCTTCTTTGCCAACATCGTCGGTGCTTTCTTCACCGGCGGTCCGACGGCAGTGGGTGAGGTCACGGGCCACATGGAAACCGGCACCAGCGCGTGGCGACCCTACATCTGGCCGATCAAGCTTATCATGTGCATGGGCATCTTCTTGATGCTGCTGCAAGCCTTCTCGGAGTTCTTCAAGGACGTGCTCCGCATCAGGGAAGAACCGTTCTGATGCCTTACGAGATGATCGCGATCCTCATGTTCTCGTCGATGATGCTGATGCTGCTCACCGGCCAGCGCGTCTTCGGTGCCATCGGTTTCGTCGCCGTCGTCGCCGCGCTGCTGCTCTGGGGCGACAGGGGTGGTTACGATCTCGGCTTCGCCGCTGCCATCAAATTGATGAAGTGGTATCCGCTGCTCACCCTGCCGATGTTCATCTTCATGGGCTACGTGCTGTCGGAATCCAAGATCGCGGATGATCTCTACAAGATGTTCCACGTCTGGATGGGCGGCCTCTCCGGCGGTTTGGCCATCGGCACCATCGGCCTCATGGTGCTGATCTCGGCGATGAACGGCCTCTCCGTTGCCGGCATGGCCATCGGCGCCACCATCGCTCTGCCGGAACTGCTGAAACGCGGCTATGACAAGCTGATGGTCACCGGCGTCATCCAGGCCGGGTCGTCGCTCGGCATTCTCGTTCCGCCGTCCGTTGTCCTCGTCCTCTACGCCATGATCGCCCGTCAGCCAGTTGGCCAGCTCTGGCTCGCCGGCGTGCTGCCCGGCCTGATGATGGCCGCGATGTTCATTATCTACATTGTTGTCCGCTGCCGCATCTCGCCCGAACTCGGCCCGGCCCTGCCGAAGGAGGAGCGGGACGTGCCGTGGCCGGAGAAGCTGCGCCTCCTGCGCGCCGGCCTCCTGCCACTGGTCATCTTCGCGGTGATGATGGTGCCCTTCGTCAACGGCTGGACATCACTGGTCGAAAGCTCCGCCCTCGGGGCCATCGCCGCCTTCCTCGCCGCCGTCTTCAAGGGCCGGATGACGCGCGAGGTGTTCGAGACCTCGGTGCGCAACACCCTTGGCATCTCGTGCATGTTCATGTGGATCATTCTCGCAGCACTTGCCTTCGGTGCGGTGTTCGACGGCCTCGGCGCGGTGAAGGCCATAGAGGATCTGTTCACCGATCGCCTCGGCCTGTCGCCCTGGGTCATCCTGATCCTGATGCAGCTCAGCTTCATCCTGATGGGCACGTTTCTCGACGACACGGCCATGCTGGTCATCGTCGCCCCGCTTTATGTCCCGCTCGTCGGCGCACTCGGGTTTGATCTTGTCTGGTACGGTGTTCTCTATACCATCACCTGCCAGATCGCCTACATGACCCCGCCTTTCGGCTACAATCTGTTCCTGATGCGCGCCATGGCCCCGCCGGAGATCACGATCCGGGACATCTATCGCTCGATCATCCCCTTCGTGCTGGTGATGGTCGGCGCACTGGCCCTGGTGATGATCTTCCCCCAGATCGCGCTCTGGCTGCCAAACTACGTCTACGGAAAGTAATTCATGGGACTCGATATCAACGTTCTGGCACGGCCCAAGGAAGGCCACGAAGCCGAATACGAAGACCTCTGGCGGCGCTACCACATCGCCTCCGGCGCGATCAAACCACCGGCGGACGAGCGCGGCTTTCTCCAGAAACTGCTCTCACCGCGCAAACGCGAGAACGCGCCGAAACTGATCGAACGTTTCCAGCAGATATCGCTGCCCAATTTCGTCACCATAGCAGCCCCCGTCGTCGGCCAGGACACCGAGGCCGATGAGTGGGCGCGACAGCGTTTCCGCGATGGTCACCTCAAGCCGGAAATCACATCGGAGGAAGAGGCACTCGCCGCCTTCGAAGGCTACGCCGCGATGGAGGCTATGGCCGATTGCGACGGTTTCCCGCACTATTCCAATGCCGGCCAGTACGAGGGCGTCGACCGCACATCGTTCCGCGGTCAGTTTTTCGATGACGTCGCCGATATCGTCGGTCAAGATCTCTTCAATCAGGCGTGGGAGCCGATGCTCGCCCCCGCCTTCGCCGCATGGGGCGCCGCGCTCCGGCAGGAGGCCGACGCCTTCGCTGCCGCCAACAACGTGGAGCATGTGCTCGGCGTCAAGGAACTCGATGCCGCCGTGGAAGGCCCCGAACGGCAGGCGCACATCATCGACCAGGCAGCCCGCTGGGCCGCCTTCTGGTCCTCCCGCCAGCACGGCAGCGAACCCTATTTCTGAACCCTACAAGAGCGAAGCCATTCGCCACCACAACCAGCAAGGAGAAGTGAACATGACCAACAGACGCAGTTTCCTCAGGGGCGCGGCCCTCGCCGCCCCGGCGGCCCTCGCCAGCCCGGCCATCGTCAGGGCGCAGGACACCATCAAGTGGCGCTTCCAGACCTACGCGGGCGCCGCGCTGGGTGAGCATGTGACCAAGCCGATCATCGACTACATCAACTCCGCCGCCAACGGCGAACTGGAAATCGAGCTTTTCTACGCCGACCAGATCGTGCCGACAGGGGAGCTTTTCCAGGCTATGCAGCGTGGCACCATCGACGGCGTCCATTCAGACGACGACAGCATGGCTTCGCCCACGCCGCTTCGCCAGTTCGGCGGCTACTTCCCCTTCGCCACCAAGCACATCCTCGACGTGCCGGTGCTGTTCAACCAGTATGGCCTCGCCGAGATCTGGGACGCGGAGTACGAGAAGGTCGGCGTCAAGTGGCTCTCCGCCGCCGGTCAGGACCCGTGCAACTTCAACACCAAGAAGGAAATCAACTCGCTCGCCGATCTCGACGGTCTGAAGCTCTACACCTTCCCCACCGCCGGCCGCTTCCTCGCCCAGTTCGGCGTCGTGCCGGTAAACATCCCCTACGAGGACGCGGAAGTCGCGGTCCAGACGGGCGAGCTTGACGGGATGGCATGGTCCGGCATCACCGAGGATTATACCGTCGGATGGGCCGAGGTGACGGACTACTTCCTCACCAACAACATCTCGGGCGCCTGGATCGGTTCGTTCTTCGTCAACCAGCAGCGCTGGGCCGACCTGCCGGATCACCTCAAGGATCTCGTGATGTCCGCCATCGAGGCCGGCCACACCTACCGCAACCAGTGGTACTGGGGCGGCGAGGCACGGCTCCGCGCCACCGGCGACAAGCTGGAACTGCGCACCGTTCCCGCCGACGAATGGGCACAGGTGGAGGAAGCCGCCGTCAACTTCTGGGACGAGATCGCCGAGGAAGGCGAACTTCAGTCCAAGATCGTAAGCATCTTCCGCGAGTACAACTCCACCATCAACAAGGCCGGCCCCCCGTACACCAACGGCTGAGGCCAGCCGCGTCTGCACACCGGTCGGGCTCCGCAGGGGCCCGGCCGAACCATCTGCCCTGAAGGAGAATTGCCATGCTTGGAAAACTGACGCTCGACGAACTGGCCAGGGAATTCGAGGCAGGCACCATCGACACCGTGCTGGCCTGTATCGTCGACATGCAGGGCAGACTGATGGGCAAGCGCCTGCATGCCCGCTATTTCCTCGACAGCGGCCACGCCGAAACCCACTGCTGCAATTATCTCCTCGCCACCGATCTCGAAATGCACACGGTGGAGGGCTACCGCTCCACCAGCTGGCAGGCGGGCTACGGCGATTACACCATGCGCCCCGACCTCACGACCCTGCGCCGCGCCGCATGGCTGGAGGGCACGGCTCTCGTCCTCTGCGACATTCTTGATCACCATGGCCACGCCCCCGTGCCCCACAGCCCCCGGCAAATGCTGAAATCGCAGGTGGAGCGGGCGCAGGCGATGGGCTTCGATGTAGTTGCCGCCACCGAGCTTGAATTCTTCATTTTCGAGCAGAGCTATGACCAGATCCGCAAGGGCGGCTTCCGGGATCTGGCACCGATCTCCGCCTACAATGAGGATTACCACATCCTTCAGACCACCAAGGAAGAAGGCGTGATGCGCCGCCTTCGCAACGATCTCTACGCCTCCGGCATCCCGGTCGAAGGCTCCAAGGGCGAGGCCGAGGCGGGGCAGGAGGAACTCAACATCAAATACGGCCCGGCCCTCGACTGTGCCGAGAGCCACACCATCGCCAAGCACGCCGCCAAGGAAATCGGCTGGCAGCAGGGCCATGCCGTCAGCTTCCTGCCGAAATGGGCACCGGACCGCGTCGGCTCCGCCTCGCACGTCCACCTCTCGCTCTGGCAAGACGGCGCTCCCGCCTTCCACGACGCCGAAGCCGAGCACACGATGTCGCCCACCCTCCGCGCCTTCCTCGGCGGCCTCCTGAGCTATCTCTCCGACTACACCGTGCTGCTGGCACCGTACGTCAACAGCTACAAGCGTTTTCAGGTCGGCAGCTTCGCCCCCACGCGCAAGGTCTGGTCGGTCGACAACCGGACGGCCGCCTATCGTCTCTGTGGCGACGGCTCGAAGGCCGTGCGCATCGAATGCCGCCTGCCAGGTGCCGACATGAACCCCTATCTCGCGATCACCGGAATGCTGGCAGCAGGGCTGAAGGGCATCGAGGAGAAGCTCGACTGCGGTAAACCCGCGACGGGCGACAGCTATCAGGGCGATGCCGACCACATTCCCCTCACGCTCCATGCCGCCGCTGCCGCCTTCCGGGCATCCCGGGTGATGAAGGATGCACTCGGCGAGGCCGTGGTCGAACACTACGCCCGCGCCGCGGAATGGGAGCAGGAGGCCTTCGACGCCGCCGTCACGGACTGGGAGATCGCCCGAGGCTTCGAGCGGGCATGATCCGCGGCGTCACCCCGATGCTGCCGCTCGCCGACATCAACGCAGCCGTTACCTTCCTGACCCACCGTCTCGGCTTCCAACTCCGTACCCGTCAGCCCGGCCACTTGACGCCACCCGCGGAAACCCCGCATGGAATGCGGGAGTTCAACGTCATTCACGGCCCGGTGCAATTCACACTCGGCCAATCTTCAAGGGAAACCTGATGACCGCCACCGCCACGCTCACCTCCCCCATCGACGGCTCCGTCTACCTCGAGCGGCCGTACCTCAGCCAGCCCGACGCCATCGCCGCCGCCCGCGCAGCGAAGGCCGCCCAGCCCGCATGGGCCGCCCGCCCGATGCAGGAGCGCATAGACCTCGTTCTGAAAGCCGTGGAAATCATCGGCACCCAGACCGACCGCATGGCGCAGGAACTTGCCCACCAGATGGGGCGCCCAGTGCGCTACGGCGGCGAATTCGGCGGTTTCAACGAGCGTGCGCAATACATGGCCTCCATCGCCGAGGCCGAACTCGCGCCCATCGTCGTGGAAGACAGCGCAACCTTCCGCCGCCTCATCAAGAAGATCCCGCGCGGCACCGTCATGGTGATCGCGCCGTGGAACTACCCGTACATGACCGCGATCAACACCATCGCGCCCGCGCTCATCGCCGGCAACACCATCATCCTCAAACACGCCAACCAGACGCTGAAAGTCGGCGAACACCTCGCCGAGGCCTTCCACGCGGCGGGTGTTCCGGCGGACGTGTTCCAGAACCTCGTGCTCAGTCACGAGACCACCGCGCATCTTCTCTCCACCCGCGCCGTCGATTTCGTCAATTTCACCGGCTCCGTCGGCGGCGGCAAGGCCATCGAGCAGGCGGCGGCGGGCAGCTTCATCCCCGTCTCCACCGAACTCGGCGGCAAGGATCCGGCCTATGTCCGCGCCGATGCCAACCTCGATGCCGCCGTCGACACGCTGATCGACGGTGCCATGTTCAACTCCGGCCAGTGCTGCTGCGGGATCGAGCGGATCTACGTCCACGAAAGCCTTTATGACGCCTTCGTGGAAAAGGCCGTGGCGCTGGTGAAGGGCTACACCCTCGGCAACCCGCTGGACGAGGCCACCACCATCGGCCCGATGGCCAACATCCGCTTTGCCGAGGAGGTGCGCGCCCAGATCGCCGAGGCGATTGCCGATGGCGCCACCGCCCATATCGCGCCCATGCCCGCCGACGATGGCGGCATCTACCTCACGCCCCAGATCCTCACCGATGTCACCCACGACATGCGCGTGATGCGTGACGAAAGCTTCGGCCCCGTCGTCGGCATCATGAAGGTAGCGGGCGACGACGAGGCCATCGCCCTGATGAACGATTGCCAGTTCGGCCTCACCGCCGCCGTGTGGACAGCCGACGCGCAAGCCGCCGAAGACATCGGCGACCGGTTGGAGACCGGCACCGTTTTCCTCAATCGCTGCGATTACCTCGACCCGGCCTTGTGCTGGACGGGCTGCAAGGATACCGGCAACGGCGCGGGCCTCTCCGTGCTCGCCTACACCGCGCTCACGCGCCCCAAATCCTACCACCTCAAGAAAGCCTGATCCCATGACCCTCGTTGGAAACTGGTCCTATCCCACCGCCATCCGCTTCGGCGCGGGGCGCATCGCAGAGTTGGCCGAGACCTGCCGCGCCGCCGGCATCCAGCGCCCCATGCTGGTCACCGACAAGGGCCTCGCGAGCATGGAGATCACCACCCGCGCGCTCGACATTCTCGAAACGGCAGGCCTCGGCCGCGCCCTCTTCTCCGAGGTCGATCCGAACCCCAACGAGAAGAACGTCGAAGAGGGCCTGCGCGCCTACCGCAACGGCGGCTTCGATGGCGTCGTGGCCTTCGGCGGCGGCTCCGGCCTCGATCTCGGCAAGACCCTCGCCTTCATGGCCGGCCAGACCCGCCCCTTGTGGGATTTCGAGGATATCGGCGACTGGTGGACGCGGGCCGACCCCGCGGGCATCCACCCCATCGTCGCCGTGCCCACCACCGCCGGAACCGGCTCTGAGGTCGGGCGGGCAGGGGTCATCACCAATTCCGAGACTCACGAAAAGAAGATCATCTTCCACCCAAAAATGCTGCCCGCACAGGTGATCTGCGACCCCGAGCTTACGGTCGGCATGCCGAAATTCATCACCGCCGGCACCGGGCTCGACGCCTTCGCCCATTGCGTCGAAGCGTTCTCCAGCCCCCATTACCACCCGATGAGCCAGGGCATCGCGCTGGAAGGCATGCGCCTTGTGAAGGAATACCTCCCCCGCGCCTACACCGACGGCGCGGATATCGAGGCCCGCGCCAACATGATGAGCGCCGCGGCGATGGGCGCCACCGCCTTCCAGAAGGGCCTCGGCGCCATCCACGCTCTCAGCCACCCCATCGGCGCGCACTATCACACGCACCACGGCACAACGAATGCCGTCTGCATGCCCGCCGTCCTGCGCTTCAACCGCGCGGCGATCGAGGATCGCATGGGCCTCGCCGCCGCCTATCTCGGCATCGAAGGCGGGTATGAGGGCTTCTGTGATTTCGTAGATGCGTTCAACGCCAGCTTCGCCATCCCCAAATCGCTCACCGAACTCGGTATCGCCAACCCCGATCTTGCCACCCTCGCCGAAGCCGCGCTGCGCGATCCCAGCACCGGCGGCAACCCGGTGGCGATGACGCTGGAGAACACCTTGAAACTCCTTGAAGAGATCGCCTGATCCCGGCCGCCGGCATCACCCGTTTCGGCACCGGCGCAGCCTTCTGCGCCGGTACGCCATTGATCAAGCGAGCAGCGCCATAGCGCGGTTCATCCTCCTCACGCGCAATTCCCACTGTCTTCACCACGCTGGTTTCGACGCGGGCGGGGCAGGCTGTCACTGTTCATCTTTCCTGCCTGACACTTGGAGTTTGCCTTGAAACACGCTTTCCTCTTCACCGGTTTCGCCAACAAGATACTGGGCCAGCGGCCAGCCCGCCTCACCCGGTTCTTTGAGGAGCGTGGCTTCACAGTCGACAGTTTCTCCGGTGCCAAGGAAAGCATGTTCCTCCATGGCTGCGAAGAGTTTCCGGGTGTCGAAGCCTTTTCCGGCCATATCGCCGAACGCACTGCCGCTGCAGAGCACACAATGGCCATCGCCGTCTCCGGTGGCGGCTTCGGTGCGCTGGAGCATTGCACCCGCGCCGGCGTGAACTGCTTCCTCGGTTTCTCGATCTTCACCGCGATCGACCATGCCGCCCGCGCCGTCGATCACCGGGGCCGCGCCTATCTCGACACGCTCGACACCGTTATCAGCGAAGAGTCCGACCGCAACATGCGGCCCCGGCTCGCCAGTCGCAGCCATTCGACCAGCATCCACCTCTTCTACCCCGGTGAAAACCCGGCGGATCGCTATCAGGCAGAAAATCTCGAAGACCTGCCCGGCGTTACACTGCATCCGCAGGCCGGTTCCCGCAAACATGGCTTCGGTGATGTCGAGTTCTCGCTGCCGGAAACCATCAACCGCATCGCCGCCGCCGAGGGCATCGACACCGGCTATGTCGGCCGTGAGCCAAGCCCGAAAGTCGCCTGAGCCCTACGGCGAACCGCGGGCTGACGCGATCCGGCAACGCCCCGGGCCTTCCTGTCTGGGTTCTTCCGTTAGCGCTTGACCCTTCTTCGGGAAAATGCAGCCTGCGCACGCGGCAGCAAAGGTTCTCCTAGCCACCCATGTCATGAAATGTGGTGGGAGATTCACATGCGTACTCTGCTTTCCCTGTCGTCCGCGCTGGCCATTGCCAGTGCCCATGGCGCCCTTGCCCAGTCGGACGAATTCTATCCCCTCGGCACGATCCTGTTCACCTCCGGCAGCGGCAACGAGGTCGGTATCGACAGCGAAGATCTGGACAGGACGGATCCGGCCGACCTTCAGGATGTCTTCAAGAACGAACCGACGATTTCTGTCGGCAGTTCGCTGCCAGTCTCGCAGAAGATCTATGTTAACGGCGTCGAAGAAAACAATCTCGCCGTCACCGTCGACGGCGCCCGTCAGAACAACAAGATCTTCCACCATAACGCCACCACGCTGATCGACCCCGAATTGCTGAAACAGGTGCGCGTCGATCCCGGCGTCGCGCCGGCCGATGCCGGACCCGGCGCACTGGCGGGGGCCATCGCATTTGAGACCAAGGATGTGGATGATCTGCTGGAGGCGGGGCGCAGCTTTGGCGGCATCGTCTCCGGGGAATATCAGAGCAACGGTGACATCTTCACCAATTCCCTGTCGGTCTTCGGCAGGCAGGGCGCGTTCGAGGCATTGGGGTATCTCAAATACGCCGAGGGCGGCACCCGCGAGGACGGAAATGGCGACGAGATCATCGGCTCCGGCACCGGCCTGCTCAGTGGGCTTGCGAAATTCGCCTACCAGGGCGAGACCGGCCACCGCTTCGAACTTTCCTACGAAAGCGTCCACGACGATGAGGCCCGCCCTTACCGCGCCGACATCGGCCGTCTGGTCGGCGGCCGCCCGGTGCCCGACACCCGCACCTATGATCTCCGGCGCCAGAACCTTGTCTTTACCTACACCGACGAGGCGCCCACCGGCTGGTGGGATCCGAAATTCTCGCTCGCCTACAGCGTCACCGATCTGTTGTTGCCAGAAGCGGATCAGGAAAGCCGCGGCTCGACCGACAGCATCAGCGGCGTTTTCCAGAACCGCTTTCCCGTCGCTTACGGTTCGGTTACCGCAGGGGCCGACTTCTACGTGGAAACCGCCGAGACGGATTACCGCTACCTGCCGGATTCAAGCTTTGACGAGGCGGCCAGCGAAGAGGCTCGCAACGTTGGCATCTTTGCCCAGGCAAGGCTGGACGTGACCCAAAGCGCCCGCCTGTCCTTCGGCGGCCGTGTTGATTTTCAGGAGTTCGAGGGCACGGACGGGACGACCTACACCAATCAGGGCCTGTCCGGCAATATTTCCGGCGAGTACGACCTCACCGAAGCCATCACCGTTAGCGCCGGTGTATCCCGTGTCTGGGGCGGTGTCGTGCTTGCCGAAAACTTCATCATGAACCCGGCGTGGGTCTACCCCGGCGACAGCATCGAGCCGGTCAGCGCCGACAACCTCTTCCTTGCCGCCGACGCCTCCTTCGGCCGCTTCGATTTCCGGGGCAAGGTGTTTCGCACCAATATCAACGATGCCCGCGTGCCCAGCTACGGCGGCGGTCCAGATGCCACCTCCGACGTCGAGGCGCAGGGTTTTGAACTCGGCGCGACCTACAACTGGCAGAACGGCTTCTTCCGTGTGGGCTATGCCAACATCGACAGTGAAATCGACGGCACCCAGGCCGATTCCTACACCGGCCGCTACCTGACCACGCCCATCGGAGAACTCATCACTGTCGAGATCGCGCACAAGCTCTCCGACATGGACCTGATGGTTGGTGTAGATGCCCAGATCGCTCTGGAAAAGGAGGAGACCTACAATTTCGGCGATCCCACGGTGCCACTGCCGGCCTATGAGGTCGTCAACGCCTTCGTGGAGTACACGCCCCGTGCGGTGCCGAACTTCACCATCCGGGGTGAAATCAACAATATCTTCGACGAGGTCTACGCCGACCGGGCCACCTACGGGCAGGAGTTCCGCGACGATGGCCTCACCCCGCTCTATGAGCCTGGTCGCAACATCGCCATCCGCGGCACCTTCACCTTCTGAACTCCACCCTGTCCGGCGCCAACGCCGTCGGGCAGGGTCACGGCCCGCGCACATTTCCACGTCCGGAAACCGCGCCATCCCGCGGAGTGGGAACTCCGCCCGTCACGCTTCGATCCGCTGCGTTTGTAAGGGGGTAATCAAATTCATTACCTGA
The DNA here is from genome assembly GCF_009931615.1 of Algicella marina. Taxonomy (NCBI): domain Bacteria; kingdom Pseudomonadati; phylum Pseudomonadota; class Alphaproteobacteria; order Rhodobacterales; family Paracoccaceae; genus Algicella; species Algicella marina. The sequence goes on along the minus strand of NZ_CP046620.1, from coordinate 1,769,575 downwards.
CAGGTAATGCAGTCATTACCTGCCCGCCACACTGCCGGATCGGGCCCTGAAACTGCGATATCAGCCATACCAAACCCATACCGAAACCATACCAAACCCATATCGCAAAACCTGCGCCCGATGGGCCACGAATCCGCTGAACGGCGCTTGACGCTCCTGCGGCCTTGTCATAGGTAAAACCGGATCGCGGGTATGGTGAAATGGTATCATAAGAGCCTTCCAAGCTTAAGGTGCGGGTTCGATTCCCGCTACCCGCTCCAAGCCTTCCGGCGCAAACAATCAACGTTAGCAATGTGGCGTAAGATATTGGACTGTAATAATTTTCAGTCCAGTGTTCCGTGAACGGCGACGATGTCGATATCCGCTTCCGCCGGGCTGATCGCCCGGAAAGCCTCGCTCACCCCGGCCTCAGTCAAACTGCGCGAAACCGTCAGAAGCGTGTTCGGCGCATGGTCTTCCGCGAGCTCTGTCATGAAGGCAATTTCGCCCGCCGCAACCTCCCGCGCAACCTCCACCGAAGGCGCCCCATAGACCCGCACAAAGTGCTCCGACAACTTATTTTTCAGGCTATCCAGTTCATTTTGCTCGATTTTTGCGACAGCCACGAATGTCGATCTGCCAAAGCTGCCCAGCCCCAGCCAGCCATTCGCAAACGCCTGCCGCGCCTTGCCAACAAGATCCGCTTCGCCCCAGTTGGAGAATTCGAACCCACCCGGAATGGCCCATTCCCCCGGCTCCGCCGGCCGCGAAAACACGTTCTCATCGCTCTCGTCAAACCGGATCGTGCGGGCAAGTTTCAGCATTTTTCTTCCAGCATTCCTGTCAGCGGCAGCAACACCATATCGGAGTCGGACCGCAAGATCATACTGCCTTTTTCGTCCAGACCACTAAATCTGCCACGGTAGTCCTTTCCGGCAAGTCGAACCGTCACATCCTCGTTACGCTTCCACGCGCGGGAAAGCCACTCGCGATGGATCGGTCCCGCACCCTCCTCCTGCCACCTGTCCAGCCAGACAAGAAAGTGCCGCGACCAGCTTTCCAACAGCGATACCGGCGAGACTTCGGCGCAACCCTCGGCAAAAAGCACTGTCGTTTCAGGATCATACCCCTGATCCTCCGCCGCCCACAGCGGTACCATCAACCCGACGATCAACCAATCGGGAACCTCATCGGACGTCGTGGCCGACGCCGCTACCGACAATTCCCCGCACCGTCCGCCATTCACACGGAAACCTGCCGGCCACTCAAAATGTACCCCCACCTCCGGCGGTGCCAGTGCCCCGAGCGCATCACCAAAACCAATGCCGGCGAGCAGCAGTGCCGTCATGGCATCCTCCAACGGAACTTCCGGTGCCAGCAAGATCGCAGCACTCAGCGTATCCGTTTGGAATCTATAAAAAAGATGTCCGGCTTCCCCATCCTCAACAGCCGCCGCGCAAGCCGCTTCCATGGGCGAGGCGCTGTCACCGGCTGCGATGCCAGTGATAAGCGGGGGGAAGACCGGAGTTTCGCTCACGCCTTGCCGTCAGCGATCAGGCGGCGGGCAATCTCCCGATAGGTCTGGGCCTCACGGCTGTCCGGCTTGGATGTGACAATGGGCGCGCCGCCGTCGGCTGCCAGCCGGATATCGAGATGCAGCGGTATTTCTCCAAGCAGTTCAAGGCCCTGCTTCTCCGCTTCCGCCTTTGCGCCGCCGTGCCCAAAGATGTGTTCCTCGTGCCCGCAGTTGGTACATATGTGCGTTGACATGTTTTCGATCATGCCAATGACAGGAACGTTCATTTTTTTGAACATGTTCAGCGCCTTGCGGGCGTCTAGCAAAGCAATGTCCTGAGGAGTCGATACGACGATCGCCCCGGTCACTTCCGCCTTCTGCGCCAACGTCATCTGTACGTCACCGGTGCCCGGTGGCAGGTCCACAAGCAGCACGTCCAGTTGGCCCCACTGCACCTGGCCCAGCATCTGTTGCAGCGCGCCCATCAGCATCGGCCCGCGCCAGACCACCGCCTCGTCCTCCTTGGTCATCAGCCCAATCGACATCATCGTCACGCCGTGATTGCGCAACGGCAGGATCGTTTTGCCGTCCGGCGAAGCCGGCCGGCCCGATATACCCATCATCCGCGGCTGCGAGGGGCCGTAGACATCCGCATCCAATAATCCGACTCGGCGACCTTCGGCTGCCAGCGCGACCGCCAGATTGGCCGATACGGTAGATTTGCCGACACCACCTTTGCCAGACGCGATGGCTACAATTCTGTCTACACCCGGAACTTTCGCCGGTCCGGCGGACTGCGTCGGATGTCGGCCGATCTTCAGATCTGGTGGAGGCTTTGGTGCTGAATGGGCAGTCAGCAAAGCCGTGACTTTTTCAACGCCTTCCAACTTTTCAAGTGCTTCCACGGCCGCGGCGCGAACGGGTTCGAGCGCTGCGCCCTGCGATTGTTCTGCCACTTCCATGACGAAGCGGATAGAACCGTCCTCGATCGTCAGTGCCCGGACGAGATCGGCCGAAACCAGATCCTTTTTGGAAAACGGATCTTCAAATTTTCGAAGCTCGGCAAGAACGGTTTCCCGGCTGATACTCACGATTTCTTGTCCGGCCCGATTGTGCCATCAACCGTGTGGGTAAGACCAAGTTCCTCGATTGTCAGAACGACCTTCGCCTGAACCTCACCGTCCAGCCCACCAGCCGCGCGAACCGCCTCCTCTATCGCCTGTTGGGACGTCACACCCACCTGTTTTAAAAACTTGCGCAGCGACATGTTGATTTCTTGTTCCATGGTCCACCCGTATCCTGCTGTAATTCGGCCACCTTGATCGGTTGTGCCCTACCGCCTTATGTTGGCCAAAAGACCTCCGGTAGCAAGGCCTGCACCACACAAATTGGTGCAAACCGGTCCAGCCAGAACAACGGGGAGGAACGATGTATCGATTGATCGCGGCAGCGACACTGGCGTTGGGGCTGACGCATTCTGCTTTCGGCGACGGGCACGGCCTGACAATCTCGGCACCTGACGAGCTGGTGGCAACAGGAGTATTTGACTACATCCTTCCGCGATTTCGATTGAAGACCCAAATTCCGGTGGCAATTGCGGGTGATGGAGACATTTCAGTTGCCGAGAGGGCAAACGGTGGTGTGTTCGAATGGGACGGTCGATCCTGGGGCTTGCTGGGCACCGCCGAGACCGACAGTGCGGCCGTGTTCGCCGAGTGGCTGCGCTCGGAGGTTGGTCAGAACACGCTGACAGCATTTCAGCCAGATGGAACGCAAATTTTCTTCGCGCCTGAGATCGATGCAATTTCTGAGGATGAAGTGGTTTTCGAGGGCGATGAAATGGCCGGGGACCGTCTTGCCCACCAACACTGCGGCAGGTGTCACGTAGTAAGCGAGCGCAACCGCATGGGCGGAATCAGTTCCACGCCTTCCTTTGGTGCGATGAAAAACTTCTCCGACTGGGAGGGCAAGTTTGCCGGCTTTTTCACACTGAATCCGCATCCCTCCTTTACGCAGATAGAAGGTTTCACAGAGCCGTTTCCCGAGGGATTGCCGCCGGCAATCGCACCAATTCTCCTGACGGAGGAGGAGTACAACGCCATACTGGCGTATGTTTCCAGTATTCCAGTCAAGGATTTGGGCGGTGCTATAATCGCCAACTGAAGATCAGTTTTTTGTTGTCTTGTAATCGTCGGTCGTGCGGGGCAGGGGGCGCTGTGCCGAAGCGAAAGGCTGCGCATCTGCATGATACTGTGCCCGTATGCGGCAGTCGTCACACATCTGGATAAGGCGCATGTTGTCCGAGCCGGAGAACATGGGGTGCTTTCCAGCGAGTTGAGCAATGATCCTGTCTATTGTCGATTGCACGCCAAAAGGAGTTCCGCAGGAAATGCATTCCGCCGGTTCTTCCTCTTTCAGGACCGTCTGGCGCAGCGCGTCATCGGAGAGATCCATTTCCGGGCGCAGCGTAATGGCGTTCTCGGGGCAGACGTTGGTGCAAAGGCCGCACTGAATGCAGGCATCCTGCTGGAACATCAGGCGGGGATAATCGGGATCGTCAGACAAGGCCGCCGTCGGACACAGGCTGGCGCACGCCAGGCACAGGGTGCAGGCCTCTGTGTCTACGACCACAGCGCCGTACGGAGCGCCTTCGGGCAGGGGGATAGTCCCCCTTGATTCTCCATGGAGCGACTTGGCGGCCAGTCGCACGGTCTGACGTCGTCCGTCGATTGGCAGCACAATCTGCGAGACCGGGTTTGTGTCCACTCCTTGGCGATCGCGAACCATATGTTCCAGCTCATCTGGTGTACGAGGCTCGATCAGGCGGACAAGCAATCGTCCTGCTATTGCGTTTGCGAGCTCCAATTCGGGTTCAACACTGTCAACTTCCGTTTTCGGTCCGGCCATCAGATCAACCGACACGAAGCCGGCGGAAAGGGCGGCGAGTTGTTCAGCATGGCCGAAGATTGCCAGTGAGTTGACTTCCAGCGGTATCGTGTCGGCGGGGAGCCCCCTGCCGTAGCGGGCGGCGAGCGATATAGCCTCGGCTCCGAAAAGGGTTTCATGGACCAGCAGTCGCGGTGCTTTTCCACCGGCGGAGCGGAAGGCCCGGGCGAGGGTGCTTATCTGCCGGAAGATGTTGGAAACCGTCGGTGCCTCGTAACTGGCGGCACCGGTGGGACAAACGGAGGCGCAGGCGCCGCACCCGGCACAAATGTCGGAGTTAATGGCTACCGTTTCGCCCGCAGACGTGATTGCGCCCGTCGGGCAGACGGTCTGGCAACGGGAACAGGCAGGCTTGGAGGCGCGGGAATGTGCACATAGCGTGGGCTCGAATCGGATGTAGAGAGGCTTCTCAAAGGTGCCGACCATTTGGGCGGCTTCGAAAACGGCTTTCTCTATCGCGGGCTGGTCTGTAGGAGCGGCGCGAAGGTAGCCATCGCGCTTTTCCGCTGCCGGAAATAGCGAGGGTCGACCGGTGAGATCCAGAAGAATGTCACAGCTGGCTTTCGCTCCGTCCCGCGGACTCGTCATTGCCGGCGTGCCACGTCCGGAAGGAAGGACGGTGCTGAAGGCATCAAACGTGACATTGAACTTGGTGAAACTGCCTTCCGCGCGCCGCAGCTTGCCAGTAATGAGGTCATAGCCCGGGTCGGGTACCAACACCTCAGGTGCGCCGTCAGTGACTGCCACGGTAACAGCCAAATGTTCGGCCAGACGCTCCGCAGCGGCGACGGCGGTTTTTTCGGGCCCAAGAATGAGACAGGTTCCACCGGAGTGCAGATCGTAAGAAGGGGCGGCTGGTATATCAATCAGTGCTGCAGCGGCGAGAGCGGCCATCTTCGGGGTGGCGGCAGCCGTTTCGTCGGACCAGCCGGCGCTGTCGCGCAAGTCGAAGGTTCGGGGCGCCGACAAACCCAATTCGTCAGCAATCATGGCGAAGGTTTCGGCCATCTGACCGCAGGCGATCACGACATCTTGCTCTGCCGCTGCCTTTCGGAACTCAGGTGCTTCGCGCCCACAAAGGTTCGTGTACACCCGTCCGGTCGACAGGCCCGTTGCCTCGCCGAGGGCGTCCGCGTCGATTGCCTGCGAGCCTTCGCAAGTGCATAGCATGAGCCGTGGTGACATTATGGGTTCCTCCCGCGGCCTTTACGTTGCCGCAGCGCCTGTTAGTTTCCTGAACCATAGGCAATGCATTGTGGTATCGTAAAGCGCAAGTGAGGTTAGCCATGTCTCCGGACGCTCAGAAGATGATCTCCATACCTATCGGTGTCGTTGTGCGTCGGGAGCCTGGCGTGACACGCTGGGCGCAGTGGAACTGGCGGGCAGTGGCGGTATTGCCCGGTGCGGCAACGGCCTCCTGGAAGGTCATGCGGCACGAGGGTGAGGCCGTAGAGTATCACGCCGGTACTCTGCCTATGAAGTTGTTCCGGACAGACACAGAGGCCTACCTTGTGGCTCTGAACGCAGAAGTGCCATCTGTCTATGTCGTTTTGCGCAAAACGACGGGCGAACCGGGGCTTGATTTGCACCGGGTCACCGCATCTCCTTACGAGGCGCAGGACTACCTCGACAGCGGTGAAGACATAGTAGAAAAGGTTCCGATGCCGATTGCCCTGAGACACATGATCGAGAATTTCGTGGAAGCGCATCACAGTGAAGCCGAATTCGTGAAACGAAAGCGTGACCGAATACGAACGGATGTGGTGGAGGACGGCAAGGGAGATGCGCGAATTCGCCAGGCAGCAGACGTCTATCGTGCGCCGTCGCATCGGAAAGGCGGCACCTCATCATGAAAGAAGACGAAAAACCATTTTTGAGCAGGTGGTCGGAGCGGAAACTGAAGGATCCTCCGGAAGACGAGACACCAGAACCTGCACTGGACGAAACGCGAGAGGAAGACGTTGCCGGCGAAGACGAAACAATAGCAGACAGCAGGCTGCTCGAAGACATGGGCCTGCCCGATCCTGATACTCTGCGCAAAGGCGACGATTTTTCGGGCTTCATGCAATCTGGCATCCCTTCCAGGATACGAAATCGGGCGCTCCGGCAACTTTGGAAGTCAAACCCGGTGCTCGCCAACCTCGACGGCTTGGTCGACCATGGTGAGGACTATACGGATGCGGCGACGGTCAAGTCCGACATGCGCACACTCTACGAGGTAGGCAAGGGCATGTTCAGTGCGACGCAGCATGCCGTTGAGAAAGCTGCGGCACTGGCTGAACTCGATGAAAGCGAAAATACCGAAAAGGATGACGGACAGGATGTCGTTGATCAGGGTGAGGATTTGACACCTGCCATCTCCTGTGAAGAAGAAAAGACTAAGCCCGAAGTCGCCACCGCCGCTGGTGTGCGCCGTCGAATGCAGTTCACATTCGACGAATAATGCTGCACTGCGAAAGGCTTAGGCGTCGGAAAATGAGTTGACGTTCGGGTAGCTAGGCGTAGAGTTGCGGGAAAGACTACCAACAATGCCACACTGGGAGAGATCGTGAACGAGAGGGCCCTGGAGCCGGAAATCGCTGAAGAGGAATGCTTGCGGGCGGACCTCTACGATTTTCTTGGTGCGCTGCTGGCTGCTCCGCCCGATGGGAGGCTTCTCAGCCGGTGTGAAGGACTAGCCGGCGACGATACTGCGATCGGCAAGGCTTTCGGAACGCTCGCCCGGGTCAGTACGAAATTCAAGCCGAGAACTGCGGAGCGTGAGTTCAATGCGCTGTTTATCGGTCTGGGGCGAGGTGAACTTTTGCCCTATGCCAGCTTTTATCTGACTGGTTTCCTGAACGAGCGACCGCTGGCGGTGCTGCGGCGCGATATGGCGCGTCTCGGCATCGAACGGGCTGACAATGTGTTCGAGCCGGAGGACAATATCGCCAGCTTGTGCGAGATGATGGCGGGGCTGATCCGGGGGCGGTTCGGCGATGTGGCCGACCTTGAGACACAAAAGTCATTCTTCAATGTGCACATCGGCCCGTGGGCACGGCACTTCTTCAATGATCTGGAGAGTGCGAAAAATTCGGTTTTCTATGCGCCGGTAGGTGCGATCGGTGCGGCATTCATGGATATCGAGAAAGAGGCGTTTCGTATGACGCAGGGCGCGAAGGCGTAAGTGCCGAGCGTTTGGTAGATAACGAGGAGAAGACAATGAGCCAGGATAAACCGGATGTGGCGAGAAGAGGCTTTCTGAAGCTTGCCGCCGTCGCGGCCCCAGCCACAGCTGCCCTTGCGGCAGGAACGGAAAGCGCAGAGGCGGCCGAACCGGAGACAACCGGCGACGGCCTTCGAAAGACGGCACATGTCAAAGCGTATCTGGAGTCGGCACGTTTCTGAGAGCGTAGCCGGACGGACTAGCCATGCCCGACGCGAACACCGCGAGGGCGCAGTGAATTGTCAGAGGCGTCAAGCCTCATCGGGAGATTGAAATGCTCAGAAAGAAAATCAATGGCGTCGCTCAAAGATCGTCAACAGCATCGCTTCTGGAAAAGGCAGCGCAGACGTCTCTTGATCGTCGCTCATTCCTTCGTTCTTCGGGGCTTGCAGTTGGCGGACTGGCGGCTTTCGGAAGCGCCGGGTCGGTTACGAAAGCAAGCGCACAGTCAACCGTTGCGCGGGCAGTAGAAACGGTAAAGTCCGTCTGTACTCACTGCTCAGTCGGCTGCACGGTGATTGCTGAAGTCTCCGACGGTGTCTGGATCGGGCAGGAGCCCGGATGGGACAGCCCGTTCAACCTCGGTGCCCACTGCGCGAAAGGCGCGTCTGTTCGTGAGCACGCTCATGGCGAGCGTCGTCTGAAATATCCTACCAAACTGGTAAACGGCGAATGGGTGCGTGTCTCTTGGGAAGAGGCGATCAACGAGATTGGCGACAAGATGTTGTCCATTCGCGAGGAGAGCGGGCCGGACTCGGTTTACTGGTTGGGATCAGCCAAGCACAACAACGAACAGGCATATCTTTTCCGCAAGTTCGCGGGATACTGGGGCACAAACAACGTCGACCACCAGGCGCGTATCTGTCACTCCACCACCGTGGCCGGGGTTGCGAACACATGGGGCTACGGCGCCATGACCAACTCCTACAATGACATTCATAACTCCAAGGCAATCTTCATCATCGGAGGCAACCCCGCCGAGGCGCATCCGGTGTCTTTGCTGCATGTCCTGAAGGCCAAGGAGGAGAACAATGCGCCGCTGATCGTTTGCGATCCTCGTTTCACGCGCACAGCGGCCCATGCCGACGAATACGTTCGCTTCCGGCCCGGTTCCGATGTGGCGTTGATCTGGGGCCTTCTGTGGCACATTTTCGACAACGGATGGGAAGACAAGGAATTCATTCGCACCCGGGTCTGGGGCATGGACCAGATCAGGGAAGAGGTGGCGAAGTGGACGCCCGAAGAAACGGAGCGCGTGACGGGAGTTCCCGGCTCGCAGATGCGTCGGGTAGCACAAACACTGGCCAACAATCGGCCCGGCACGGTGATCTGGTGCATGGGAGGCACGCAGCACACCAACGGGAACAACAATACCCGCGCCTATTGCGTCCTCCAGCTTGCGCTGGGCAACATGGGTGTCGCCGGCGGTGGAACCAACATCTTCCGCGGGCATGACAATGTTCAGGGCGCAACGGATCTTGGTGTGCTGTCGCATGACCTGCCGGGCTACTATGGTCTTTCAGAAGGCGCATGGGCGCACTGGTCTCGTGTCTGGGGTGAAGATCTGGATTGGCTCAAGGGCCAGTTTTCGCCGACGAAGGATGATGCCGAAAAGTCCATGATGAACGAGATCGGCATCCCGGTTTCGCGCTGGATAGACGGCGTGCTGGAAGAGCCGGACAACATTGTCGGTCAGGAAGACAACGTGCGCGCCATGGTCCTGTGGGGCCATGCACCCAACTCGCAGACGCGCATGGTGGAGATGAAGGCAGCAATGGAAAAACTGGATATGCTGGTCGTTGTCGACCCGTATCCAACCGTGTCCGCCGTCTTGTCCGACCGTACAGACAATGTCTATCTACTGCCGGCCTGTACTCAGTTCGAGACGCGTGGGTCAGTGACGGCTTCGAACCGTTCGTTGCAATGGCGTGACAAGGTGGTCGATCCACTTTTCGAGAGTCTGCCCGATCATACGATAATTGCAAAATTCGCCAAGAAATTCGGATTTGCCGACCGGTTGCTGCGCAACATTTCGATGGATTCCGAAGACGAGCCAAACGTCGAGGATATCACCCGCGAATTCAACCGCGGCATGTGGACGATCGGTTACACGGGCCAGAGCCCGGAGCGTTTGAAGTTGCACATGGCCAACCAGCATACGTTCGATCGCACTACGCTACAGGCTGTTGGCGGTCCGGCGGATGGTGACTATTATGGTATGCCATGGCCGTGCTGGGGTACGGCCGAAATGAAGCATCCCGGCACTCCGAACCTCTATGACATGTCTAAACCGGTCTCCCAAGGTGGCCTGACATTCCGTGCCCGCTTCGGAGTGGAGTACGAAGGTGACAACCTGCTTGCGGACGGCGTTTATTCGGCAGGGTCCGAAATTCAGGATGGGTATCCTGAATTCACTTACCAGATGTTGGTCGACCTTGGTTGGGACGGTGACCTTACAGCGCGAGAGAAAGCCATCATTGGCAGGGTCGCAGGACTGGAGGATTTCCAGAAGTCGGACGAAGAGATCGGCGAAGCGGAAGGCATGGCCTTCCCGACCGACTACAATGATCGCGTTGGCGGTATAAACTGGAAGACCGATCTTTCCGGCGGCATCCAGCGCGTCGCTATTGCACATGAGTGTGCACCTTTTGGCAATGCACGCGCCCGCGCCGTTGTGTGGACGTTCCCGGACCCCGTGCCGTTGCATCGCGAACCGCTCTATACCAACCGTCGAGACCTTGTTGCGGACTACCCGACATACGAAGATCGTCAGTTCTACCGTCTTCCAACGATGTATGCGTCGATCCAGCAGAACGATTTCTCTGAGGAATATCCGATCATCCTGACGTCTGGTCGCCTCGTGGAATACGAAGGTGGCGGCGATGAGACCCGTTCCAACCCCTGGTTGGCGGAACTTCAGCAGGATATGTTCATCGAGGTGAACCCACGGGATGCCAACAACCTGGGTGTGCGTGATGGCCAGATGGTCTGGGTAGAAGGTCCGGAAGGTGGCAAGGTGAGGGTAAAGGCGATGCTGACGGATCGTGTGGGCTCCGGCGTTGCCTTCATGCCGTTCCACTTTGGTGGGCACTTTCAGGGCGACGACCTGAGGTCGAAGTATCCAGATGGTGCCGATCCGTATGTATTGGGTGAGAGTACCAACACGGCCCAAACCTACGGGTATGATAGCGTAACGCAGATGCAGGAGACCAAGGCGACTCTCTGCAAGATCTACACAGCGTAAGGGGATAGAGAGATGGCAAGAGCAAAGTTTCTGTGCGACGCCGAACGCTGCATCGAGTGCAACGCCTGCGTCACCGCCTGCAAGAACGAACATGAGGTGCCATGGGGTATCAACCGTCGCCGCGTGGTGACGATCAATGACGGCAAGCCGGGTGAACGTTCGATCTCTGTGGCGTGCATGCACTGTTCCGATGCGCCGTGCATGGCGGTCTGCCCTGTAGACTGCTTCTACCAGACCGACGACGGCGTGGTTCTCCATTCCAAGGATCTGTGTATTGGGTGCGGCTATTGCTTCTACGCGTGCCCGTTCGGTGCACCGCAATATCCACAAGCCGGGAACTTCGGCAGCCGTGGCAAGATGGACAAGTGCACGTTCTGCAACGGCGGTCCGGAAGAGAACTTTTCCGAGTCCGAATTCCAGAAGTACGGTCGGAACCGCATTGCCGAAGGAAAGTTGCCGATCTGCGCCGAAATGTGTTCCACTAAGGCACTGCTCGCGGGAGATGGCGATGATGTGTCCGCAATTTACCGTGAGCGGGTTGTGGCACGCGGCTTCGGTTCCGGTGCTTGGGGCTGGGGTACGGCTTACGACCAGAAGGGCGGTTGACGTTCTATCGCGCTGTGGACTGAGAGTTTCCGGGAGGGGCGGGCTGGCATGCGCGTCCCTCCTTCGATGATACCGGGGGTGCAATATGTTTTGGAATCTTCGAGCTTTGCTGGTCTTGGCGTTGCTAGCTATAGCGGGCGTCCAACCAGCGTTTGCGCAAACCGACGACAGTGTCGACGTGCCCGAGGCACCGCACACAAACACGACGACGCTCGAAGATATCCTGGCACGACAGCGAGGTGAAGCGGTCGAACGTACGAACCGGACGTCCGATTACGATGCTTCTGCACAGGCACAGGGTATCCTTGGCACGCTTGGGGGAACCTCCGATAGCCTGATGTGGGAGGACATGCGTTTCAACACAGCAAATATTACAACGCAGGCCAACGGACCTGCCACGAACGTCTTGATGCAGGACGGTGGCATGAAATGGCTTTCCTGGCGGGCTGGCCCCTTAAGAACCTATGGTGGCTATCTGCTTCTTGGCACGATTGCCGTACTTGGTCTTTTTTATCTTCTGCGGGGCCGCATCCGTGTCAGCGGTGGCTTGTCCGGCATCCGGATCGAGCGTTTCAAGCCGGTTGAGCGGCTGGCGCACTGGGTTCTGGCAGGATCGTTCATCCTATTGGCGCTGACAGGTCTCATATCTCTCTTTGGTCGAGTTGCGATCATCCCTCTGTTTGGACATGAGGTGAACTCCATCCTTGCGATTGGGTCAAAGTGGATCCACAACAACGTGTCCTGGGCGTTCATGCTGGCGCTGATATTGGTCTTCGTTTTCTGGGTCATTCACAACATTCCGGCACGGGCCGACGTCGTGTGGTTGATGAAAGGCGGAGGTTTGTTCTCCAAGAATTCCCATCCGCCTGCTTGGAAGTTCAATGCGGGTCAGAAGTTGATTTTCTGGGCGGTTATCATTCTTGGCGTCTCGGTTTCCGTGTCAGGCCTGTCGCTGTTGTTCCCATTCCAGATGCCGCTCTTCGCCGCGACCTTTGAGAAAATCAACATGCTCGGCATTCCGGGCCTGGTCGGTCTGAACCCGCTGCCGACCGTGCTGGAGCCCCATGTGGAGATGCAATACGCGCAACTCTGGCACGCCATCGTTTCGTTCTTGATGATGGCAGTGATCATTGCGCACATCTACATCGGAACCCTTGGAATGGAAGGCGCGTACGATGCGATGGGCTCTGGCAATGTAGACCTCCAGTGGGCGAAGGAGCACCACAACCTCTGGGTGGAGGAGATGGAGGCAAAGGGAAAGGTACCGAAGGCCTCGGTCAGCGCGGCGGAGTAGCCACTTGCCATGCTCCGGTTGATAATCGCACTTGGTCTACTTTGCGGTCTGACGGGTGCGAAATCCTTTGCTGAAGAGAACGACCTAGTCGGTCACGGCGGGCCGGTGAAAGGCATCGCGGTAACCGAAGACGTGATCTTGACGTCGAGTTTCGATAATTCCGTGGGCGTATGGTCACTGCCTGACAGAAATCCGATTTGGCTGGAGGGTCATTCTGCGGCGGTAAATGCAGCGAAAATTCTCAGTGATGGACGATTTGCATCGGTCGGTGACGACATGCAGTTGCGCATATGGAACTCCGATGGAACCGAGTTGAATGTTTTGAGTGGCCACAAAGGCAAGATCATCAGCCTGGCCGTTAAAGAAAACCTGGTTGCCACCGCTGGCTGGGATGGGGTGGTGGGCGTCTGGAACTCCGAGACCGGCGAACAGATAATGTGGATCGACAGCCACGAGGGTCAGGTCAATGATGTTTCATTTTCCACTGATGGTTCCCGGCTTTTTAGCGCTTCCAATGATGGGACGATTCGGGAGTGGGACCGCAAAACCGGAGAAGAATTGCGTGTTCTGGCGCGCCACGGTTTCGGCATCAATGTTCTGTCGATGGCGCACAACGGTTCGTGGCTACTCTATGGCGCCCTTGATGGAGGGACGCGGGCAATCGATCTGGAATCCGGAGAGGTTCTGGCCGACCTCAGTGCAGACAGGCGGCCGATCCTAGCACTGTCCGTCAGCAACGACGACGCGTTGGTCGCCGTCGGTGACGGTGAAGGGTATATCATGGTAATCGATACTCAGGATTGGACGGTGAGGTATGATTTTCGCGCTGCCGCAAACGGACCAATTTGGGCATTGGCTTTTGATGAGAGTGGTGATGGCATTTATGCTGGCGGCATTTCGGATGTAGCGCATTATTTTCCGCTGGATGCGGTGGACCGACCGCTCATGGCAAGCAATCAACGCTCTTTTCTTCGCGATCCTTCGGAAATGAGCAATGGTGAGCGACAGTTCATGCGCAAATGCTCCATTTGCCACGAATTGCGCGGCAGTGCCGGGCGAAAGGCCGGGCCGACGTTAAATGGCCTGTTCGGCAGGCTGGCGGGTTCGGTCTCCGGCTACCATTATTCGGATGCCTTGAAAAAATCGGAAATCACTTGGGATGAGACAACCATTGACGGCCTTTTCGACAAAGGTCCGGAGCACTATATTCCGGGAACCAAGATGCCGATGCAGCGTATTGTAAACGCAAGGGACCGGCATGATCTGGTCAACTATCTGCGGACATATACGGGAGATCCCTCTGAATGAAAGTCATGTTGATTGCGTTTCTGGCCATCGTGGTGATTTCCGTCGGTGCAAATCTTCTTTTGCGGTCGCAGGACTTTTCCAGCGAAGATGCGTACAAGGGTCCATCGGTCCGGCTGCACTGATTGTTCTGTCTGCGGCATTCTCGCCTCTTCGGCCGTTAAACGCTTGAACTTGCCGTCGCCACCCGGCTTAAAAGACTTGGGTTGACCCAAGGAGCAGGCGACAGGATGAGTGACAAGGCGGACCGTCCGAAATCCCGCGCGATCGGCTCACTACGCGGGCTCGTTCCCTTCCTTAAGCCATATCGCAAATTGGTGCTCTTGGCGGTGGTGGCGCTCGTCCTAACCGCCATGCTTTCTCTGATACTACCCATTGCCGTTCGAAGGGTGGTCGACGGCTTTTCCAGCGGCACCCTTGCGCAGATGGACGCCTATTTCGCGGCGGCAATTCTGATTGCCTTGGCTCTCGGGGTGGGTACGGCGCTGCGCTATTACTTTGTTACACGGCTTGGCGAACGCGTAGTCGCTGACATTCGCAAGGCTGTTTATGCGCGGGTGATCAGCATGAGCCCGTCTTTCTACGAAAGGATCATGACCGGCGAGGTTCTGTCCCGGCTGACCACTGATACGACCTTGATTCTGTCGGTTATCGGTTCCTCGATCTCCATTGCCCTGCGAAACGCCCTGATGTTGTTTGGAGGCGTCGTTTTTATGCTTTTCACCTCAGCCAAGCTGACAGGCATGGTCTTGCTCGTTGTGCCACTTGTCCTGATTCCGATCATAACTCTCGGTCGCAAACTTCGGGTTTTGAGTCGAGAAGGGCAGGAACGTATTGCCGACAGTTCGGCCAAGGCATCAGAGACGCTATTGGCGGCCCAGACCGTACAGGCCTATTCACATGAGGCTGCAAGTCGGGTGGAATTCGACGGTCTGACCGAGGCATCCTTCGATGCCGCACGGCGGAGAATCCATACACGAGCGCTGATGACTGCAATTGTCATCTTCGTGGTCTTCAGTTGCGTTGTCGGCGTACTGTGGATCGGTGCACGAGATGTTCGTAGCGAAATCATGACCGCTGGAGAACTCGTCCAGTTTGTCATTTATTCCGTCATGGTCGCCGGTGCGGTGGCGGCGTTGTCAGAAATCTGGGGTGAACTTCAGCGCGCTTCTGGTGCCACGGAGCGTCTGGTTGAACTGCTGAGCCTCGAGGATGCTATTGTTGATCCTGACCAACCGGTGCCATATCCGTCTCCGGCAAGAGGGCAGATCATTTTTGACGACGTATCGTTCAGCTATCCATCGCGAAAGAGTATCGCGGCGCTGGATGATGTTACTCTTTCTATAGAACCGGGGGAAACCGTGGCAATCGTCGGTGCCTCCGGTGCCGGCAAAACGACCGTTTTTCAACTGTTGCTACGTTTCTTTGATCCGGATGCCGGAGAGATCAGGATTGACGGTACTCCAATCGAAACGATGCTGAGGTCTGAATTGCGCCGTTACTTTGCACTGGTACCGCAAGACCCGGTGATTTTCGCTACCACTGCCCGCGAGAATATTCGATTCGGCAGACCGGAGGCGACGAATGAAGAGGTGGAGGCTGCGGCGAGAGCCGCAGCTGCCCACGATTTTCTGGCCGAACTTCCTGATGGCTACGACTGCTACGTCGGTGAGCGTGGCGTGATGCTTTCTGGTGGTCAGAAGCAGCGCATTGCCATCGCAAGAGCCATTTTACGTGATTCACCTGTTCTGTTGCTGGATGAGGCGACATCCGCATTGGATGCGGAAAGCGAGAAAGCGGTACAGGAGGCAGTTGAGTCCCTGTCCAGAAGCCGTACCAGGCTCATCATTGCCCACCGGCTGGCTACGGTAAAGAAGGCGGACAGGATCATCGTGATGGAGAAAGGCCGAATTGTTGCAGTCGGCAGGCACGAAGATCTTGTGGCGAGCGGTGGCCTGTATGCCCGGCTCGCGCGGCTTCAGTTTACCGACGGACTGGTGGCATAGTCTCGGCACGATGTTTTCGCTTTCCTTCGTCCAAGTGCTTGGCTAGAAGGTGGCCCAGTCGGGGCGTGGCGCAGCCTGGTAGCGCGACGGTTTTGGGTACCGTAGGTCGTGAGTTCGAATCTCGCCGCCCCGACCACTCCGAGAGATCAGAACAGTATCTGAGTTTTCATGGATTTCGATTTGTCGGATGCGGTTTGAAACGCCGCCACCGCGTCGGACAAAGGAAAGCTGTGCGTGACAAGTGGCCGGACATCTATGGCCCGCTTCTGCATCAAACGCACCGCGGTTGCGAACTCTTCGTGGAAACGAAAGGATCCGCGAAGGTCAAGCTCCTTGGCCGCAATCCTGGTCAACGGTAATGGTGCATCTGGTCCAAGTCCCAACTGCACGATAACGCCCCGCGGACGCATGGCGGGAATTGCACTCTGAAGCGCTGATGCGGCGCCGGAGCACTCGAACATTATGTCGAAGGAACCATTGCCAAGGGTTAGCCGTTCGAAATCATCCGCACTCCCCGCGACGTTGATTGCGCGATCTGCGCCTGCCTTCACAGCGTGGCGCAGAGCGGTGTCGGAAATGTCCGTAACAGTCACCTCAGATGCGCCCATTGCCAGTGCCGCAAGGCAGGTTAGAACGCCAATTGGACCGCTGCCTGTGATGAGCACGGATTTGCCCAGCAGGCTACCGGCTCGGGAAATCCCGTGCAGGCAGACAGACAATGGCTCCGCGGTTGCGGCCTCTGATGGTGTAAGGCCGTCTGCCGCGACACATTGGCTGGCATCGACGGTCAATAGCTCACGAAAGGCTCCCTGCACGTGTGGAAAGGGCATTGCTGACCCATAAAACCGCATATTCCGGCAGTGATTGGGAAGATTGGCCAGGCATTCACGGCAATTTTCGCAAGGTCGGGAGGGAGACACGGCGACCAACTGGCCGATTTCCAGGCCGGCCACGCCTGTTCCAATCGCAGAAACATATCCTGCGACTTCGTGGCCCAAAATCATCGGCTCTCTTAGCCGGACGCTGCCGAATCCACCGTGGTTGAAATAATGCAGATCCGAACCGCATATGCCGCCGGCGGCAAGACGTATCTGGACTTCGGCCGCCCCTGGCTCGACAGCCGAATGCTCCTCGATCCGCAGGTCTTCCGCGGCGTGCAACACCAATGATTTCATGATTTCCTCCAGTTGGTTCCGGGATCGTCCCTGCCCAACTCTTGCCAGTGACTGTAGGCTCTTATACGCCTTTGCCAACGGGTGGCGAACACCGAAAAATAGTAGGGAGACCGTGATGTTCAATCTGAATGGGCGAAACGCGCTGGTGACGGGCTCTTCTCAGGGCATTGGCCTTGCGTTGGCGCGGGGGCTGGCGAAAGCTGGCGCCACCATTGTGTTGAACGGAAGAGATATAGGCAAACTGGAGGCTACGGCCGAGAGCCTTCGTAGCGATGGTGCGACTGTCCACCTCTTGCCCTTCGACGTAACAGACCACGCAACAGCAGGAACCGCCGTAGACAGTTTCGAAACGGAAGTCGGACCGGTGGACATTCTCGTCAACAATGCGGGCATGCAGCATCGCGGGCCGTTGGAGAACTTCGATGTGGAGGCTTTCCAGAAACTATTGCAGACCAATATCTCTTCGGTTTTCAATGTGGGTCAGGCTGTCGCCAACCATATGATCCCGCGGGGGCGAGGTAAGATCATCAATATTGCGTCTGTGCAGTCTCGCCTCGCAAGGACTGGAATAGCCCCGTACACGGCCACCAAGGGTGCGGTTGCCAATCTGACCAAGGGTATGGCGACGGATTGGGCTCGGTATGGGTTGCAATGCAATGCTATTGCACCCGGCTATTTTGAGACGCCACTCAATGCGGCCCTCGTCGCTGATGCAGAGTTCACGGCGTGGCTAAAGCAGCGCACGCCTGCTGGACGCTGGGGCAAGGTAGAAGAACTGGCGGGAGCATGTGTGTATCTGGCATCAGATGAGGCCAGCTTCGTTAATGGCCACGTTCTTTACGTAGATGGCGGGTTGACGGTAAGCCTCTGAGATGAAGCGTAAAATTGTGGTTATGGGGGTGGCGGGAAGCGGCAAGTCGAGTGTCGGGTCAGCACTTGCCTCGCTACTCGGTGCACGCTTCATCGATGCGGATGATTTGCACCCTCCGGCCAACGTCGTCAAGATGTCGGGGGGTACTCCATTAACGGACGAGGATCGCTGGCCCTGGCTCGAAAAGGTCGGATCCGCCCTTTTGCGGGACCAAGGCACGTGTATTGTGGCCTGCTCTGCATTGAGGCGCATATACCGGGACTGCATCCGGGATGTGGCGGGCGAAGATGTGCTATTCGTATTTCTGTCTGGTGAGCGCCGCGTTATTGAGCGTCGAATGCAGGATCGATCCGACCACTTCATGCCAGCGTCACTGCTGGAGAGCCAATTCGAGGCACTGGAGCCACCCAGAGATGATGAGGTTCATGTAGAAATCGATATCGCCTGTACGATCAGAGAAACGGTCAACCTCATAGATCAGTTTCTGAAGTCTGGAACTTCGTGACAGCGTGGAGCAATGAGGACAGAAGTTTCGTAAATGGATACAATAGACGAAGTTCATGCTGATTTTGCCCGAAAGGTTGACGGCGCAGCCTTTCCAAAACTGCCACCAATAACCCCCATTGTTTCCGCGAACGCGATGCTGGAGATATTTCGCTCCCAGTGTCTGTCTCGACATCTCGACAGAACCGCGCGGGCAATGCAAAGGATCGGGCAGGGGTATTATACCATTGGCTCATCCGGGCATGAAGGCATGTCAGCAGTCGCGGCCTGTGTCACCGGAAACGACCCGGCCTTTTTGCATTATCGGGATTGCGCGTTTCAAATCCAGCGGGCCGCCGACTTGCGTGGACCTGACCATTGGGAACAAACGGCCTATGAGATTCTGTTGAGCTTTGCAGCATCCTCGGAAGATCCGATTTCCGGGGGGCGGCACAAGGTGCTAGGTGCGGCAGATCTCAATATCGCGCCCCAAACCTCCACAATTGCCAGCCATCTGCCAAAGGCAGTGGGAACAGCCTTCGGTATTTCACTGTCGAGACGTGTAGCGCCCTTGCACGGCAACATAGAGCGCGATGCAATCGTCCTCTGCTCGTTCGGCGATGCTTCGGCGAACCATTCGACTGCTCAGGGAGCGTTTAACACTGCAGGGTGGGCCAGTTTCAAGAACAACCCGATGCCGATCCTGTTCGTCTGCGAGGATAACGGAATTGGCATCTCCGTTCGCAGTCCCGAAGGGTGGATAAAGGCGATGCTCAGCAGCAGGCCGGGCGTTTCCTATTTCCACTGCAATGGACTGGATCTGGTCGAGACGCTAAACAGCTGTCAGTCGGCTGTAGATTTTGTCCGCCGGTCCCGCAAGCCGGCAATCCTGCATATGCGTACAGTCAGGCTGTTCGGCCATGCCGGCTCTGACGTAGAGTCGGCCTATCGCGAACCTTGGGAGATCGTCGAGGATCTAGGGCAAGATCCCTTGCTCGCATCGGCGTCTCGACTACTAACCGCTGGTGTTACCAAGGAAAGGATAATCAGAACCTACCTTGAGCTTGGTGAAATGTGCGAAGATCTGGCGCCCAAGGCCGCGGCTCGTCCGAAGCTTGGACAATCGAGCGCTGTTGCGCGCAGTCTCATACCCCCGCCCAGGGCTGCGGCACAAGCACCGCCAAGCAATGCAGAAGAGAGGCGACAAGCCTTTGGCAAAGATATCGAGGCAATGTTTTCGCCACAACCGATGGCACGGCTCCTGAATTGGGCGTTGGGTGATCTGATGCTCCGCTACCGGCACGTGATCATTGCCGGGGAGGATGTCGGGCGCAAAGGCGGAGTTTACGGCGTTACCCGCGGCCTGCAGAAACGTTTCGGCCGCGAGCGGGTGATCGATACCATTCTCGATGAACAGTCGATCCTTGGGTTGGGCATCGGTTTGGGACAGCAGGGTTATGTTCCGGTTCCTGAAATTCAGTTTCTGGCATATCTTCACAATGCACAAGATCAGATTCGCGGCGAGGCTGCTACGCTGCCATTCTTTTCGGATGGACAGTTTACCAATCCCATGGTGGTTCGGATTGCCGGGTTGGGTTATCAGCGCGGATTCGGTGGACATTTTCATAACGATAATTCTCTCGCGGTCCTGCGGGATATCCCGGGCATCGTTATTGCGTGTCCATCTAATGGCGCTGATGCGGCACGGATGCTGCGAGGCTCATTCAGACTTGCGGACGAACAGCAGAGAGTTGTTGTCTTTGTCGAACCCATCGCCCTCTATCAGACGCGGGATCTGCACGAGTACGGTGATGGAGCGTGGCTTTCGCCCTACCCGGAGCCGGATCAAACCTTGATGCCAGGCGAACTAGGGATATTCGGCGAGGGGAGGGATGTGGCCATCGTCAGCTATGGCAATGGATTTTATCTAGCTCGGAAGGCTGCAAAGACTTTGCTGGAACGCGGCATCGAGGCTCGTGTCATCGACTTGCGGTGGTTGGCCCCTTTGGCGGAGCAGGAGTTGCTTGACGCCGTTGCTGACTGCGCATCGATCCTCATTGTCGATGAGTGTCGAAAAACCGGCAGCCTTTCGGAAGCGCTGATTGGCATGTTCACCGAGGCGCATCGGTCTCCTATCGCAAGGGTGACCGGAGACGATTGTTTCATCGCGACGGGACCGGCCTTCGCGGCAGGGCTGCCCAGTGTACACTCTATCCTACATGCAGCTCAGGATGTTTTCGAAAGAGCGACGGCAAACTGACACATTTGCACGATCGCAATTTGTTCTGGTAAACGCAGGCGGTCGCGCGCATAAGCGAACCAAAGCGAACATACGCGAAAATCGGGAAGTGCTTGAAGAATGGATGAACCTGTCGACATCTTCATTATCGGAGGCGGCATCAACGGGTGCGGCATCGCCAGAGACGCTGCTGGACGTAACTTCATTGTGGCACTGGCGGAAAAAGACGATCTGGCGCAAGCCACCTCCTCGGCCTCTACCAAACTTTTTCATGGCGGCCTGCGATACCTAGAATATTACGAGTTTCGTTTGGTAAGGGAGGCGCTCAGAGAGAGGGAGACCCTTTTGCAAGCCATGCCGCATATCAGCTGGCCCCTTCGGTTTGTACTGCCTCACCATAGTGGTTTGCGGCCAGCGTGGCTGCTACGCCTCGGCCTGTTCATCTACGACCATCTGGGTGGCCGCAAGTTTCTGCCCGCGACAAAAACCCTTAACCTTCGAAAGGCCGTCGTTGGCCGGCCACTGAAAGACGAATTCTCAAAGGCTTTCGAGTACTCTGACTGTTGGGTAAACGACGCCCGGCTTGTGGTTCTGAACGCGCGTGACGCTGCCGAACGGGGGGCTAAGATCATGACGCGAACAGAAGTAATGAGTGCAAAACGTGCAGGAGAAGTCTGGGAAATTTCACTGACTGACCGGATCACCGGGGAGAGCTTTACAGTGCGGAGCCGATGCCTCGTAAACGCCGGCGGACCGTGGGTAGGATCGATTATCGAGAAGCAACTCGAACTCGAAACAACGGAAAGTGTCCGGCTCGTTCGTGGAAGCCATATCGTAACGCGTAAACTCTTCAATCACGATCGGGCGTACATTTTCCAAGGTAAGGACGGACGTATCGTCTTCGCTATTCCATACGAAGACGATTTTACGTTGATTGGCACCACGGACGTCGATCATGAAGGTGATCCGGCTGATGCGCGGTGTTCCCCTGAAGAAGCGCTGTATCTTTGCGAGTCGGCTTCCGAATATTTTACCAAGCCCATCGCTTCCACAGATGTTGTCTGGTCGTACTCGGGTGTTCGACCTCTTTATAATGACAACGCGAAGTCTGCGACGGCAGCGACACGGGAATATGTTCTGTCGCTGGATACTAATGGTCCTGTCGTTCTCAACGTCTTCGGCGGCAAGATAACGACCTACCGGAAACTGGCCGAGGCCGCGCTGGCTAAACTGTCGCCGCACCTTGACAGGCCGAGTGAGGAATGGACGGCAGGCGTGGCTCTTCCGGGGGGGGACTTTCCTGTCGACGGTTTCGACGATCAGGTCTCACGTCTACAAGAGCGGTTCGAGTTTATCTCCGAGGCACATTGCAGGCGTCTCGTGCGTGCTTACGGCACGGATGCAGGTCGCCTCTTGGAAGGCTGTTCGGGTCCAGGTGACCTGGGGATGGTTTTCGGAGCTGATCTGACGGAGCGGGAGGTGGAGTGGCTCCGCAGCCAAGAGTTCGCCATCACTGCGGACGACATAGTTTGGCGACGAAGCAAGCTCGGTCTTTGCATGTCAGTTGCGGACATGGCGGCTTTGTCGCAGTGGCTTGGAGAAAACGAGGTGAGCCGACAGCGGCCGTATTAGGATCATTCTCCCGCTGTCCAACGTTGATCGACGGAGCCTGAAATCAGGAAGGAGAGGAAAGTTATTGCTTTCGTCCCTCAGGCGGTGCCGCTAGAACCGAGCCATGAGCAAGCCATTTCTTGACCGACTGATCATCCGGAAACCCGACGACATGCATCTTCATCTTCGTGATGGAGCAATGTTGAAGGCAGTGGTTCCGGTATCCGCGGCCAGTTTTTCGCGTGCGATCGTCATGCCAAACCTTGTCCCACCTGTAGTGACTGCGGTGGACGCAGAAAGATACCGGGAGCGGATCATGGGGGCCGTGGGAGAAGGGCAGGGGTTCGAGCCCCTCATGACGCTCTATCTGACTGAAGACACGGATCCAAAAGATGTGGCGAGAGCTGCGGCGAGTGGACAGATTGCCGCTGTAAAGCTTTATCCGGCTGGCGCGACGACCAACTCCCAGTCTGGGGTAAGAGATCTCGACAAGGTCATGCCTGTATTGGAACGATTGGCCGAGATCGGATTGCCGCTGTGCATCCATGGTGAGGTGACGGATAAGGCCGTCGATATTTTCGACCGCGAAAAAGTCTTCCTGGAAACTGTGCTGTCACCGCTTGTTGCACGACTGCCGAATCTGAGGGTCGTACTTGAACACCTGACAACCAGTGAAGGCGTTTCTTTTGTCAGGGAAAGGCAGAAAAATCTTGCTGCGACGATCACCGTTCATCATCTGATGATCAACCGTAACCATATGCTGGTTGGTGGCATCAGGCCTCACTATTACTGCCTGCCAATTCTGAAACGGGATACCCATCAGAAGGCTTTGGTCGAGGCTGCCACGTCGGGGGATGATCGCTTTTTCTTAGGCACGGACAGCGCGCCTCACCTTGCAACGGACAAGGAAAGTGCCTGCGGCTGTGCTGGGTGCTTTACAGCAGGGAACGCAATGCCCTGCCTTGCCCAACTATTTGAGGACGAAGGTGCTCTGGATAGATTGGAAGGGTTCACATCCGAATTCGGAGCCAGGTATTATGGCTTGGCGCTCAACAACGAAAAACTTACGCTGCTTCGGTCGCCTCAACCCGTGACGCAGACATTGGTTTACGAAACAATGAACGGACAGGTTGCCGGTTTCGATCCGCAGAGAGATATATTCTGGAAGCTGGAAGACACCTCAGAGGCGTAAACCAATACGAACTGCGGATCCAGCTGGTTCAGGAAGGTTCCCAAGTTGCCGCATTGCAAATATTGGTGGCGCCTTCGGACTCGTATGAG
The DNA here is from genome assembly GCF_009931615.1 of Algicella marina. Lineage (NCBI taxonomy): Bacteria > Pseudomonadati > Pseudomonadota > Alphaproteobacteria > Rhodobacterales > Paracoccaceae > Algicella > Algicella marina. The sequence goes on along the minus strand of NZ_CP046620.1, from coordinate 1,745,814 downwards.
ATAACGCGAGTAAAGCGCGGACGTTCCGTAATACGCTGTGCCCAAGTCAGTTCACTCAAACCCATGTACCCGGAGAACTGCTTCGCAATTGGCTCCCATGTGCCGTAAACCTCTGTGAAAATGATGCTATCACCGTCCGCCATCATTGGCATGAGATTGACTGGAATTTCGTCGTCATCCTCATATTTCTTGATGTTCGGCAACTCTCCTGCATCAGCATCGTAGAAATCATCGAAAGTGGTAGACCAATGCAACCTGTACTCGCCGACGGTTTCGCCGGCCAGTTCACGCTCCCGATAGCAGATACTGCTAACACGCATCCATGATTTTTCCATACGGCGCGGCATCATCCGCTTCTGAATTTCATAATAGTCTCGCAGATCCGCGTCATTCATTTCGCCGCGGCGCGCCATGAGATCGCTCATCGTGAATGCAACTTTTGCAGTGATTGTCTTTGAACGATAGGCATCAAAATAGATGAAACTTCCAAGAAACCAGGCTGCCAAGAGCGGAAACAGGATCACGAACTCGATCGTGACTGTACCCTCTTCTGAGCGCACCGCGCGAAACACTCGTTCCAACTGGCCTTTTAGAAAAAGCATTTTTTGTCCTTAGCCCGGTTCGTTCATGAAGACTGCGAAAGAAACCATCTGGTGCCCACCGTACTCCGCTTTCGGCAGCCATGCGCCAAGGCCGAGGCCGGGAAAGATCGGGTCCACCAGCATGCACGCGCGAACCAGAATGATCGATGTCCGCTGCGCTGCTGTTGCAGAGATCTGCATTTGCGGTTGAATTGTCACGTCTGGCGACCTGTCATAGCAGTCCGGCTGACTGTGGGGAAAATTCTCGTCAAGAGAAGGGTCATCGTGATTACGCAACTCGATCCGCAGTTCCGTTTCACAGTTGTTCAGGATTGCCGCGTAGTCGCATATCTGTGAGCGGAGATTTTCTTCCGTCGGATCGTTCAGTGGTGCAATCCCGAGCTTGAGCTCACGCATCGCCATGTCGAGTCCACGGTCCAGCATCATATACTTGGTCATCAGCCAGCCGGACTCGAACATGGACAGCACAATGGCAATGAAAACGGGAAAAACGATGACAAATTCGACTGTCGCGTTGCCGTCTTCCGCCTTTCCCTTCCTTCGCCAGAGTGATCGCATATTCATGGTATCAGTCCTGTGCCTGCGCCAGTTTCAACCGGTTGATCCGGCTCTGAATTTCATCGAACGCTTCGGAAGGATCCATACCGCCGCGGATGTCGAAGAAATCGGTGGCCGGGTTTGTGGAACAATCCTGAAGAACACCCCGCGCAGTCGTCCCGGCATCACTGTTGTCCAGCTCATACCCAATCGAAAAGATTGTCAAACGGCCACCGGATGCTGCACTCTTGGCGGCACTACATATTGAACGCGATAGCGAGTCCCCCATACTTCCGTTGACATAGTTCGAAACACGGCGGAACGTGGTCGCCTGGCCAGCAGGAGGGTGCGAAGAACTCCAACGGCTGTTGTTGCCGTCGATGAGACCGAAGTTCCACGCTTCATACTGCTGCATCTCTTCTTCAAACCGCTCTGCGTCTGAGGTCAAATCGTCTGACGGAACATAGTAACGGTTGGCGTTTGTGATTTTGCGCTGGAGTGTGTTTCGACCGTCAGAGAAGATGATCAGATATTTTTGAACACCGGTGTCTGAATAGTTCTGCGGCCAGCCTTCGAACCCATCATACAAGGCTACGTCCGGATCAGACTGATTGATCAGAGCGGAGACCAGCGGACGAGATGAAGGATCAAGCAGCGCGGCTGCCCATTTGATGCCGGTATAGGTAGACGTATACAACTCACTGCGCAGGTTGCGCACCATAGTGGTGATTTCGTCTACATCGTTGGAATACGGCAGGATCACATTGCGATTGACGAAGTTTGCCGCATCGGCGCCTCGTGCCGGACAGGGATAACGTCGTTGATCTGCCGAGCGTCCGCTTTCGACAACGTGCTGGTACTGCCGGTAGGGCGCACCGCTCGGTGACGGGCTGATGACAACCGTCTCGTAATCCGTGTTTGAGTTGAAATCGAAGCACCAAGAGTAACCGTGGCGATTCTGGAAGTTTTCGGGTGGCTGCAAATTATAGAAATCAGCCATGAAGGCATTTGCAGAGGTCTGCCCCGAGTAGGGCACAACCGAGATGAGGGTCTGGCGAGTTGATTGCTCGTCCGGAAGCAGACCTTCAACGAAGGAAACAACAGCTTCCTGCATAGCTTCCATTTTGTTGAAGTAACCTGCCCCGGGATTGGTTTCGTCGCGCAGAACTGAAGACTGGTCCTGCATGGATCCGGAGATATCCAGGACGACAGCTACTTCGATATCGACTCGACGCTGCTCGGCGTAACTCGCGGCCGGAACGGTCATGTTCCGGAAACCGGCTATCTTCAGGAAGAAGGTGCTGAGATCGTAGTCCGCCGTCGCAGAGACCGCCGTTTCATCTTCATCAAGATCATCAGGAATGGAAACGTCGACGTCGGGAACCGCGATATTGAAGGTTCGCGACTTCATGTAACTCGCGATGAGTTCGCGTTTGGCTTGCTCGATCTCTTCGTCGGACATCCCCTCTTCCGCCAGAGCGAGTGTCTGGGTTCGAGAGGTGGCGGCAAGGACCCCGCGATCAAGCGCGTTCTGCAGGTCCGAACGAGCAGACTCATGTCGCATGAAATCGACGCCCATCCCAGCCATGACGACCATGGTAAGGAATAGAACGACGACGAAAGGCATTATAGCACCTGACTCTGAAGTCAGAGCGTTCTTCATTCTGGAGCTTTGCATGACACACTCGATTTCTGTCGGAACCATTTAAGACACGAATCGTTAACGTTGAATGTTAGATCTGGGACACGCTACTCGAAGTACGGCACTTTCGCAAAACACTAGCGCGAAAATAAGGCGGAAAAGAGAAGGTTAGCGCCTAAAATATACAGAAATATCTATAGTTTAATCCGAAATCGTACCAAATTGTGTCAGGAATGCGCGAATCTCTGAAACCTTGGCATTGAGCAGGGATCTATCCCCACGGGATTCCACATTCAGCCTCAACAGCGGTTCCGTATTGGAACTTCGAAGATTTACCCTCCATCGTCCCATGTCCAGGCTCAGGCCGTCCAGACGTTCCAATGACTGGCATTCGGGCAGATATTTCTCCTCGAACTGACGCGACACCTCGACAGGGTCTGACACCCGAAAGTTAATTTCCCCTGAAGAAGGAAAGTTGGCTTTCATGTCTGCCACGAGTTCAGAGAGCGTTTTGCCGGACTCAGAGAGAAACTCCGCGACCAGCAACCATGGAATCATGCCGCTGTCACAGTACATGAACCCGCGGAAATAGTGATGCGCACTCATCTCGCCACCATAGATCGCATCTACGTCACGCATTTTTTGCTTCATCAATGGATGGCCGGTCTTGCTGGTGACGGCCTGGCCGCCAGCAGCTTCCACAATGGCTTGAGTATTCCACATTATACGCGCGTCGTGCACAATGGACGCGCCAGGAGCCTTTTTCAGAAATGCGGCTGCAAGCAAACCAACGATGTATTCACCATCGATGAAGTTGCCGAATTCATCGAACAGGAAACAGCGGTCGAAGTCTCCGTCCCACGCGACGCCGAAATCCGCACCCGCATTTTTGACAGCCTGCGAGGTGACTGGCTGGTTTTCCGGCAAGAGAGGGTTGGGAATTCCATTCGGAAAAGTCGCATCCGGAACGTGATTGACCCTTGTGAATTCAATGTTTGCACCGTTTTCTTCGAGTCGTTCGGCTATATAATCAAACGTCGGTCCTGCAACGCCGTTGCCAGCATTTACAACAACGTTGAGGTTGCGGATCAGCGGTGGCGTCACGAAGGAAAGCACCCGGTCGGTGTAAGCATCTCTCGAAAAGACTTCCTTGCGCGTGCCTTTCTGGCGCTCGGGACCGAATTTCTGCGATGCCGCCATGTCATGGATCGGGCGCATGCCATTGTCGGCTGAAAGCGGGCGGGCGCCACTTCGTACAAGCTTGAAGCCGTTATAGTCGATCGGGTTATGGGAAGCTGTCACCATGATGCCGCCATCGGCACCATAATGATCGGTGGCAAAGTAGACTTCCTCCGTGCCGCACAGTCCAATGTCCAGTACATCGGCGCCGCTGTCCATCAATCCGTTGGCCAATGCCATCACCAATGTGGGGCTGCTCTCTCGGCCATCACGACCGCACACTACCGTCTTGGCCCCCAACACCAGTGCAAAGGCACGACCTATCCTGTAGGCAATGTCCTCATCTAAATTTTTGCCGAGTTGACCGCGAACGTCGTAACTCTTGAAACAGGAAAGCTCATTCATGCATTGGCCTCTTGGTTGCAGCATTGGTGGCATCGAAGGCTTATTTACGCAATCCCCGCAGGTCGGTGAATCTCGGGGGCATCACCTTTATTCGCAACTTTTGACAGAAATTGCTGGCGCCCCCAGACATATATCAATGTACCTGCACGCATAATTGAAGCCGGCTAGCCAGCTTTTGGGCGGATGTTTCCGAGCCACATTGGGGAAGAGGAGAATGCGCGGGGGGCATGCGCGGCCGCACCGTCGATGTCGAAAGTTTTATAAAATATGGTGCAGGCAAAATTGCATGGACCGACCAAAGATTTTTGCCTGAGCAAAGTTTAATGGCAAAAACGGTTCAGAACCTGCGTCGCGCGGAAAGGGAATGGACTTCAACAATTTTTCATTTTGTTGACTATTTTACAGAGGCAGGTTGCGTGAACGCCCTTTTCCGCGAATTTCGGCCAGACAGCTACTGGCACAATGGCGCTCTTGCTGACGTATGGTTGCCACTTGCGGATTCAGCTTTCAGGTTTCATCCTGCGGCAAACAATACAAAAATGGGAGGGGCCGATCGTGACCCTGGCTAGTGATAAGCTCGTCGTCAGAACCATTGATGACAAGCTCGAAATCGAGCAATCAATGAAGTACGAAGAAGTGGTGACTTCGCGGACGCTGTACGAGCAGCTGACGACCACTACTGCCAGTTTCCCGGACAGACCGGCCATCAGTTTTCAGATTAAGTCCGGTGCTTCAGATAAGAAGGCCACCCTGCTTTGGAAAGACTTTCGGGCGCAGGTGAGCCAGGCAGCAAACATGTTTCGCCGCTACGGCATAGGCGAGACTGACGTCGTTGCGTATATATTGCCGAACTGTCTGGAAGCGCCTGTGGTGCTGCTTGCCGGCGCAACTGCTGGTATCGTGAACCCTATCAATCCGCTGCTTGATGCTGAACAGATCGGCGCCATCCTTCGGGAAACCGGGGCGAAGGCAGTGGTAACGCTTGCACCATTCCCAAAGACCGAGATCAGCGAGAAGGTCAGTAAGGCAGTTGCGATTGCCCAGACTGTAAAGACGATCTTCGAAGTCGACCTCAAACAGTATCTTTCCCCGCCGACATCACTGCTTGTCCCGTTACTGCGACCTAAGCGCGTTGGCGGGCACAGTGCGAAGATTGTGGACCTGAACAAGGAAATGGCGAAGGAAAGTGCGGAACTGAATTTTGAGGAAGCGGGCGGCGACCGGGTCTGCACCTATTTCCATACCGGTGGTACGACCGGCATGCCGAAGGTCGCGCAGCACCGTCACTCGGGCATCCTCTACAATGGGTGGTGCGGTCATTCCTACATGTTCACGGAAGAGGACGTGCTTCTCTGCCCCTTGCCGATGTTCCACGTGTTTGCGGCGTACCCGGTCTTGATGAGTGTGCTGAGTTCCGGAGCCGAAATGGTAATGCCGACGCCTGCAGGATACCGAGGCGAGGGCGTTTTCGACAATTTTTGGAAACTGGTGGAGCGGTATCGGGTCACGTTTATGATCATGGTGCCGACAGCCGCAGCCGCCTTGATGCAGCGCAAGGTTGATGCCGATGTATCTTCGCTGCGTTACGCTTTATGTGGCTCCGCGCCTCTGCCACTGGAACTGTTCCGCAAATTTGAAGATGCTACCGGGGTGAAAATTCTTGAAGGCTACGGAATGACCGAGGCAACCTGTCTCGTTGCGATAAATCCGCCCCATGGAGAGCGGAAGGTCGGGTCCGTTGGTATACCGTTTCCTTATACCGACGTCCGCATTTTGATGTGTGATGGCGATGGCCTGATAACAAAGAACTGTGAAAAAGGTGAAATTGGTGAAATTTGCGTGTCCAATCCGGGAGTGTTGCTAGGGCGCACTTATACGGAAGAGCGCAAGAACAAGGGGCTGTATGCAGGAAACCAGTTCTTGCGAACGGGCGATCTTGGCAGGATCGACGATGACGGGTACCTCTGGATAACGGGGCGAGCCAAGGATTTGATCATTCGCGGAGGACACAACATCGACCCGGCTCTGATCGAGGAAGCGCTGGCGGCCCATCCGGCCGTCGCCGTCGTTGGTGCCATCGGACAACCTGACGCCCACTCTGGTGAAGTTCCGGCGGCCTATGTGGAACTGACTTCCGGTGCGTCGGTTACTGAAGAGGATCTGATGGAATATGCAGTGGCGCATATCGGTGAGCGGGCGGCACATCCTAAGTTTCTCAAGATACTGCCCGAACTTCCGAAGACAGCCGTCGGCAAAGTGTTCAAACCAGATCTTCGCAAGGAAGCAATTTCCCGAGTTTACGGCGAAGCCTTGGCGAAAGCCGGAGTTGATGCTCGCATAGATGATGTTCGGGAGGACAAGGCACTCGGGTTGATTGCAGTACTCAGCTCGGATGATGTCATTATAACTGACGAAGCAGTCAACAGTGCCTTGGGTAGGTTCCAGCGCCCCTGGGTCTGGGCCGATTAGACAACTACCTTTTCAGACAGGGACCTGTTCCTTCCTGGCCATCCGCACCAAGTATATCCATCGCCGTAATCATCTGTGCGTCATTCAGGGTTTCGCTTAGCCTAGGCAGGCCAATGAGCTCGGCATAATGCTGAAGTGATGAAAGAATTTCGAACAGTTCTTCTCGGTCTTTGGGGTGATACATTGGTTGGCCGTACAAGTTTTGGTCGGTTCCATTGCCTTCCGCCCGACCTCCTTCGTGCATTTACCGTACGGTACCGTGCGAGCACCACCGGATGGAAACATGCGTAAATGTAGAAGAGGGTTGCGTCAAAAGTTGTGGTAGTTGAAGGTTAATTCTGCAGTCCGCGATGCCGTCCGGGCCTGATGAATGTATTCCTCAGACGAAGGACGCCAACCTCACTTTTACAAGAGTGCTGGCCGAAGTCTGGATAAGCAATTTCTGCTCGATTAGGCGTTCTCGTCGCTCCTTGCGAACAGCATTTAAATTGTTGATTACCTTTTGCAGTTCCTTCACGTGTTCCATGAACGCGAAACTCTGGTTTTCATCAGGTATTTCAAATTGAGAGCCGAGAAAGTGTACCGGCCGGTCATCTCCGCCAAGCAGTGGAAATATGAAAAGAAAATTGTCGAAGGTCGCACCGCTTTTTCTCTGGTTGCGTATGACAGTCTGAATTTCGCCATGCTGTTCTAGTTTGCGGCCAACATTAACAGCGACTTTTTCTTGTCGGACCTGTCCTTGCAGAAAACGACAGTTGTGTCCGATCACTTCTTCATACGAATATCCGGTCAAAGAAACGAACGGTTCGTTGACCTGAACGAGTGGCATATCCTGCCCGCGTGCATCGCTTATGCACAAGGAAATGGAAGCCTCTTCCAGTATTTTTGAAACAGCTTCGGGGATTTGGGGCGTTTTCAAGGGGATGCTCGTCGGCGAAAGGATTTAGGTGTGCACCGGCCTTTCCCGGAGCACACCTTTGTCTGCGATCTCAGATGGACAGTGTTTTTTCCACAGTCTTAACCTGTACGCGAGCGAGGCCGAGGTTGGCTTCTTTTTTGCTCAGCGCGACGTAAAGAAAGATCGCGGCGTTGGAATCCAGCGGGCGGATCAAGTGGTACTGCGTACCCAATGTGATCAGGATATCTTCGATCTTGTCGTCGAGACCCAGCGCCTTCATTGCCGAGTTCTTGGCTTTGACAACTTCAGTATTGGCCGCACCTGCGGTTTCGAGGTCGAAGTTGGCACCGCCTTCGGATGCCATCATCAGGCCGGTGTCGCTGTCGACGAGGCAGGCGCCGATGAAACCTTTAATATCGGAAAGTGCGGAAATATCAGTAGACATCTTGTTCTCCATTAATGTCGTTTGGGACTCGTTATCGTGTACAGAGGCGCCAACTTCCTCAGCGCCTTGATGTTGGTTTGAGCGGGTTAAGATCGAACCAAGGGTCTTGCGAAGGTTCTTCAAATTCTTCCCTCAATTGACGAACTGTCCGGCGAAGATCGAAGCCGAATTCCTCGGCCGTTTCTGCTGATTTCAACATCTTGGAAACCTCACTCGATCCACTGACCTTCTCAGCTTCAAGTTTGGCCAAAAAAAGTCGAATGAGGGCATTGAGATGTTCAAATGTTATTATCTTGCCGGCTTCCTGTTCAGCGTCTTGCCACATTCTTGAGATGGCGCGCCGGTCAGTCTCCAGCTGTGCCGCAGGCGCTTCAGTCAACGGCTTTCTATCTGGATCAACAGCAGAAACGGGCGCTGAAACTTGCTTTGGCTCGGCCGGCAGGTAGCGTGCCAATTGGGCTGCACGACTCTCGCTTACGTAAGTAACCGACCGGGCCAATGCCGCTTCGAAACTTTCTCCGCCACTGGAGTGCCAGGCAGAAACTTCGCCAGGCTTCCCCTTTGCGGCACTGGCTTTCGGCGTGGCGATGAAAACGATTTCCCGGAACAGGCCCTCCGTTTCCCGCCGCAGTCGCTTTTCTACCTTTTTCCGCTCGCTTTCGGATTTGAGCTTATCGGCTCGTGTTACCACCAGGATGCTGTTCTCACGCATTCTCTTTGGCATTGATTTCCATGCAGCGGCTTCGGACTGCCGCCATGCCTGCGTGGCGTGTGTGCACCACAGTACGAAGTTACAGAACTTCGAAACCATAGGCAGCATGTTGGTGGACATCGTCGGATCGGAAATACCGGGAGTGTCGATGATATCAAATGCCCTCAGCGCGTCCGAAGGCATCAGCATTCGGATGAGGGCTGAGGAAGCGAGGCTTTCGGAGAGAAGGTCCGGAGCCTGCACCTCGCTGACGGAGCCATCGTACCCAATTGCATGACCGACTTCGCCGTGCCCGTGGATGAGCCAAACTGCCGGGATATGGGTGGCAGTCGTCTTCGTCGGTACGACATCGCGACCGACGAGAAAGTTGAGCAGAGTGGATTTTCCGGCGCTGAATTCGCCCATAAGCGCAAAACGTGGTTTGCGTTCGGACCAACTCTTCAGCCGGGCATAATGATCCGCCGGGACTTCTCGAAAGTGCTCGTGGGTCATATCGTCCATCACATATTCTCGACCAGACGCAAGTCTGGAGCCTCACGAACAACAAGCGTTTCGAGTCTGGGAATCGCGCTTTCCAACCTCTTCAGTGCTAGTTTCATCGCCTTGACCGATGCTTCCCTTGCCTCTGATGCATTGTCAGCACTTTCGTGCCCCATCTTGGACAGGCGTTCGAGTGTTTCGCAGTGTTGTGCAACGAACTCGGCGATCTTGGCACGGCCTGCCATGAGATACGTTTCAGCCTGATTGTCGCAAAGCTCCGCGACCACAGGCTCGACCTCCCGGTCGAGAATTTCTGCAAATTCGCGAACTCTTGTGTCTGCCTTGCGAGCACCGCCGAGCCAGCGGGACCACCATGAGCCCCCCATGTCCATGGCCAGTTTCCGTGACACAATAGTCGGGACAGGTGCCAAAGGTACCTGGGGAGCATCAACGCTGACTTGGTCGTCGGTTGTTGTCAGGCGATAGGCGTCTTCGACTCCCTTGGCCACTGTCGCGTATTCAATGTGCAAATTGCGGCGCACGCGCTCACTGAACTCGACGAAGGTGTCCTTCAGATCCCGCCGCAACGGGGCCGTATCCGAAGCCCAAATGGCTCCGGCATCCTTTGCGTTTAAGGAAGCGGCAAGCGCTCTGGTTTCCTTCATACGGAACCCGCTGACGACCTTCTCGACACTGGTCGTGAATGTGTGCATTTCGGCGTCCAAAACATCGGCCATCTTGGCAGTAAGGTTGCGGACCAGATTGTCCACGTGATCGACGACAAGATGCGGGTCGACGATTTCTTGCAACTGTCCTGCACCATCTGACATGCCGCGCGCAAACGTCATACGCGCTTGCCGGGCCGAGTTCAGCGTCTGCGCCACCACATCATCCATCATTGTCTGGAAAGAGCCGTTTTCGATGCGCTCGGCAATGGCGGCCTGCAGTTCGGGTAATCCGGATCGCCGAAAGGCCAGATCCCGAACATCGCCTTCAATTTCGTTTAAATCTTTCAACAGAGGTGCTGCGCTTTCCTCTGGTATGTCCTGCAGGGAATCGTTCAGAGCAGCTTCGGCCCACAAGGCACTGCCGAATATGATCGGGATATCCCCGAGCATCGACGCACGCTTCAAAGTATCGCGGATATGCTTCTCGATTTCGGCTTCGGCGCTCTTCGGATCTGGCAACTCGTCTATGCGGTTGACGAAGAGGATGATCTGCTCGTTCTTCAGCGAAACGAGAACCCGCAGCAGGGCGATGTCCATGGTCGTCAGTGCCTGGTGCGCACTCAGGACGACGACGCAGATATCGGTGTCCCCCAAGCTGTTGAGCGTAACCTGTTCACGCACAAGGAACGGGTCGTTGACACCTGGCGTATCACAAATTGAGAGTGGCACTTCGTAGAGACTGGTTTCGAGGTAGAGGTCGGCAGACTTGGTCATGTCAGCAAACCGGCCTGGTTGCGTTGGCGCACCTTCGTCATCTTCTTCGCCCACACAAACATAGCGCTCTATCAGACTCGAATCGAAGCTGGAGAAGTTGTGTCGGCCTCCAAGCAGAAGTTCGAAATTCGCCCCCAGCCGTCGGCGTGTCTTTTCTTCCATCGTGGCCAATTGGACGGCGAGTTCTTCCATTTCCTCGCCGGAATTCGTGCGCCGTGCCATTTCGCCGAGTCTTCCGCCACCTTCACGAAGCTCCTTCCAGTCCTCCTTGTCGAAAAACTTGAAAACGGCGCGCTGATCGTGGCGCAAGGTTTCGTTCATGTGGACCGTGGTTACAACGGAAGTCCAAGGATTGACATCCGACGGAAGGAGACCCGGGGCTCCGATCATGGTATTTGCAAGAAGCGTCTTGCCCGCCTTTACCTGCCCAACCAGAGTCACCTTCGCAGAATAATTGTCGAGCCTGTCGCGCAGTTCGGCCGATTTTCGGCTGAGACGCTCGTCGTCAACTAAGGCCAAACCTTCGAGCACATCTCGCAGGACAGATTTTTTTTCTTTCAAAGGCGAGAGGATATGGCTTCCGCCATTCTTGTCATAACTCATTACTCTACTTCCCGAGACCTGTAACTTCCCGAAGCAGGAAAATGCCCTGCCGCTACTATTTCACTACTCTTCCCCCAATTGAGGGCTTTTCCCAACAGACTACAACACACCTGTTAGACCGCTACCGGATCAAGAACCTGAATTTGGCAAACTCCGTTCTCATCCCGATTGGCTTCCAGCACTCGTTTCCGCTCAGCGCTCAGAACTTGAATCTGCACGGCACCAGCCAAAACGTCATCGGCGACAGCATCACGAACAGCTGCCGCCAAAAACATTGCGTTTTCGACTTGCTCAAAACCGATACCGCTCTGGAGCGTTGACGGCCACAGGTCTGAGTCGAAACTCATAGCCTGCACGCTCCCAGTGGCAGGCGTGATTTCGATGCTTTGGCCGGAATCCAGCAATGCCAATGCGTCAAATGCGTTGTCAGAGGTTGGAATATCTTCAGCCGGTTTGCTTACGATCCGGAAATCGACGCCCGTTTCAACGCCCTCCATCACAAGCGCTGCTGCACCCAGGATATCTATTTCGTTATTTTCGTTTGACGCTCTGCCGCGAGCGGCATTGAGTCGTACCATCTCATTGCCGACGATCAGGTTCAGAACTCGTGGGAGTTCAGTAAGATTAACACGACGAGCAAGTGTCCACAGGGCGGCCAGGCGCCTGTCGGAGAAACGAATGGCGGTTTGTACACAGTCCGTTGTTCCGCCGACCGAATTCGGGAGCACGCGCAATGAACTCATGGCCAAGCCCGCATTCAGGTTGCCGTCGCCAAGTAGTGCAATCCTCGCAGGTTCATAATAGATGCTGCGGGATCTCGCATCTTTGACAAGCAGAATGCTGCCAGCCGCACTCAACTTCGAAGCTGTAAAAATTTCATGTAGAAACCGCGACTGCAGAACTGCAGACTCAGAATTCTGGGTTGGGGAGGAGGCCAGTACCTTCGGCGAATTTTCGACCAGCTCGACTGCTGCTCGAAACGCTGACGTACTTACAACCGGCCATTCAACGATGTTTGGCTGGGGCATTGCGACTCAGATGCTAATTACAAAATACGTTTAAACTCATAAACGAATCTGATGTAAATGCAATCCTTGGAACACGTTATGCGGGTAGAGAAAAAACGATTGGTTATCGCAGGCCGAACCAGAAGGATTAGTCTGCTTGTCCAAGCGTACTGTTGGAATGACAAGTCGCCGGACTTGTCCACAAACGCCCCGGCGTTTCAAACGGAAATCAGGTGATTATCCCATGCAACTCCTTGAGAAATATTGGTCTTGTGGTCTTCATTCGAGCTTCTGAAGATGCCGTTGCCGCTTGTGATGGCAAACGATTCCTCTAGAGTTGCAATACCACCAACATCTTTCTCCCGGAGATTGTCTACCAAATTGCCAGTTCTGGTTGCGAATATCTGAACAACGCCGCCTCTGGGTGACGTTGCGGCAACCGCGTCACCGCTCTTCGACAGTGCAATACTGCCTACATATCCCTGCATCTCCTCATGTATTTCGTCGGCCGCACAGAGAAAGCGAGGCTCTGATCCGATTTGGTGCAATCCGATCAGCGGGGGGGAGAGACCTTCACCTTCCCACTGCATGCCAAACGCTACCATTCCGTCTTCGGCAACGGCCAAGTGACGGATGGAATTCTTGTGCCAGTCAGACAAAAGTTCGACTTGGTCACGTATTTGGCCGTCGGAAACGTAGGACAGGTTCGGTTTCATGGTCGGGAGGTTTAGTTTGGTACGCCCGCTGTCCGGGTGAGTATCGATGCCGCCATTTGCGACAACGAGCATGTCTGACCCGGGTAAGCGTTTTATATCGTGTGGACCGATCCCTCCGCTCGAAAATTCTCCGATACGCCGGTAGTCTCGCGCGTCCCAGACGCCAATGTATCCAACACCGGTCTGGAAGCCATTTTCTGTCGTATAGAGGGTCTCTCCATCCTTCGAGAATTCGCCGTGACCGTAGAAATGGCGCCCGGAAGGAGCTTCCAGCATCGCTTTCACAACGCCGTTGCCGCAGTCCAAAACCATTGCGAAGGTGCCAGGGCGGCGGGCGAATGCTACAGCTTCCGGCCTACGCGGATGGGCCGCAGCGGCATGCCCGCGGTCGGGCAGGGGAAGCCTGAAAATGATTTCGCCGTTTATGTCGAGCCCGCAGAGAACGTAGCTGCCGCCTGTTTCCATCCCTGCCGTCAAAAAAGCCGGTCCGCCGGCAGCCGCCCAGGTTGCATGGGGCGTTAGCCCCGCAGCGGCAAGTCCTTTGAGAAAAGTCCGACGCGTCGCCATGACTTCAGTCACCATCCATAGAATTGAAACCGGCGACGACACCCAACTTCGGGCCGATTTCAACCAGTGCCAGTTCGCTCAATCTTCGCATGGCCTGCTGCAGGGATTCCACCGCCAGACGCTCTTGCGGGTTTCCGATGTCGGCAAAAACCGGATCTTCGACCCGGCCTGCCAGTGTGAGGGTCCTCTGATAGGCACGATCGAGTTTTTCCTGTAGCGCACTGTCTCCTTCAGCGAGGCGCACCGCGAGATCTCGCAGCGACACTGTGATCAACTCGATGTGGTGCAGGGACCGTCCTGACCGATGTGCATCCGCACGCGCGGGTCTTGGACGCTCGAACGTGCCCAGTGGCCGTGCCAGACGCACATCGATCGCGAATTGAAGCCCGCTCGTCAGTGATTTGAAAAGTTTCTGTGTTATCTCGTCGTCCAGGTTCTGAGAATACTCTTGCCAGTCCGAGAGGATCGCGGCGGCATTAGTATGAATGTCCACAACAATCGCACGGAGCAGGTGACAGCGATAGCCAGCATTCGAGGAATTGGCGAACTCCGGTTCGAAAAGCAGAAATTCGAGTGCGTAGAATCCTCGTGCTGCGACAGATACTTCGCGAAATCCGCCCGCGTCGTCGACAACTGCATCTTTGTCGGTGATCAAGTTACGGAGGCTTCGAGGGGTAGCACCTCGGGTGTCGGGCCAGAATGCTAAAGCGAATGCTCTGTCCTGCACTTCGGTTGGCCCGAAGCGCAGATGGCTTGCTGAAATCCACGCGTCGAATGCGGAGTGATATGCTCGTTTAAGTTCAGGCGATCCGGCAGCGCAGTTTTCTTTGGCAGTATTTTCAAGCGCGAGGGTCGTGCTCTCCAGTGCCTCGAACCTGGGCAGCACATGGGCAGAAACGATCCCTGCTGCATCGATATCCACGTTCTGCGCGCACAGTGGTGAAGCGGCTGTGAATAGAACGAGTGCGGCGCAAAGCTTTTTCATCATTACAGGCTCTCCAGAAAGACGATCAGTGTGTCACGATCGACCTTAGGCAAGGAGACAAAGGTGTCACGCGCGTCTTGGGCTTCACCCCCATGCCAGAGTATAGCCTCTACGAGGTTTCGAGCACGGCCGTCATGAAGAAAGTAAGTATGACCGCTGACAGCTTCCGTCAGACCGATACCCCAAAGAGGCGGTGTTCGCCATTCCTGACCCATCGCCCGCGCTTCTGCGAAGCCGTCAGCCAGCCCTGGGCCCATATCGTGAAGCAGCATGTCCGTATATGGCCAGATTAGTTGGAAACTCTGGGGTAAGTGACCTTCCAGGCGATGGGTGACGAACGAAGGACGGTGGCAGGTCGCGCAGTGCGCTTCGTGAAAAACCTTCTTGCCGCGCAGGACAGAAGGGGTGTCAACATCCCGGCGCGCGGGCACGCCAAGATTGCGGCTGTAGAAGCTCACCAGATCAAGTGCCAGGTCGTCGGCTTCGAATATCCTGTCGTCACCATCTCCGTGGATCGCACTCTGGCAGTCAATTTGAGCGGTTGTACAGTCGCCCCAACCTGAAGGATGCAATCGAGTGGAAATGCCAATATCGTTGGAGAACGCTGCTGCCGATTGCTCGCGTATGGTTGGGGCTGCAGCCTTCCATCCGAAGCGCCCCAGCATGGGAGCACCATAGACTTGGGAAAAGACGATGTTTGCCCTTCCGGACACACCGTCATTATTTGCATCTTGTGGGTCTTCCCAGGCCAGGATGTCGGCGGCCGGAACGGCCTCCAACAGGCCAAGCCCGATCATCTGCGGCGTGACGCGCGGGCTTAGCATCGCCTCCGTGGCCAGTGGGCCATAGGCCAGATCGGTTGGGGTGTAGCTCGGCACGCGTAGAGAAACCACTTCACCGCCTGAGAGTTCGACCGGTCGCTCCTCATATGAGACGTTTAACCGGTATTCCGAAGGCAAACCGGCGATAGAAAGATCCTGCAATTGCGATCCATACGTGGGTTCAGGTGCCGTGGCGATGTAAGCCTCGATCTCCGCCATAGCGTCGTCCCCAACGATCGGGACTGCCACTTTCGTCAACATAGAGATTGCGTTGCTGTCGTCAGCTTCAGGAGGATGACCACGACCATCCTTGATGTGGCAGCGCTGACACGAACGAGCATTGTACAGCGGCCCGAGGCCGTCCGACGCAAGTGTAGATGATGGGGCTGAAACCCAGATTTTCCTGAACAGGCCATTACCTACCTTGAAGTCCAATTCCTGTTCGAAAGTCAGGTTGGCCGAGGGATGTGAGAATGCGTTCGCGTCCGCCTTGGTGTAGACAGTCGCCGCTCCGGCCGAACGCTCCTCGAACTTCTGCGCTCTGTTAAAATCGGTCGCCGGTCGGGTAACAGAAGTAACCCGCTGCATTTCGTCGGCCGTTCTCGGAACTATGGGCAGGTGGGGTTCAAAAAGTACATCGGCATGCGTCACCGATGCCGCAATTATCATGAGCGTGGCTAACGGCAGGCTGGAATCGGTGAAAGTCGTCACGAAGGGCTAATCCATTCCTTGCTTTTGGCTGGTATCAGGTCTGTTCGGTGAGTTGGAAACGAAAGCAGGGCTCCCGGTTGACCGGAAGCCCCCTAAACGAACTCCAGACTACTTTTTTACTGGAACACTGCCTCCGGGTCGTCAAGGCTGTCTGAGCCTTCGAAGGCGATCGTATCGAGCCCTAGAACGCCTACGACTTTCTCGATTGTCGCGGTCTGGTCGATCAAACCGTTGACGCCCCCCATTACAAGAGCCTCACCTGCGGTGTTTCCCCGCTCAAGCATTTGATCATAGGCATAACCCGCTTCGGCTGCCGTCTTTATCCGGCCAAGTGCCATCATTGTGGTTGCCAGCTTGCTTTTCATTTCTGCGTCAAGTCCCTCATCGGTTGCCGAAACAAGATCGGAGAGGGAAGCGCCGGCGACCATCGTGCCATCGGCGCGGACATACTGGCCGAGGTAGACGTTCTGGACACCCATACCGTCATAGAAGTGGCTGTTGTGTGTGTTATCTGAAAAGCAGTCGTGCTCTTCCTCGGGATCGTTCAGCATCAGGCCGAGACGCATCCGCTCCCCAGCCTGTTCACCATAGGACAGGGAACCCATGCCAGTCAGCATAGCCGCAATGCCTGCATCTTCATTGGCAAGCAGTTCTGTACGGGCCGCGCCGCCTTCGATCCATTGTGCCGACATCCACTCAAGATCACTTACCAGAAGATCGGTCGCGGCCTGCAGGTACTGTCCCCGACGGTCACAATTGTCGTTTGTACAGTCGTCACCAGTGGCGTAGTCTGTCCATTTGCGCTGTCCTGCACCACTTTCATGGCCGTTCAGATCCTGCCCCCAGAGCAAAAACTCAATCGCGTGGTAGCCTGTGGCAACATTCGCTTCCACACCGTCCGCTTCCTGTAAGGTCTCTTCCAATAGGGCGGGGGTGATTTCCGAGGCGTCAACCGTGTTGCCCGAGATCGTAAGGGTATCATTCGCGACGACGTTCAACATAGCGAGATCGTTCTCGTCGCTGGATGCCTCCCCTTCGACGTAGTCAATCAATCCTTCGTCCAATGGCCACGCATTCACCTTCCCTTCCCAATCGTCGACAATGGCATTGCCGAAGCGGAAAACTTCAGTTTGCTGGTAAGGTACTCGGGATTTCAGCCATGCTGCCTTTGCCGCCTGGAGTGCTTCCGCCGATGGATCAGTGATCAGATTGCCTACCGCGGCCTTTAGTGATTTAGCAGTCTCAAGACTGTCTTCATATCCGGCCTGAGCGATATCGGCATATGTGTTCAGCACCTCAGTCTTTGTCTGGGCCGAGGCGGCGGCCCCTGCAGAGAGGCAGATCGCGCTGAGTACGAGAGTTCTCATGGCTGGTTCCTTCAATGTAATGATCTGTTTGAGGAGTTGGCGTGGGTTGGTCTTGGAGCGTTTCCAAGGTTCATCTTGCGCAGCGCTGTACCCAGGCTCTCGGCGTGGCCAACGAGCAGCGGCGCAAAATCGGGTTCGAACAACAGCAACGACAGGAGCAATGCATCCTCCCGTTGTCCGTCCGTCGCGGCGCCCACAAGATTGGCCAGACATGCCTCATCTGCGCCGATGCATTGGCAGGTCACTTGATGTCGCATTATTGGACGACGGCACAGATCCACACAGGCACGGCAGATTTCCTCCAGTGCGGACACCGCCCTTTTTCCGGTTTCTGGCCCAAGAGCCGTAGCGAAGTCGTTCCAGACGTTCTTTCGGGATTCCGGACCGTCGAACCACAGACGGAAGTACAGAACGGAAGCCGCCTCCATGGAGTCGAGTTCCGAAATGTGACCGACTGGAACGCTCCCGCGCGATGGAGCGATCTGGTTCATTTGGTCAGAATCAACTTTCCGGCTTTAGTGATCCTAAGGGTGTATACTTGGTCTCCCAAGGTAATGGATGCCTGACCGAATCCTTCGGTCAGGTCTTCGGCGCGGTGCGCGGGGCGAGCCTGCGCAGTACTGTTACGATCGACATTCATATTCATTTGTCTTCCCTCCGACGGTTCGCAGCGATCTGGTCGCTCAGCCATTCCATCTCGCAGCACCGAACCAGAATTTCTTCGGAACAGAGATCGACGCGGTGACTAGCCAATGGCTTGCCGCCCTCATCCTCGGTCTCCCCCTGTCCTTCCGGCATTCGCGGTTCACTCCAGTTTGCGACTGATAAGCGGCGTCGGGCTTCTTCCTTTCAAAAGTGGCTGGAACACGCTGGATTAAATCTGATTGAATTAGTCGGGATTGTCAATCCGAGTTCTTTGGTCGGGAATTATTTTTTCCGTGAGAGAAGAGCAAAGGATCACAGGAGGGCTATAATCAACCCAACTCGAGTGTCGCGGTGCTTACGAGACCTGCGAAGCTCGTTTCAGGCGACGGTGGAGTGCCGCGATACATTCTTGCGGTCGTGAAGCTGCACGCCAAGCCACTAATGCGCTCAAATTCCGAGGGAAGGGATTGGGTGTCGGGAATATCAATCGTTATCTGGTCAACGCCGAAAACGGATGCGCCGTGCGCCAGTAAGAGCTTGGCCTCTTCCGCCGTTGTTGCAAACAACGGTCCCGCCTTGCAGCCTTCGGCGCAGCGCCTGATCGTAACTGCTCCGCGAAGAAGTGAACCATCACGTAGGATGAAAGTGCGACGGTTTTTTGTATCGCTGAACCAGTGGGTGAGAAATGTTGGCATGGAGTAGCCAAAAGCTTCTTCATACCGGTGCACCAGTAAGTTCGATTCTTTGTCTCTGGGTGGCGTGATCGCATCGCACCGGATAGGCGGTATGCGGCCTTCGTATCGAAATGTCTTCCCCGACATGTCGAAGCCGGATTTCCTGTAGTTAGCCTGCTGCGCTGGGACGCCATCAAGTCCGATCGTCCGGTCTCCCGCGTGCTCGAGTCCGGCCAGCCACGTTTCATAGCCAAATCCCCGGCCCCGATACTCTGGGTGGCATAGGTAAAGACCGAGAAAGGCAAAATTGTCGGTATGGTTTACGACAGAAACAGCGGCAACCGGCCTGCCTGCTTGCTCGTTAACAAGAAAACCGCTGGGATCGGCAGCGAGGTATGCGGCTGCGTCTTCAAGGCCGGGATTCCATCCCTCGTCTTGCGCCCAGCCTAGGACTGTCTCCATGTCGGCAAGTGTCATCACCCGGATCATCTTCGGCCCTCGATAGCTTCGCGCAGCGAAAAAGTCGATTTCGGCGATCTAGAGAAATCGAGTGAGTGAGCGAGGTCGACAATATGGCCGTGCATAATCTCCTCTGCCTGCAGACCATCGCCCGCTTCAAGAGCTGTAATCAGTGCGTTATGTGCATGACTTTCGCAAATGGCGCTCTTTCGCCGCCAATACAGTGCAATGACAAGGGACGAGCGGGCGACAAGTGTTTCAATGAAGGCCGCTATTGTCTTCTGATCTGCGATCCTGGCGACATCAGTATGAAATCGTCCAGAAAGGTGCAGCGCCTGCCCATAGTTCCCGGATGCCAGTGCGGAGTGTTCAGCCGTAATCCTGTCGTGCAGCAAAGCGATGTCGGCATCGGTAATTCTGTCGGCAGCCGACCGGGCGGTTCGTGGCTCCAGGAGTGACCGAGCCTCCATGACTTCGCGGGCTTCAGCCGGGTCAGGGCGGGCGACGAAAGCGCCACGATGACGTTCCAGTGTCACCAGTTGCTGATGAGCCAGTTGCTGAAGGGCCGATCGGACAATCGTTCTACTTACACCAAATATATCGGCCACTTCATCTTCACCAAGCTTCGTGCCGGGGCTTATTCGATGTTCATGAATGGCATGGGAAAGGCCATCCACGACGTCGTCGCTGGTCTTCCGTTTCGTGGCGTGGGTGCCTGTTATGGTCATAAGGACAGCGATAGGGTCCGGTGCATCCCGACTCAAGCGGGCATGGTTGGCACAACCCCGCTAGAAAAATTGTATACAATGATTGTTTAAAACTTGCGCACTCTGCGAAAGGACCTGCCTATTTTCACGGCGGGTCCTTTTTTTGCGGCGATATCGAACGCAATCGTTTGCCAAATTGCCGGTTTGCATTGGTGGTGGAGGCAAGGAGAACGCGATGCGACAACAATCCGACCTCGAACTGGTGAGTGTAACCAAACGCTACGGCGACTTTACCGCCGTCGATGCGATCAATCATCTCTTTCCGTCAACCGGCTATACCTGTCTCCTCGGGCCGTCCGGCTGTGGCAAGTCTTCGACGCTGCGGATGATCGCGGGCCATGAGACTGTAACCGACGGGGCGATCGTTCTTGGCGGCACTGATATTTCGCGCCTTCCACCTGCCAAGCGTGGCACCGCGATGATGTTTCAGAGCTACGCATTGTTTCCGCACTTGTCGGTGGTGGACAATGTCGCCTTTTCGCTTCGCATGTCCGGAGTTGCCAAGGAAGAGCGGCGCAGGGAAGCACAGAAGCTCCTCGAACTCGTGGAAATGGAGGCCATGGCCAACCGCTTCCCCGATCAGCTCTCCGGAGGACAGCAGCAACGTGTCGCCCTGGCGCGGGCTCTGATTACCCGTCCAAAGGTGCTGCTGTTGGACGAGCCTCTTTCGGCGCTCGATCCCTTCCTTCGAATACGTATGCGGGCGGAATTGAAGCGTCTGCAACGTGAACTTGGCATCGCATTCATTCACGTAACCCACGGCCAGGATGAGGCTATGGCCCTCGCCGACGAGATCGTGGTCATGAACAATTCGGTCATTGAGCAATCAGGCCATCCTAGAGACGTCTTCAACGCTCCGCGCACCGAGTTCGTCGCCCGTTTCCTCGGTGGGCATAATGTAATTGCCACGGGCAACGGCAAGATTGCCATCCGCTCCGACGAAATTGAACTCGCGTCCGATGGCAATGGCCGTTTCAGTGGAACGATCACGGGCATCGAATATCAGGGCACACACGTTGCCATCACGGCCATGGGGCAGGGCGACACAGAGATCGCTGCGGTTCTGCCCGAAGCCGATTTTTTTGCCGCGCCAGTCGATGTCGGCCAGTCGGTCGCATTTGATTGGCAAGAAAAACGCCAGCACGCATTGGCGGGATAAATCTTCCAAAAAGGAGACAACAGGAATGGAAAATAGCAAGATCACTAGGCGTGGCCTTCTGAAGTCCGGTGCCGCAGCGGTGACCGCCGTTGGTGCCACGACAATCGGCGCACCGACAATCTGGGCACAGAACATCAAGGACATTACGCTTCGCCAGTTTGGTACCGGCGTCTCTAACCTCAACGACGTGGCCGACAAGGTTAAGGAAGATCTCGGCTTTACGCTGGAAATGACTGCTCTGGATTCTGACAGTGTTACACAACGTGCGGCGACGCAGCCCAACAGTTTCGATATCGCCGATATCGAGTATTGGATCTGCAAGAAAGTTTGGCCGACAGGCAACCTTCAGGCCATGGATACCAGCAGGATCGCAAACTACGACAAGATCGTGGGCATCTTTCGTGACGGCAAATTGACACCGGAAAGCGAAATTGCGCAAGGCACCGCCCCGCACACCGTCGGTTTCGTTGATGGCCCGGATGGCAAGGAGTTCGTACAGGAGCAAAGCGGATGGATGACGCTTATCCCGACGATCTATAACGCCGATACGCTGGGCATTCGCCCCGATCTGATCGGTCGCCCAATCAGCAACTGGTCAGAACTTCTGAACCCGGAGTTCAAGGGCAAGGCGTCGATCCTCGATATCTCGTCAATCGGGATAATGGATATGGCCATGGTCGTGGAATCCATGGGCGAGTACACCTATCCCGACAAGGGCAACATGACGCGTGAAGAGATCGATATGACTATCGGCATTTTCACCGAGGCCAAGCAAAACGGCCAGTTCCGGGCCTTCTGGAAGAGTTTCGACGAGAGCGTCAACCTCATGGCTTCCGGTGAAGTGGTCATCCAGTCGATGTGGTCGCCGGCAATTACCGCTGTGAAATCAAAGGGAATTCCCTGCGTGTATCAGCCTCTTGAAGAGGGGTATCGCAGTTGGGGTGGCGGTATCGGCTTGTCAAAGTCGCTGTCCGGTCTCGAACTGGATGCCGCCTATGAATACATCAACTGGTATCTTTCCGGCTGGGTTGGCGGGTACCTGATGCGTCAGGGGTACTACTCCGCCGTTCCGGAAACCTCCAAGGATTTCATGACCGAGAACGAGTGGGGCTACTGGTTTGAGGGCAAGGAAGCCACTGATGTCATCACCAGCCCCACCGGCGACAAACTGGCTGAAGCGGGCGAAACCCGCGACGGTGGTGCGTTCGAGGAACGCATGGGGCGTGTCGCCTGCTGGAACGCGGTCATGGACGAAAATCAGTACATGGTTCGCAAGTGGAACGAGTTCATCGCATCCTGAAGCATTTGGGGCGCGCCGGTGCGCGCCCCAATCGGAGATCACATGCAGAAATTTTTCGCCAGAAATACGGTTGCCGGATGGCTGATGGTCTCGCCGCTTGCCGTGATCCTGCTATTCTTCCTGGTAATGCCGATCGTCATGATCGTTATCGTCAGCTTCTGGCAGGCGACCGAGTTCTCGATAATTCCCGCATTCTCACTTGAAAACTACGAATTTCTATTTGGTTCCTCAGTCACCTACAGGGTTTTCTTAAACACGTTCAAATACGCGTTGATAACTTGGGCTGTGACCTTAGTCATCGGCTTCACGGTTGCCTACTATCTGGCGTTTCATATCAGAAGTCTGACATGGCAGATCGCGCTGTTTCTGCTCTGCACCATTCCATTCTGGACATCGAACATTATTCGCATGATCTCTTGGATACCGTTTCTGGGACGTAACGGTATTGCCAATTCGACGCTGATTTCCTGGGGAGTCATCGACGAACCTCTGGAATGGCTACTGTTTTCAGACTTCGCGGTAATCCTTGCCTTTGTCCATCTCTACACACTTTTCATGGTTGTGCCGATCTTCAACACCATGGTGCGAATAGATAAATCCCTGATCGAGGCAGCACGAGACGCAGGTGCGTCGGGGGCCCAGATCCTATGGAACGTGATCATTCCTCTGACGAAGCCGGGGATCATGATCGGGACAATCTTCGTAGTGACGTTGGTGATGGGCGACTTCATTACGGTCCGTTTCATGTCCGGTAGCCAGTCCGCAAACGTGGGGCGATTGATTTCCAATGACATCGCGCTGCTGCAGTATCCTTCGGCAGCAGCTACGGCGGTCGTTCTGCTTGTGACCGTGTTGATTGTCATCGGGATCCTGCTGCGGTTCGTCGATATTCGCAAGGAGCTTTGAGATGGAGCCTAGGCCGAAATCTTTCTATTTTCTCAGTATCTTGTTTGCGATGTTTCTACTCTTTCTCTATGGGCCGACACTGACTATCGGAATTCTTTCGTTTCAGGGGCCGGGTGGCGGTCTGACGTTTCCCATGCGGGGTACGTCGCTGTATTGGTTCAGGGATTTGTTTGAACAGCAGGCGGTTGGTGATATCTGGGGGTCTTTTGCGCGCAGCATCACCCTGGGCCTCATGGTGATGTTAACGACAGTGGTTATTTCAGTAATGGGCGGCTTGGCGTTCCGGCGGCGCTTCGCTGGGTCCAGCCTGTTGTTTTATTTGATAATTACCAGTCTGGTCATCCCTTCGATCCTTGTCTCACTGGGGGTTGGACTGATCTTCAACCAGGCCGATCTGGAGGTGCATTGGTCAACATCTGGCTTTGGCTCGCAGCTTACCTGGACACTGCCGTTCGGGCTGCTAATCATGTTCGCGGTATTCAACAGGTTCGATTCTTCCTTTGAGGAGGCGGCGCGCGATCAGGGAGCTTCTCCCTTGCAAACAATAGGTTACGTTGTGTTGCCGATTATCGCGCCATCGCTGATCGGCGTGGCGTTGTTCGGCTTTACCCTGAGCTATGACGAATTTGCCCGCACGCTGCTGACATCTGGGAGCTACAACACACTGCCGCTGGAAATCTACGGGATGACGACCAATGTCACCACACCGGTTCTTTATGCACTCGGTACGCTGACTACGATTTTTTCCCTTATTATCATTGGGATATTTCTTTTTCTTGCAGCAATCAGCGGCCGCAGACGCAAGGCCATGGGCTCCGATGCGGGTAAGGGTGACGTGTGAGTGCGATCACGCTGATCAACCCGAATTCGACACAGGCGATGACGGACAGCATGCTGGCCACGGCGCGCAAGGTGCTGCCCGGCGTGGTGTTCGAGGGCTGGACCTCGGTCGATGGGCCGCCTGCCATTCAGGGGCGCGAGGACGGTGAAAGGGCCA
This sequence comes from Algicella marina, assembly GCF_009931615.1. Classification (NCBI taxonomy): domain Bacteria; kingdom Pseudomonadati; phylum Pseudomonadota; class Alphaproteobacteria; order Rhodobacterales; family Paracoccaceae; genus Algicella; species Algicella marina. Next base: position 1,721,319 of record NZ_CP046620.1, on the reverse strand, counting down.
TTCCACCAATGCTGGATTTGGTATGGAAAGCGTATGGGTTTGGTATGGCTGTCGTCATCGGCTGTTTCGATGATACCGGGCTGGCCGAGGCGAAAGCCAAATCGCCAATTCCGGTCGTGGGCATCGGCGAGGCCTCGTTCCACATGGCACGCCTGCTGGGGCACCGTTTCTCTGTGGTGACAACACTGCCGGTCTCCATCCCGATCATCGAGGAAAACATTCGGGCCGGTGGCTTTGCCGATATCTGCGGTCGGGTGCGCGCCTCGGACATTCCGGTGCTTGAACTGGAGGCCGACCCGGCGGCGGCCTGCGCGGCCATTGCGCGGGAAGCCGAAGCGGCCCGTCGGGAAGATGATGTTACAGCCATTGTTCTTGGGTGTGCGGGCATGACGGGGCTGGAGGCGCATCTTTCCGGGATCGATGCCCATTTCATTGATCCGGTGGCTTCCGCTTGCCGGTTGGCGCACGCGCTGACGTGCTGACTCGGCAGAATGTTGCTCTGAAGTTCAGCGTTTTCGAGAAAACTGCCCATTTTGGGGGCAGAGCTGCGGATTTGGAATGAAATGTTCCGTTTCAGTCGACGCCTTTGACGAGCTTGCCGTTAGGGTGAATGCGCAGGGTGTCTAGGGTTCCGCTTTCGATTTGAAAGGACCGGTCCGAGAGATGCCGCCGGCGCCCACATGCGCCCGGTACACGGCGGGGCAAAATCCCGGGAGAGTACTGCGTTGGATGCCCGGGCTCTCTTTCCGTTCTGCCACCCGGTTTCCAGTCTTTTCACCCGGCGGGACGACAGACGGGGAAACTCATGAGAAAGCATCTCATCCTGATTGCCGCAGTCGCATCGACCCTCGGTTCCATCGCTACGGCGCAAGAAAAATCCGAGTTCCGGATTGCATGGTCGATCTATGCCGGCTGGATGCCGTGGGGCTATATGGAAGACAGCGGCATCATGGACAAATGGGCCGAAAAATACGGCATCGATGTCGATATCGTGCAGATCAACGACTACATCGAATCCATCAACCAGTACACGGCCGGGGCCTTCGACGGCGTGACTGCGACGAACATGGACACGCTTTCCATCCCCTCGGGCGGCGGTGTGGATACGACGGCGCTGATCGTGGGCGATTATTCCAACGGCAACGATGCGATCATCATGAAGGGCGAGGGCGATCTGGCGAGCCTTGCGGGCAAGCCTGTTAACCTCGTCGAGCTTTCGGTTTCGCATTACCTGCTGGCACGGGCGCTGGATACGGTCGGGCTGGCGGAGCGGGATCTGGCGAGCGTGATCAACACCTCGGATGCCGACATGGTGGCGGCCTTTGCCACGGATGACGTGGAGGTGGTGGTGACGTGGAACCCGCTTGTCTCCACCATCATGGAGGAGCCGGGGGCGCAAAAGCTGTTCGACAGTTCGGGCATTCCGGGCGAGATCATCGACATGCTGGTGGTGAACACGGACACGCTGGCCGCGAATCCCGATTTCGGCAAGGCGATCGCGGGCGCGTGGTACGAGACGATGGCGCTGATGGCCTCGGATACCGACGAGGGTGCGGCGGCGCGAACGGCGATGGGCGAGGCCGCTGGCACGGATCTTTCGGGCTACGAGGCGCAGCTTGCCGCCACCGAGATGTTCTATGATCCCGCGGATGCGGTCGCCTTCGTGGGGAGTGACGAGCTGAAGACGACGATGGTGAGCGTGGCGGAGTTCCTGTTCGACAAGGGAATCCTTGGTGAAGGCGCGCCTTCGGCGGATTTCGTTGGCGTAGCCTACCCGGATGGCTCCACCACCGGGGACGATGCGAACGTGCAGTTCCGCTATGACGTGACCTACATGCAGATGGCGGCGGACGGGGCGCTGTGAAGGCGGGACTGTCGGTGCCGTGCGTGGCTGACTTCGGAGTGATGCTGGCGGTGCTTCCGGCACGGAATCAAGGCCCCGGTACGGGGCCGCCGTGCCAGCGCCGTCCCGCCCCACCGGGGCGGCGCTTTTGCTGGCGTCGGTTCGGGGCGGCAAGGTTGGAGACATCTGGCGGGCATAAAGTTCCGACTGTCGACGTGATCAGCGCCACCCCGCGGGACGGCGCTGGCGCGGCTCTTGCGGGCGTTGCGCTTGTGGTCGAGGGTTTCTGCTGATGCGCTGGATCAATCGCAGGCCGGGCAGGGTGCTTACCGCGGCGCTTGTCGCCGTGCCCTTCCTGCTCGCCTTCCTCGCCTATTCCATCGGCTCGGAAATCCGCCTCGCCGAAAACCCGTCCGACAAGCTTTTGCCCGCGCCTTCCAAGATCGCGGCAACGGCGGTGCGGCTGGTGAGTGAGCCGGACAAGCGCTCTGGCGAGATCCTGTTCTGGAAGGATACGATTGCCAGCCTCGTGCGGCTCGGGATCGGGGTTGCAATCGCCGCCGTCACCGGGCTGGTGATGGGGCTGCTGATCGGACTCTTGCCCTATGTGCGGGCGACGCTGGCGGGGTTCGTGGCAGCAATCTCCCTCGTGCCGCCGCTGGCGGTTTTGCCGATCCTCTTCATCGTGTTCGGCCTCGGCGAGCTTTCCAAGGTGGCGCTGATCGTCATCGGGATCACGCCGTTCCTGATCCGCGATATGGCCGAGCGCACGCGGGAGGTGCCGGAGGAACAGATCATCAAGGCGGAGACGCTGGGGGCAAGCTCACTTGCCATCGCGTTGCAGGTGGCACTGCCGCAGGTGATGCCGCGGCTTCTGCAATCCGTTCGCCTGTCGCTCGGGCCGGCGTGGCTGTTCCTGATCGCGGCGGAAGCCATTGCGGCGGAGAACGGGCTGGGCTATCGGATCTTCCTCGTTCGGCGATATCTCGCGATGGATGTGATCCTGACCTATGTCGTCTGGATCACGCTGCTGGCCTTCATGATCGACTGGTGCCTCGGCGCGATTACGCGCAAGGCCTATCCGTGGGCTGGGGGGCGTGCATGAGTTACGTGACGGCGCAAAACATTTTCCTGAGCTACGGCAAACGGCCGATCCTGGAGCGGGTGAACCTTTCGGTGGAGAAGGGGGAGTTCATCTCCATCGTCGGCGCGTCGGGATGCGGGAAATCGACCTTCCTGCGGCTATTGCTGGCGCAGGAGCAGCCGACGCGCGGCGAGGTCCGGATCGACGGCGCGGAGCCGGCGCGGGAGCCGGGGCCGGACCGGGGCGTGGTGTTCCAGCGCTACTCGGTGTTTCCGCACATGACAGTGCGCGAGAATATCGTGGCGGCCACGGGACTTTCGCGGCGTTTCGGGCGGCTATTCGGGGCGGAGCGGACGGCCGCACGGGCGGCAGCGGGTGCGATGCTGGAGCGGATCGGGCTGAGCCACGTGGCGGACCAGTATCCAAGTTCGCTTTCGGGCGGCATGCAGCAACGGCTGGCGATCGGGCAGGCATTGGCCTGCAAACCGCGGGTACTGCTGCTGGATGAACCCTTCGGCGCGCTCGACCCCGGAACGCGGGTTTCGATGCACGAATTTCTGACGGAGCTTCGGGCCGAGACGGAAATGACCGTATTCATGGTGACGCACGACCTCGAGGAGGGTTTCAAACTCGGCGACCGTGTGCTCGTGTTCGACAAGCCGCGCTGGGACCCGGACGACCCGGAAGCCTATGGCGCGACGATCACTTACGACTTCGATGCCCGGAACGACGGCATCCCTTTCCAGACCCTTGAGGAGGCAACACATGCTACCCCCGCTTCATAAGACACGCTCTCACCACCCGGTGGACAGGGGAGCGCAGGATCGCCGAGCGCATCACCCGGATCTTTCCAAGCTGATGGGCTGGAAGGCGGCGCGGAAGGAAGAGGAGATTCCGGGCGAGGAGTGGGAGAAGGAGAAGGCCTGGGCGCTGCGTATGGGGCTGACGGCGGCGGACAGTATCGAGGACCGCTCCATCCCAACCTTCGCGCGGGGGGAGTTGCCGCATTACGCGGGGATCAACACCTTTCTGAAGGCGCCCTATACCGAGGATGTGACGGAAGTGGGCAATTACGATGCCACCGTGCTCGGCGCGCCGTTCGACGGGGGGACGACCTACCGGCCGGGCACGCGGTTCGGGCCGCAGGGGGTGCGGAAGATATCGGCGCTTTATACGCCCTACAACTATGAGATCGGGGTGGATCTGCGCGAACAGATGAGCCTGTGCGATGCGGGGGATATCTTTACCATTCCTGGCAACATCGAGAAAACGTTCGACCAGATCAGCCGGGCGGTATCGCATGTGTTCAGTTCCGGGTCGATGCCGATCATCATCGGCGGCGATCATTCCATCGGGTTTCCGTGTGTGCGTGGGATCGCTGAGTGCACCTCCAAGAAAATCGGGATCGTGCATTTCGACCGGCATGCCGACATTCAGGAAAAGGATCTGGACGAGCGGATGCACACGACGCCGTGGTTCCACTCCACGAACCTGCCGAACGTACCTGCCAAGAACCTCGTACAGGTCGGCATCGGTGGCTGGCAGGTGCCGCGCGAGGCGGTGAAGGTTGCCCGCGAGCGGGAGACAAACATCATTACCATGGGCGACATGGAGAAGATGGGCATCGACAAGACTGCCGAGATGGCGCTGGAGATGGCGTGGGATGGGGTGGATATGGTCTATATGTCTTTTGACATAGACAGCATCGACTGTGGTTTCGTGCCGGGAACGGGCTGGCCGGAGCCGGGCGGCTTTCTGCCGCGCGAGGCGTTGGCCTTGGCCTCCAAGGTGGCGGCGGAGGGGATTTGCGGAATGGAGTTGGTAGAAGTATCACCGCCGTACGATCAATCCGAAATCACGGCACTGATGGGCACCCGCGTTATCGTCGATGTGCTGGGAGCGCTGGTGTCCAATGGCAAGATGGGCGCGCACAAGCGGCACATCGACAAGCCGGTGAGCCTGCCGATGGGCGAGTATTCCGAAGCGACCCACGGGAAGCGCTGGACCACTCGGGCAGGGAGCAAGTGATGCCGCACGATCACCCCGTAGACCATGACCATCATCACGACCATCACCACCACGGGCATAACCAGCCCGGGGTAGACCACCACAGCCACATGCAAGACGTTGATGAAGCGGCGGAAATCCAGGTTCTGACGGATCAGTTCATCGACGGGTTCCAGCAGGCGAAGGACAAGATGTCCTATCTTCGTCTGGCCGGTGTGCCTCTGGAAGTGCCGGATGTGGCCCACGGAACCGCGATGAAACTGGTGGACGTGCGGCTGACGACCGAGTGGCAAGTGGGCACTGCCTCGCCGTCCTTTGGGTCCCGCGAACTGAGTTATCTGCCATATCCGGGCGAGATGGTGACGGAGCGGACAAACCTTGAGTTCGTCTACGTGTCGTTGCGGTCAAAGCAGCTTTCGGACCTGCGCCACTTTCTCGCGCAGAAGTTGCGTGACGAGGCTGCAAATAGCGGCTGAGTATGGGTGGCACATCCCCATCTGAATTGAGGCGAAATGTGGCGGGAATCGGGTCGAAATATGAATTCGGCGGAGACCCGCTCATTTAAAATTTCATGTAAAAAATAAGGCCTTCCGACCGAAAGCTGCCATAAAGTCGCCCTACGGTGGCCATGTGCGGTTCGGGGGGACTGTGCCGGGTGTAGTTCAGAGTGAAATTTCTGAGGGCAGGGACATTGGCTGCCTCTCGTTATTGTAGCGAAAGCCGTATTGATGCTGCGGGCTGCGACTGGAGAGATGTGATGGATGACTATTCGATTTTTTTCGACGAAACGGCGGTTGATACACCTTCGGGGATGAGAACGGCAGTACGGGCGACGAATGCGCCGGATGGTGGCGTGCCGCTGCATGGTTCCGGCCTACAGGGCGCGGTATACTCGCCGGGAACCGGAGTTTATTCTATCACCCGGCTTCAGGAAGTTATCGACCAGTCACCCGACCCGCAGATTCTCTTCAATGCGACCGAGCTGAATTACCGCGGCCACGGCAGCGAAACGACGATTGCGGATTTCGTCGGTGATGATGCTGGCAGCATCTCCGGGCCGGGCAACCAGACCCTGATGGACGACGCGGGTTTTCAGCTTTCGGGGTATATCTACATTCCGCCCGGTGTACATGAAATCGAAGTCGTCTCCGATGATGGTTTCCTGCTGGAACTGGGCGGCGTCGAGTTTTCGCGGTTCGAGGGCGGACGGGCTCCGGACGGCACGGCGCGGGTGGCGGACTTCCAGGGCGGGCTCTACTCGCTCGACATGCTGTACTTCGATTCCGGCGGTGGCCAGCAGCTTCAGTTGCGGATCGACGGAGTTACTGTGGATTCGAGCGCCTATTTCCGCTCCGTCTGGGAGTTCAACAATCCGCCGGAGGGCACGGAGATCGTGCCGGTGGACGAATACCACCCGTCTTTCTTCCTCGGCGAGGATACGCTGGACGGTGACGATGTCGTAAACGGGACATGGCGGGCTGACACCATCGAAGGCCTTGGTGGTGACGACGAGCTTTCCGGGGGTAACGGCAACGACCACATCAACGGCGGATACGGAGACGATCTACTCGAAGGCGATGACGGCAACGATACGTTGGACGGCGGGCGTGGGTCCGACATGCTGGTCGGAGGTGCGGGCGACGACCTGCTCATCAGCCGGTCGGACGCCGGGATCACCCGGATCGGCCAACTTGCCACAGGCAACCAGACGCGCCCCGATCCGGATGGTGAGGTCAATTTCTACCGCCAGTTCCTGCGCGGATACGAAGATCAGCCACTTGTGGCGCATGACATCCTTGTCGGTGGAGAGGGCAACGATACCTTCCTGTTTTCCCCCCAGATCAATGCCAAACTGGAAATCATCGAGCGCCACGTACGCAGCGACGGCACGATCAACTGGGCCGGTGTGGCCGGCGAAAACGACGAATTGCATGACCATTGGATCGACAGTTTCGGCATTGACGTCATTGCAGACTACAACCGTCATGAGGACACGATTGCCGTGGTTGGGCATACGGCGAATGTCCGGCTTAACTATCGCGACCTGAACGACGATGGGGTGATGGACACTGTCCTGAGTGTCTATTCGCAACAGATGATGGGCAACGGCGGTGCGCATGACCAGGACCTGATCGGTCAGATCCTGGTGTTCGGCGACCGAGTCTATCTCGAGGATGTCATCGTCAATCCCAATGTCGCTTACGGCATTGTCGATACCATCGACGAGGTGGCGGAAGCGCTGCGGCCCGACGGCGAGGTGATGGTCAATGACGGGGTGCGGGGATATGACTCCAGGGATACCAATGGTGGCCTTGGCAGCATTACAGGGTCGCCCGAGGACTATGTAGACAATCCGTGGTGGGACGAACTTGAAGTGGCCGGGCGCAGCCGTCCGGACCCGGTGACGACACGCGGCTCCTTCGATCAACTCGGTACGGAAGAAGTTGAAGGACAGACAATCAACGGCAGTGCCGGCAACGACAGGCTGGCGCCAACGGCGGAGAGCCAGGCAGGTATCCCCGGTGCGCTGGGCTACTGGACGTTCAATCGGCAGGGCGGTGACGGTATTTTCGAGGATGCACGGGGCGGACCCGATGCGGTGGCCTATTCCCTTGTCGAGGCGCAGTCGCTCGTCCGGACCAACGGCTACATAGGTGGTCCGCGCAACGGTGTGCCGGCGCTGGATTTCAACGGTGGCAACCAGTTTGCCTTTATCGAGCATGACAGTGCATTCGAAGTGACGCAGGGAACGATTGCCCTTTGGGTTCGGCCCGACGATTTGGGCGAAAGCAGCATTTTCCTCTCCAAGGATGCCAGCGGCAACGGCGACGGTGGCCATTTCCGTCTGGGCCACACCGATGACGGAGGCCTGTTCCTGCGGATGGCACCGGGCGATGGTGGCAGTAATGTAAGTTGGGAGACATCGCCGGACCTTCTGAACGAAGGACGCTGGCAGCATATCGCTGTTTCCTTTACCGAGAATGGCGTGACGGTCTATCTCGATGGGCAGGCGGTTCCGAACTCGGCTTGGTCTTCGGTGGAGGGCGACGTGGGCAATCCGGGCGTCTACACCGAGGCCTTCTTCGTGAACAATCACGAGCCCTGGGTTCTGGGGGCCGACAGCTCCGGTTCGGAGAACGCCGACACGGCACAGGAATTTGGCGCGGACGCGGCGCGGCTGGACCGTGCTTTTGATGGTGCGCTGGCTGAATTCGGGTTCTGGGGCGGTTTCGAGCCGGGGGATGCGCTGAACAGCTGGCAACTCAACCGGCTGATCAGCCACGGGCCCGGTCAGGCGGTGACCGCAGACTCCGGGCCGGAGCCGATGGCGGCTGGTGACGACGAGATCAACGGTGGGCGTGGCGATGACACGATTGATGGTGGTGCCGGAGATGACGTGTTGCGCGGCAACCAGGGCCGCGATTTCATCGAAGGCGGCTATGGCGACGACATCCTGAACGGCGGAAATGGCGATGACGTTCTGAACGGCGGCCGCGGCTCCGACATGCTTCTGGGCGGGGCAGGCAACGATCTGCTGATTTCCGTTTCCGATGTCGGCGAGCCGAGGATCGGACAGCTTGTCACCGGAAACCCGACGCGGCCTGCAGACCCCGGCAGCCTGAACTGGAACCGGGCGCAGCTGCGCGACTGGGTCGACCAGGCGATTGTCGGTGACGACGTGATGGTTGGTGGCAGAGGGCGCGACCATTTCTATTTCGAGACGCGGATCAACGCTCGGCTCGATATCATCATGGAGCATGTCAACGAGGATCGGACTATCGACTGGGCCGGCGTGGCGGGCGAAAACACCTATCTGCACGATCATTGGGTGGACAGTCTCGGGATCGAGGTGATCACCGACTACAACGCGGGCCAGGATACGATTTCCGTGATCGGGCACACCACAAACGTGCGCGTGACCTATGAGGGCATCGACACGAACGGTGACGGTATCGATGATGCTGTCGTTTCGATCATCGAGGTCTATTCCCAGCAGATGGGCGGCGGCGGCGGTGCACACGATCAGGACAATCTCGGCTATATCGTCGTGCATGGTGACTTGGTGAACGTGGAGGACATCAACACTCAGCCCGGTGTGACCTACGGAATCGTCGACACGATCGACGAGTTGAACGAGGCTGTGGCGCCGACCGGTGAGACGCGGCGCAGTACGGGGCCTGATGGCTCAACTCTGACTGGCTATGACAGCCGCGATACGGAAGGTGATCCGATCGGATCCGATCCCTCGGACTTTTCCGAGAACCCATTTCTTGCCGGTATCCTGCGTTCCGCTCGCACCCAGACGCTGGGCGATGCGGCGCCGATGTGGGTCGTCGCCTCTGATCCGGGGCGCGAATTTTTCGGCGGTGGCTATGACACGCTGGGACACACGCGGGGCATGGCAAGGGCGCAGGGAACCTGGGCTTTCTCCTTCACCGCGGACGAGGTCGGCCATCGCGAAATGGCACTGATCTCCAAGGATCATCTCGGCTACGAAAGTGGTGGTCACCTGTCGATCTGGATCGACGAGCAGGGCTATCTGCGGGTACGGATGCAAGGCACCCACGAAACCCGCGAGTTGCGTTTCCACGATGAGCGGATCGAGGCAGGTGAGACGTACAACATTGCCTTCACCTTCAACGAACAGACGCTTTCCCTGTTTGTGAACGGCGAACTGGTCGATGTGGAAGACGGCGTCGAAGGAGGCATGGTCGGCAACACCGAGGATATGCTCATCGGCGGGTCCAGCATCTATAGGCGCGACGGATTGGACAACGCCGACTGGTTCTTTGACGGCAGTATCGAGAATGTCACCTTGCTGAACCGTCGCATGACGGAGGTTGAAGCCGTACTGTTCGATGAATTCGGTGGCGATGCCAGCATGTTGCTGACCTCGATCAACGCGCTCGATCTGCCGCGCACCGTTGGCAACAACTGGGGTCAGATCATGAATGGCACCAGTGGTCATGACCTGATCCTGTCAATGGGCGGGGACGACAACGTCTCAGGCGGCGACGGTCATGATTTCCTGATCGGCGGTGAAGGCGATGATGTACTTTCGGGTCAACGTGGTCTCGATACGTTGCGGGGTGAGGAAGGCGATGACAGCCTGTATGGGGGTGGCCACAACGACATCCTCGACGGCGGGCTGGGTGACGATACATTGCACGCCGGCTGGGGCCACGATGTGGTCTCGGGCGGATATGGTAATGACGTGATCATGGGGGATGGCGGCAACGACATCATCAATGGCGGCGCCGGCAACGATTTCATCAATGGGGGCGATGGGCGCGATACCATCGTGTTCGACTTCTTCGGATCGGACAATGCCGATACTGTCCGTCATTTCGTGACGGGAACCGATCAGATCGCCTTCGACGAAACAGTTTTCGATCTGGGTGACAACCTGCGCGATGCATTCGTTCGCGGCACGTCTGCCAATGATGCAGATGCCCGGCTGATCTACGACCGACCGACTGGCCGGCTCTTCTACGACGCCGATGGCAGCGGCAGCGAAGCCGAGATGGAAATCGTCGCCCGTTTCGGGGCCGGAACGAACTTGGTGCTGGACGACATCACCACGATTTGACAGATTTGCCAGACGCCGGTTTTTCCGGCGGGAACAGGGCCAGGTATGCAACATGCCTGGCCCTGTTCGTTTCGGGGGCTCCGGGCCTCTGACGGGACAAGGGGCAAATGTCATGCAGGCAGATTTCGTGATCGTTGGTGCCGGTTCTGCCGGATGCGCGATGGCGTACAGATTGTCGGAGAGCGGTGAGCACTCTGTACTGGTAATCGAGCATGGCGGTAGTGATTTCGGCCCACTGATCCAGATGCCCGGTGCGCTGTCCTACCCGATGAACATGGCCCGCTATGACTGGGGCATGAAGAGCGAGCCGGAGCCACATTTGGGAGGACGCGAACTGGCGACACCGCGCGGCAAGGTGATCGGCGGATCTTCGTCCATCAACGGTATGGTCTATGTACGCGGTCACGCCAAGGACTTCGACCATTGGGCCGAAAGCGGCGCGGACGGCTGGGCCTACTCTGATGTTCTGCCCTATTACCAGCGGATGGAAACGTGGGACAGCGCCGGCCATGGAGGCGATCCGGAATGGCGCGGGAAGAACGGGCCATTGCATGTCACGCGGGGCAAGCGCGACAACCCGCTGGTAACGGCTTTCGTAGAAGCCGGCAGACAGGCCGGCTATCAGACGACGGATGACTACAATGGCGAGAAGCAGGAAGGCTTCGGACCAATGGAGCAGACGATCCACAACGGTGAGCGATGGTCTGCTGCGAAAGCCTACCTGCGCCCTGCACTGAAACGTCAGAACTGCTCGTTACTGCGCGCGCTCGCCCGCAAGGTCGTGATCGAGGATGGGCGTGCCGTGGGCGTGGAAGTAGAGCGCGGCGGCAAGCTGGAAGTGATCCGTGCCGGACGCGAGGTGGTACTTGCTGCGTCCTCTCTCAATACTCCGAAAATCCTGATGCACTCTGGCATCGGGCCGGCGGCGCATCTTACGGAATTCGGGATTCCGGTGGTGGCGGACAGACCGGGCGTCGGAAGCAATTTGCAGGACCATTTGGAAATCTACCTGCAGATGACGGCGACCCAGCCGGTGACGCTGTTCAAATATTGGAACCTGTTCGGCAAGGCGATGGTGGGAGCGCAGTGGCTGTTTACACGGACGGGGCCCGGCGCCTCCAACCAGTTTGAATCTGCGGCCTTCATTCGCAGCGGGGCAGGGGTGGAATACCCCGACATTCAGTATCATTTCCTGCCGATAGCGGTTCGGTACGACGGGCAGGCGGCGGCGGAGGGGCACGGTTTTCAGGCCCATGTGGGGCCGATGCGTTCCCCCTCTCGCGGGACCGTCCGGCTACGTTCCTCCGATCCGAACGATGCGCCGCGCATCCTGTTCAACTACATGAGCCAACCGGAGGACTGGGAAGCGTTCCGCACCTGCATCCGGCTGACGCGGGAAATATTCGCGCAGGAGGCCTTCAAGCCCTATGCCGGTCACGAGATACAGCCGGGCGTGGCATTGCAGAGCGACGATGAGCTTGACGGGTTCCTGCGGGAACACGTGGAGAGTGCTTATCACCCTTGCGGAACGGCACGGATCGGACGACGCGATGACCCGATGGCCGTGGTGGATCCGGAGTGCCGGGTGATCGGAGTGGAGGGATTGCGGGTGGCTGACAGCTCGATCTTCCCGCGGATAACCAACGGCAACCTGAACGGGCCTTCGATCATGGTCGGGGAAAAGGCATCCGACCACATCCTGGGCAAGGAGACGTTGCCACGTTCAAACGCCCAGCCGTGGATGCATCCGGACTGGCAGAAGAGCCAACGGTAAGGCAAAACGCCCCCGGTTCCCCGGGGGCGTTTCCGATTGTGGCCCGCGGCCTCAGCCGACGAGGGCATCGTCGTCGCGTTTGACGACAACGATGGATGACCGGGGCAGGGAGCCTTCGCCGTCCGGGAAGGAGCCACCCGGATGCTGAATGCCGACGAACATTGTGCGTTTGTCCGCTGACCAGGTGAGACCTGTCACCTCGGAGCCGTTGGGGCCGGTAAGGAAGCGGCGGATTTCGCCGGTTACCGGGTCGCCCGCGAGCATCTGATTGTTGCCCATGCCGGCAAAGTCACCCTCGTTCGAGTCGTCGCCATCCGTCTGAATCCAGATCAGGCCAGTGCTGTCGATCTGCATTCCGTCCGGTGAGTTGAAGAGGTTGCCAGCGTTGATGTTGGCCGTGCCGGCGTAGGCGCCTTCGGTGTGCACGTCCGGATTGCCGGCCATGACGTAGAGATCCCAATCGAAGGTGTTGGCCGCATGGTTGTCTCCATGGGGGCGCCAGCGGACGATTTGGCCGTAGTCATTGGTTTTCCGCGGGTTGGGCGCGTTCACGGTCATCTCGTCGCCACCGGCATTGCTGCGGACCGAGCCGTCGTCATTGGTGGCACCGCGGCGGCTGTTGTTGGTGAGGCAGCAATAGGCTTCCACAGCAGTTGGATTGACTGCGACCCACTCGGGGCGGTCCATCGTAGTTGCACCGACAGCGGACGCGGCGGTGCGGGTGAAAATGGCGATTTCGGCAGCGTCCATGCCAGTCGCATCGGGTGTCAGGGCCACCCATTCGCCCGTCATGTCCTCATTGAACTTTGCCACGAACAGCTGGCCCTCGGACAAGAGCGTGGAGGTATCGCCGCCGGGAACGTAGACATCGCGGGACAGCCACTTGTACATGAATTCGCCGCGTTCGTCGTCGCCCATATACGCCACGACGCGTCCGTCCGGGGCGAGGGCAGTCGCCGCATTCTCATGCTTGAAACGTCCGAGGGCGGTGCGTTTCACCGGAACGGCGTCGGGCTGTGTGGGATCGATCTCCACGATGTAGCCGGCGCGATGCGGCTCATTGGGATTGGTGGAGACATCGAAACGCGGGTCGAATTGGTGGTAATTGTAGTCAAAACCCGTCTCATTGATGCCGTAGCGATCGTATCCGGCTGAGATCTTCTCATCCGTTGGCATGTCACCTGTTGCGCCGAAATATCCGTTGAAGTTTTCCTCGCAGGTCAGGTAGGTGCCCCATGGCGTACGGCCGGCGCCGCAATTGTTGAACGTGCCCAATGACTGTGTGCCGCTGGGGTCCGCCGCCGTTTTCAGCAGGTCGTGGCCGGCTGCGGGGCCGTCCAGAGACATCGGCGTGTTGTGATGGATGCGGCGATTGTATGGACTGTCGATAACAACTTTCCACCCATCGGCGTCTTCCGTGACTTCCATGACAGACACACCCTGGAAGTTCTGGAGACGCAGAACATCCTCGGCAGATGTCGGCAAGCCATCCTCGGTATGGGCCAGGTTTGTGTCGTTGTTGGTATATTCACTGTTAACGGCCAGAAGCTGGTGGCCTTTGAAACTGAAGAGTTCCATCCCGTCGGTGTTTTCGCCGAACACGCGATCGGATCCTTCGGTCGGGATACCGGTTGCCGGATCGAATTCAGGTGCATCAGAAAACAGCGGATCGCCCCAACGAACGAGGACGTCCCAGCTGTATCCATTCGGCACATGGACTGTGCTGTCAGTCCGGGCGCTGATCTGCTCGAAAGCAAAGCGGCTCGAAGACTGCGCCATTGCGGAACCGCCGTTCAGGAACGCAGTGCCCATCACGGCGGCCCCGGAACCGAATGCGAGGGTGCCGCCAAGAAATCCGCGGCGGGAAATTGCCCGTTCCACTACCTCGTCAAACCCTTGAACTTCCGGGCGCGGAAAATTGAGTTCGTCCCACTCGTCAGCGGACATTGTTGGCTGTCTGGATGTCATCTTGAACTCCCCGTGTCTGGCTGTGCCGAAGGTCGGATGCGACGCTTCGATGCTGGATAAAAGGTGTTGCTAGCAGTGTCCGTCGAAGCTTTTGTGACGATCTGGAACGCGCACTACACGCCTGAGGGCGCAATTTGACGCATGTCTGAAATGATCGCTTCCGACGGTAACTCGCAGGCCGATGATTACAGATACAGAAGGCTTGGCGACAATCAGCGTACACCAATGGCCGAGAATTCGACAGGGAAACAGGCCGGGACTCGATGAGCGTGCAAGAAAACGGCCTGCCGCAGGAACGGGGACGCTACTCGGCGACTTTCACATTCGGATTGTTTGCGGCCATGCTGGCCAGCAGATCGTCCTTTGATATCTGGCCGACGATCCGCCCGCCCTCTTCGACGCCGATGGGAGAATTAGAGCCGATGAGCCTGTCCATGCCGTCGCGGATTAAAAGATCCGCGGGAAGGGTGCCCTGTGTCTCGCCGGTTACTGGTTGCATGAGGTCGCAAGCCCGGAGGACGCCAAGTGGATTCATGTGCTGAACGAACTCGGCGACATACTCGTTTTTCGGGTCGCGGAAGATGTCCTGCGGGGTGCCTGCCTGCACGATGCGCCCGCCCTCCATGATGGCAATACGGTTACCCAGCTTGAAGGCTTCGTCGAGGTCATGACTGACGAAGACAATCGTGCGGCGTAGCTTCTGCTGCAATTCAAGCAGTTCGTCCTGCAGCTTGGTGCGGATCAGTGGATCGAGCGCAGAAAAGGGCTCATCCATCAGCAGGATCGGTGCCTCGGTTACGAAGGCACGGGCGAGGCCGACGCGCTGCTGCATGCCTCCGGAAAGTTCGCCAACCTTCCGTTCGGACCAGTCTGAGAGGCCGACCAGTTCCAACTGCCGGTCGATCCTTGCGTTGGCGTCCGTCTTATTCACTCCGCCCAGTTCGAGGCCGAGACCTACGTTTTCACGCACCGACCGCCACGGAAGCAAACCGAATTGCTGAAAGACCATCGCGATGTTCTGCATCCGCAACCGCCGCAATGTCGCGGCGTCCGCCTGGGTGACATTGACCATTTGATCGCCGTCGTGAACGCTGACTGAGCCGCGCACCACCGGATTTAAGCCGTTGATTGCCCGGAGCAGCGTCGATTTGCCGGAGCCGGACAAACCCATGAGGACAAGGATTTCGCCCTCTTCGATTTCCGTACTGCAATCGTGTACGCCGAGCACCTGGCCCGTAGTCTCCTGGATTTCGCCGCGCTCCTTGCCCTTATCCATCAGCGGCAGGGCCTGCTTGGGACGATCACCGAATACGATTGAAACGTTGTCGATCTTTACTGCGACGCTCATTTCCGTGCCCCCACGTTCAGCATCCGATCGAGAATGATGGCCACCACGACGATGACAAACCCGGATTCGAACCCGAGCGCGGTGTTCACCTGGTTCAGCGCCCGAACCACCGGCACGCCGAGACCGTCGGCCCCGACAAGGGCCGCGACAACCACCATCGAAAGCGAGAGCATGATCGTCTGGTTCAACCCGGCCATGATTTGCGGAAAGGCATAGGGCAGTTCAACCTTGAAGAGTGTCTGTCGCGGAGAGGCCCCGAAGGCGCGGGCTGCTTCCAGCAACGGCTTTGGTGTGGAGTGGATTCCGAGATATGTCAGCCGGATCGGCGCGGGCAGGACGAAGATCACCGTAGCTATCAGGCCGGGCACCATGCCGATACCGAAGAACACGATTGCAGGGATGAGGTAGACGAACGTGGGCAGGGTCTGCATCAGGTCGAGGACGGGGCGGAGGTAGACATACAGATTGGGCCGATGTGCGGCAGCGATGCCTATGGGTACGCCAATGGCCATGCAGACGACACAGGCCGAGAGAACGAGGGTGAGGCTCTCCGTCATCTCTTCCCAGTAGCCCTGGTTAAGGATGAAAAGGAAACCGAAAAAGACGAAAATGCAGGTTTTCCAGCTCCGCTGAAGATACCAGGTGATGCCAATGAAAGCGGCGACGACGATTAATGGATTCGGCGTTTGCAAGACCCACAGGATGGCGTCGATCATCGCCTCCATAACCGTCGACAGGCCGTCGAGGAGAAACTCTCCGTTGTCGCGCACCCAGTCGAAGACGGATTTTGCAGCCTTGCCGACCGGAATCTTGTTGTCTGTAAGCCAATCCAAGCCGGCATCTCCTCGTCACGATTTTTTGGAAAAGGGCTGTCCCCGCGCGAACGTTGCGCGCGGGGACCGGGCCTCGTTCAGAGGCCGATGTGGGCAGTCACGGCGGCCTTGGCGTCGCCACCGTCCTTCGTCGTCACACCTTCAAGCCACGTGTCGAGGACGCCGGCATTGGCCTTCAGCCATTCCATCGTGGCTTCGTCCGGATCAGCGCCGTCATCGAGGATCTGGCCCATGATGGAGTTCTCCATCTCAAGCGTGAAATCCATGTTGGCCAGCAACTGGCCCACATTGGGGCATTCCTCGGAGAAGCCCTGACGCGTCACAGTATGGACCACACCTTCGCCGCCGAAGAAATCCTCACCGCCCGGCAGATATTTCAGCGAGAAATTGGCGTTCATCGGATGGGGTTCCCAGCCGAGAAAGACCACGTGCTCCTCATCATCGTAAAAGCGGGCCACCTGTGCGAGCATTCCCTGCTCTGAACTTTCGACAACCTCGAAGTCTTCAAGGCCGTGCTTGTTTTCCTCTGCGAGGCTGACGAGGTAGGCATTGCCCTCATTGCCCGGCTCAATTCCATAGATCTTGCGGTCGAGTTCCTCGGCGAACTTGGCGATATCCGCGTAGCTCTGGAGCCCGGCCTCATAAGTGTAGGTGGGAACTGCGAGGGTGTATTTGGTACCTTCGAGGTTTACGTTTATCTGTTCGATCTCGCCGCTTTCGAGATAGGGAGTGATGGCGCTCGTCTGGGCCGGCATCCAGTTGCCGAGGAAAACGTCGATGTCGTCACTTTCCAGTGAGGCAAATGTGACGGGCACGGAAAGGACTTTCACGTCCACTTCATAGCCAAGGCCCTCGAGAACATGCTTGGCGGTGGCCGTTGTGGTGGTGATGTCCGTCCAGCCGACATCCGACATTGCCACACTGTCACACGCGGCAAGGGCGGTGGTCGTGCCGACGACCATCAACGCCAGTGCCGACACGGTGGTTTTGAGTGCATTGAACTTCATATCTCGCTCCATCCCGAAACTTAGTGCAGAAAATGTTGATTGACTAATCAATCACGCCACTCCTAAAGCTGGAATGCAAGGGATTTCTCGGGAGGTCGTAGGATGTCGGTCGAACCGCAGCGGCGCTCGCAGCTTGTAAAGGCAGCAATCATCGAGATCGGATCAACCGGTTCTCTCGATGTCACCGTCAGCAAGATCGCCAAGCGGGCAGGTGTCTCACCTGCGCTTGCGTTCCACTACTTCGGAGACAAGGAGCAGCTGTTCCTCGCCGCGATGCGCCATGTTCTGACTGTCTACGGCACGGAAATAAGGACGGCGTTGCGCTCGGAGAAAACGCCGGAAGATCGGCTGCGGGTGATCATCGACACGAGCTTTTCACCAACGAATTTTCGCAAGGCAGTGATCGCATCCTGGCTAAATTTCTACGTGTTAGCGCAGCGATCCGACGAGGCGCAGCGGCTGTTGTCGATCTATCACCGCCGGCTGCAATCCAACCTTGTGCATGAACTTCGACCCCTCGTGGGAGAACGGGCACCGGGAGTGGCGCAGCGAATCGGCGGCCTGATCGATGGGCTTTATCTGCGCAGTGCCATCAACCCACAGGACATTACCGGTAGCAGTGCCTCCGCCCATGTACAAATGGCACTCGATCGCGAGTTGGGGAGACAAACATGAGCCAGCCAAACATCCTCATTCTTATGGTTGATCAGTTGAACGGCACGCTGTTCCCGGACGGACCGGCGGAGTGGCTGCATGCCCCGAACCTCAAAAAGCTGGCCGCCCGTTCTGTCCGTTTCGAGAACTGCTACACGGCGTCACCGCTGTGCGCGCCGGGGCGGGCAAGCTTCATGTCGGGTCAGTTGCCCTCGGTCACTGGTGTATACGACAACGCGGCCGAATTTCCTTCCGACTTGCCAACCTATGCGCACCATCTTCGCCGAGCAGGCTATCAGACCTGCCTTTCAGGCAAGATGCATTTTGTCGGACCTGACCAGATGCACGGTTTCGAGGAGCGACTGACGACGGATATCTATCCGGCGGACTTCGGATGGACACCGGATTATCGCAAGCCGGGGGAGCGGATCGACTGGTGGTACCACAACATGGGGTCGGTTACCGGCGCCGGGATTGCCGAGACCAGCAACCAGATGGAATACGACGACGAGGTCGCCTTCAACGCCACACAAAAGATCTACGATCTTGCGCGCGGCCGTGACACGCGGCCTTGGTGCCTGACCGTCAGCTTCACTCACCCGCACGATCCGTATGTTGCCCGGCGCAAGTATTGGGATCTGTATGAGGATTGTGAGCATCTTCAGCCGGAGGTGCCTGCGATGGTCTACGAGGAACATGACGCACACTCCC